>JAPOJV010000033.1 GCA_029978085.1 bacterium
CCAGCGGCACGCCTGCAAGCGGCAGTTCCTCGACGGCACCCTCGAGGTCGTGGAGCAGCATGTCGGCTGGCTGGCCGCCGCGGCTCCGGCAGCGGCCGCAGCGGCCGCGCCCCGGCTCGCCCGGCAGCGGCCCGTCGGCGAGACGTCGCGGGCGCATCGCCCAGACCGGGAGCTGCCCCAGGAGATCGTCCAGACGGTCTTCGAGCACGTGCGGCAGATCGCCAAGGAGCGAGCCGGCAGCCTCACGCTCGACACGAACATCGTCGAGCTCGGTCTCGACTCGCTGGAGCGCATGGAAATCGTCGCGAGCCTGGAGGAGGCCTTCGGCGGCCGATTCCCGGAGCAGGTGCTGCCCCAGATCGAGACCTGCCGCGAGGTGACCGAGGCGATCATCGATCACATGCCGCTCGAGGGCCGCACGAAGGTGCAGGCCACCGCGGCCGCCGTCGAGATCCCCGTCGATGCATACCGCATCGCCGAGTTCCCCGAGGTGCGGGCACTCGAGCAGAATTTCGCGATGGTCCGCGACGCCGGCCTCGAGAATCCCTACTTCAGCGTGCATGAGGGGCTCACGAACGACCGCACCCGCATCGGCGGCCGGGAGATGGTGAGCTGGGCCACCTACAACTACCTCGGCATGTCGGGCGAGCCGGAGGTGGCCGCTGCGGCCAAGGCGGCGATCGACCAGTTTGGCACGAGCGTGTCGGCGAGCCGGCTCGTGTCGGGCGAGAAGACGATCCACCAGGAGCTCGAGCGGGAGATCGCCCGGTTCGTGGGAGCGGAAGACGCGATCACGTTCGTCGGCGGCCACGCCACGAACGAGACGGTGATCGGCCATGTGGTCGGACCGGGCGATCTCGTGCTGCACGACGCGCTCGCCCACAACAGCCTGCTGCAGGGGGCCGTGCTCTCCGGTGCCCGCCGCCGTCCGTTTCCGCACAACGACTTCCGCGCGGCCGACGATCTGCTCGCGCAGATGCGCGGCCAGTATCGGCGGGTGCTCATCGTGATCGAGGGCATCTACAGCATGGACGGCGACTTCGCCGACCTGCCGAAGTTCGTCGAGCTGGCCAAGCGGCACAAGGCGCTCCTGATGGTCGACGAGGCCCACTCGATCGGTGTCATGGGCCGCCGCGGCCGCGGCATCGGTGAGCACTTCGGGGTGAATCCGGCCGATGTCGACCTCTGGATGGGCACGCTCTCCAAGGCACTCGGCAGCTGCGGCGGCTACATCGCGGGCTCTAGGTCGCTCGTGCGGTGGCTTAAGTACACCGTGCCCGGCTTCGTCTACTCCGTGGGCCTGCCGCCGGCCGCCGCCGGCGCCTCCCTCGGTGCCCTGCGGCTGCTGGAGCGGGAGCCCCAGCGGGTAGAGCAGCTCCACGCCAACGCCAGGCTCTTCCTCCAGCTCGCCCGCGACGCCGGCCTCGACACCGGGCCCTCGGGCGGATCGGCGATCGTGCCGATCATCCTGGGGAACTCGATCAACAGCCTGCGGCTCTCCCGGGCCCTGTTCGCCCGCGGGATCAACGTGCAGCCGATCCTCTATCCAGCCGTCGAGGAACGGGCCGCCCGGCTGCGGTTCTTCATCACGTCGCGGCACACGCCCGACCAGATCCGCAAGACGGTCGCCGCCATGCAGGACGAGCTCGCGAAGATCGATCCCGGCTACGCCCGCAGGTCGGCTTGAGCCGGGGCCGCGGCGGCGTATAACCGCGGCCATGCCAGCCCCGGAAACCACGAGCCACCGGCTCGTCCTGCCCGCCGACGCGAACCACCACGGCACGCTCTACGCTGGTAGCCTGCTGCGGTATGCGTTGGAAACGGCTTATGCAACGGCCTCTCGCGGGGCGGGGCCACAGGCGAACCTGATGCTCCGGCGGGTGCTGTCGCTCGAATGCCGACGGAGCGTGCCCGTCGGCGCACTGGTCGAGCTTCGCGGTGCCGTGCTGAAGGTGAAGCAGGGCTCCTTGGTCGTGGGCGTGGTGGGTATGCCGCTCGAAGGCCACACGCTGCCCTGGATGGACGGCCTCTTGGGCTTCGTCCAGGTGGATGCCGCGGGACTACCCGTGGGCCTGCCGGCCGAGGTCGCGACGGCCGACCGTTCGGGATTTTGGCAGCCGCTCCATGAGCGGCTCGACAAGCTCGGTACGATCCGCGGCGCCACCGCGGAGTGGATCGCTGCCGGCTGGTGAGGCCGAGCGGCCTCGCGGTCAGTATTTGATCTCGACGCCGAAGTCGACGCCGTTGGTGAACACCACGTCCTGCACCGCGCTGGCCGCGGCACCGATGCGGTTGTAGACGGGACTCTCGCGGAAGTAGGGATCGTCGGGATCGGTGTAGATGGCACCCGGAGTGGGACTCGCCGGCCGCAGGCCGCTCGTCTTCACGACCCAGGGGTTGTCGATGCTGGCCGGCTGTTCAGGATCGAGCACTTCCGCATACTGCACGGGGCGGCGGTCCGACCTATAAGCCGTGTTCGACGAGGCCCGGGCGATCGATCCCATCACCATGCCGGTGTAACCGGCCCGCAGCGTGACGGCCTGGCTCACCTTGAACTGGGCACCGAACCGCCACTCGCCGATTGGCGTGAACACGAAGTTGTGCTCGACGTCGTTGGTGGCGTTGCTCTGCCCCACGCCGTAGATCTGCAGGAAGAGCGGCGGCGGTGCGAGCGTCTGCGGATTCGTGTCCTCGCCCGTCTGGGTCGTTGTCACCGACGGATTGAATGTGGCTCGCAGATAGTCGGCGCCAATGGAGTCGGGGAAGTTGGACCCGCGATAGAGGGTGTTCTGCCAGTTCAAGCCGGCGGTGAACTTGAGCTCACTGGTCCATGTCCACCGCCCACGCCTCGACTCGAGCAGGACTGCGAACTCAGGCCCGACCATGTTGTTGAACGAGGACGTCTCCCATTCCCCGGTCTGCAGCGGCGATCCCTGCCCCTGACCGGTCAGGGTATCGACGCCCGTGATGCCGAGCACGTCGCCGGCCGAGGTCGTGTAGAGCGACACGTTTGCCCCGCCTGTGCTCCCAAAGGCACCCGTGGCCGTTCCCCCCGAGCCTCCCGCACCTGTGCCCGCGCCCCCTGTGCCGCCAACGGTCGCCGAACCGGCCGAACCGCCCGCCTGTGCACCAGTCGTTCCGATATTGACCCCGGCTCCCTGGGTGCCAGCCGTCGGCCCCTGATTGAACGCATACTGATTGCTCTCGTAGCCGATGTTGAACCGGTCTTCGAACTGGACGAACCGGGGCCCGAAGGCGAACCGCGCCGTCGTGCCGCTTCCGCGGCGGCCGAGTTCACGGCGGACGATCATCGCAGCTCCGGCGCTCTGGATCCGCGACATGTTGTCTTGTGTGAGCTTCTGGGAGATGAGGTGATCCGGCGGCGGGCTGTTGGACGTGATCGTCGTCGTCACGACCGCCTGATTCACATTCCCCACGCCACCGCCGGTGTCGCCACCTGCGGTCGAATTCTGCGTGAAGATCTGCGTCGGCGATGACGCGGCAAATTCGTTCATCGTGACAAACTGCTGATTCTGGTCACCCGAGTCGAAGTAGCTCAGCGCGACGCCGCGATTGTCATAGATCCAGCCGCCCTCGTAGCGATTGCCCCAGGTCATCGCCGTCCGCATCCAGCTCGTGTTGAGATCGAGTTGGAGCGGGTCCGAACCGAAAATGTAGATGCCGCCGATGACGTTGGACGGAAGCTGCGGATTGCTCGCCGACGCCTGCAGGCTGCCGTTATTCAGCTGGACGATCGACTGCGGGGAGATCGGCTCTGCCGGGATCAGGTAGCCGCCGTTCCCCGTCGCTCCCACGCCCGTCACGCTCGGCGGCGTGATGCTCCAGTAGAGCCGGTCGTAGGAGAAGAAGATGCCCTCGCTCGGCTCCGGGTAGATCTCATACTCCTGCAGGTCCGGCGGCGCGAACAGCTGGAAGTCGTAGAAGTCCTGGTCGGGAAGCAGCGGCATCCAGTCGCCGGCCCGGGCGATCCCGGACGGGAGGCAGGCCGCAGACGTGACTGCCAGCCAAGCCATGAGAGGTGCCGTGAACCGCCTGAAGCCAAGTGTCGTGGCCATCGCTGTATGTCCTGGGGAGCAGGAGCCGGTGTTCCGCCACTGCGGATTCCTCCGGTGGTATCGGTCGTGCGGGGCGATCGGGTTGACGAAACTTGGCAAACCCTGCCGGTGCGGCGATTGATACGGCGCCGACCGGCGGCATGACGGGGCCGGCTGGCCGCTGTATCCTGCCCTGATTGCCAGCTCGATCCGCGGCCCGGAGCCGCCAGCACCCTTTCGGAGCACCGTCGATGAGCCACCTCTTCGGCCTCACACGTCCGGCCGCCGCCCTGAGCCCCCGCCTTGCCGGCCTTGCCATCCTGCTGGCGTCCCTGAGCGGAGCACCGGCCAGGGCACAGGATGTGGCCGCTCCCGAGGCCGCCGAGGACCTGGCGTTTCTCCGCGTGGCACGCGACGCCGACGGCCAGCCCGTCTCGCTCGACACCGCCATCGTGTCATACACGGAGACGGCGGCAGCCGCCCGCCGCGGCGGCCGCCGTGAGCCGATCGAGGTCGATCTCGTCGGGGCCGTCCATATCGGCAGCCGAGCCTATTACGACACGCTCAACCGCTGCTTTGCGGACTACGACAGCGTGCTCTACGAACTGGTCGCGCCCCCCAACGCCCGCGTACCCAAGCAGGGGCACAAACCTGCGGGCATGATCGGCTCCGCTCAACAGGGCCTCACGCAGCTGCTCGGCCTCGAGTTCCAGCTCGACCGCGTCGACTATCGGGCCGCGAACTTCGTGCATGCCGACCTCTCGCCCGAAGAGTTCTCCGCGGCCATGGCCAAGCGGGGCGAATCCTGGTGGACGATGTTTTCGCGGCTGATGCGGGAAAGCATGGCCCGTGCGGAAGCGGGAGGTAGCGGCACGGCCGAGGTCGGCATCGGCGACATGTTCAGCCTGCTGTTTGGGTCCGGCCCCCACCGGCAACTCAAGCTCCGCCGGCTCATGGCCGAGCAGTTCTCCGACATGGAGGTGCTCACGGCAGCCTTCGGCGGCGAAGAAGGCTCGACGCTGATCACCGATCGCAACACTGCCGCCCTCGACGCCTTACGACGACGGATCGCAAAGGGCGACCGGCGGATCGCCATCTTCTACGGCGCGGGCCACATGGATGATTTCGACCGGCGGCTACAGGCCGACTTCAACCTTCACCCCCGCGAGACCACCTGGGTGGAGGCCTGGGACCTTCGCGAGCCTGCGCCGGCGCCACGCCGCTGAACGTCACGCAATTGATGATGCGGCGGATCGACCCGCCGGAGTCGGGCGGGCATTGCCTCGGCCATGCGGTCAATCCACGTATCGGCGACCGCACGAATCTCTGCGAACGCCGCTGCATAGCCGAGTTCCTGCACGGCCTCGCCGACGGGATCGAATTCAAGATCGCCGTCGTAACCGCAGTCCACCATCTGGCTGACGCAGGCTTCCAGCGGCAGTTCACCTCGCCCCGGCAGCAACCGGTCAGCGCAGGCCACCGGCGGCCCAACCCGGTCGGCGACATGCACGAGGGCCGCCGCCGCCGCCAGCCGCGGCGCCAGGGCATCGAAGTCCGGGGCATCGGCGAATTGCCACAGGTCGACCGCAAGCCGCACGTGGGGGTCCGCGATTCGCTCCACGAGCTCGAGCGACTCGTCGAGTCGCGTCAGAAAACTGCACCCTGCCGACGCCAGTGAATGCATCGGACGGAGGGCCAAGACGACCCCTTCGGCCCTGGCCAGTGGGACCAGCATGTCGAGCGCCTCGACGAGGAGTCGCACGGCGTGGGATCGGGTATGGCCGGCTCGACAGCCACTATGGACGACGACGACCGGCGGCCTGGCGACGAAGCCGGAGCGAGCACCGCCTCCGAGGACAGCGGCCATGGATATCGCCTCCGCGGCATCGGCCACGCTCTCGGCAAACGTGCGGCCGTCGCTGCCCGTGAACCCTCCGGCCCACTGCAGGCTCGACACCCGCACGCCGGACGCCGTAACGGCGGCCGTGACGGCCTCGAGGCCGCCATCGGAGAGCTTGGGACGCCACAGTGAAATCGCGGCCAGGCCGTGCTCCGCGACCGCTGGAAGCTCCTGGGACAAATCCCACTGAAGTGTCGTCAACTGGCTGACCGCGACGTCGAACATGCGTGAGAGCGTCTCCTGCCCGCCTGCGTGTGATCTGGTTCCCAGAAGGAGGTCGGAAGTATGGAGAGGCCGCGCGCCGACTGTCCAGAGAAGCCGGCAGTGCGGCACTTCCGGCCGCCTGCCGCAACAATTCACCGGCCCCGAAGGCCGCTAGCAGAGCGAGGGTTTTCCGCTTGACAAAACCCTGTGCCAGCACAACGCCGATGATAAAGAGAAAAGGAGCCCACCCGTGGCGGCAGGAGACGACATCGCGATCGACGGTCCCCGCCCGATCGTCATTCCGGCGACCGCACTCGACTGGCAGTTCGTCCGCTCCAGCGGGCCGGGCGGCCAGCATGTCAATCGCACCAGCAGCAAGGCGATCCTGCGGTTCGACCTGCGCCACACGCCCCACCTGCCGGGCGACGTGCGGCAGCGGATGCTCGCGGCCCTCCGGCCGCGGCTGACGAACGACGGCGCCATCCTGATCGCCAGCCAGCGGCATCGCGATCGCGGCCGCAACATCGCCGATTGCCGAGCCAAACTAGTCGCGCTCATCGAAACGGCGCTCGTGCCCCCCACCGTCCGGCGGCGGACGAAGAAGCCACGGTCCGCGACGGCAGCCCGCCTGGAAACAAAAAAGCGGCGGGGTGTCACGAAGCGATTGCGCCGCCTGCCGCCCGAGTGAGGCCCAGTGCTGTGGTTCTGCTGCGAACACGAGGGCACGGCGGGCCGAGCCGGTGCGCCGCTGGTATAATTCGACGGCTCGGGCAGTGACGCCCGGGCAACCCGAAGGGCTCAAGGACTCCCAGATGGCGACGCCCCGTGACATCGATTCGCTCCTCAAGCAGTGGCCGTTTCAACCCGGCGAGGTCAATGCACGGCTGATCCGGGCCCGGAATGGCCGTGAGGTGCTCCAGATGCGGGTCGACATGGGCGTGCTCCAGATGGAGACGGACCTGCGGCCCGATGGCCAGCGGCCCAACGGCGCCGAGACGTATTACGACTACCTGGTCGGTGAAGTGATCCGGGAGGGAGACGGCTTCCGCTTGTCGAAGGAGCAGTGTGCGGAGGCCGACCGGGAATTCGTGCAGTATTACCACCGGCGGCTCTGCTGGCTGTCGCTGCGGGACTATCAGCGTGCCGCCCGCGACGCAGACCACAGCCTTGCATTCATGGACTTCGTGCGGTCGCACTCCCCCGATGAGGAGTGGACGCTCTCGCACGAACAATACCGGCCATTCGTGCTCTTCCACCGCGTGCAGGCCGGCGCCCTGGCGGCCCTCGAGGAAGGTGGGCCTGAGGCCGCCATCCGCGAAATCAACGCCGGATTGGAACGGTTTCGCGAGTTGTTCGTCCGCTACGACGCCGAGGAGCAATACGCCGACGACGAGCTTGTGCGCCGGCTCCATGAGATGCGGGAGAGCGTGCGGCGGCGGTTCGAGATCGGGCCCACGCTCGACGAGCAGCTGGCCGAGGCGGTCCGGTCAGAGAACTACGAGCTCGCGGCCAAGATTCGCGACCGGATCCGGAACGGCGAATCGACGGGGGCGGCCGGCACCGCAGCGCCTCGGGCCAGCTCGGACGCAGCCGGCGCAGAGCCACCGATCGGCTGATCGGGCATTGAACCGCTGCAAGAATTTCAAGGCGGCCAGCCATCCAGCCCTGCCGAACCGGCGCAGTTTGCCACGGGCCGTGACAAACTGAATGGCCTGCGCGGGTCGCGCCGTCAGCCCCGGCTCGATTCCGTTCTGGCACGCGATATGCACCCCCTTCGTGATCGTCGCCGGTGACTGCCGGCACGCCTTCGGAGGAACGCTCATGAACACGATCGACATGACGACCGGCTCGGCTGCCCAGCCCCGTGGTTTCGCGACGACCGGAACCTGCACGCTGTTCACGGCGACCGTCAGCGGAACGCCCCATGTGGTCCGCGGCCTCGCGGTATGGTCCATCGATGAGGCGCTGGCCCTCGAAGCGCAGATCCTCCCTGCTCCGGCCGACCAGGCTGCCGAGATGCCCCTCGACACCGCCCTGATGCACGACCTGACCGCGTCTCGCTTCATCGCACCGCCCCGGCTTCGCCGCCGCCGCGACCGCGCCGTCGCATCTCGTGCCGCCCTGTTCCAGGCCGCCCGCTAGGCCCCTGCGTTGCTACACTTCGGGCCCCGATCCCGGAGTGTTCCCGTGCATCAGCCGCTCACCCTGCCCCCCGGCCGCGACATCCGGCTGGACGACTTCGACCCCGATTTCCACGAGGATCTCGGGCGGGCCGACGCCGAGGCGGAAACGAGGCGACACTGCGACACGCTCGACGAACTCGCCTACCGGCTCTATGCGGAGAGCCGTCGGGCGGTGGTCGTCGTGCTGCAAGGCATCGACACCTCCGGCAAGGACGGCACGATCCGGATGCTGGCAAGCGGCATCAGTCCGCAGTGCCTCGACGTCCACAGCTTCAAGGCGCCGAGCACCCTCGAACTCGCCCACGACTTTCTCTGGCGAATCCACGCCGCCGTCCCGGCCCACGGCCGGATCGGGATCTTTAACCGCTCGCACTACGAGGACGTGATCGTCGTGCGGGCGCGGAAGCTCGTGCCACGGTCGGTGTGGGAGCCGCGGTACGACCAGATCAATGCGTTCGAGAAACTGCTCGGCGACGGCGGGCTCACGTTCGTGAAGTGCTTCCTGCACATCAGCAAGCGGGAACAGCGGGAACGCCTGGAGGAGCGGCTGCGGGATCCGCGCAAGCAGTGGAAGCTCGGGCCTGACGACCTCGCCGACCGGAAGCGGTGGGATGATTTCCAGCAGGCGTATGACGACGCGCTGACGAAGTGCAACACGCCCCATGCGCCATGGCACATCGTGCCGGCCGACAAGAAGTGGTACCGCAACCTTGTCGTGGCCCGGATCCTGCGGCAGACGCTCGAGGGGCTCGACCCTCAGTTTCCGGCGTTTGATTCCAGCCTGCTCACGAAGCTCGACTGAAGGCAACTTGCATGAACGGAGCCTTTTCCCTTCTCGACCTCGACGCCTGCCGAGTGCGGCAGGACCGTTTGCTCGCCGCCCTTGCGGCTCACGATGTCGATGCCCTCGTCGTCATCTCGCCCGAGCACCTCGAATACCTCACGGGGCATCGCTGGGATTTCCGCTTCGCGCCGCTCGCCGCATGGCGAACGACGGGTGAATCGCTGCTCGTCTGCCCCGATAAGCCGGTCGAACAGGCGGCCGTGACGGAGGTGCGGACGTACGAGGCCAAGTGGCGGAGCACGCTGCGAAACGACCAGCGGGAGGCGGCAGCCGCGGTGCTCGGCGACTGGCTGGGGGCCGGCAAGCCCGTGCGGCGGGTCGCCGTCGAGTTTTCGTCCTGCCCGCCGCACGTGACCCGGCAGCTGGGCTCGGCCACCCTCGTCGATGCGGAGCCTGACCTGCTGCGACTGAGGCGGCGCAAGGATCCCGACGAGTTGGCGCTGCTCTGCCGCGCGATCGCGGCCGCAGGCGAGATGTACGCCACGGCCCGCGAGATCGTCCGGCCGGGCGTGAGCGAGCTCGACGTCTTTTCGGCACTGCAGACCGCCGCCGTGGCAGCGTGCGGTGAGCCGCTCACAGCCACCGGCAACGACTATGCCTCGGGTGCCCGTGGCGGCCCGCCGCGGGAGCGGCTGTGCGTGGCGGGGGAGCTCTTCATCCTCGACCTCGGCCCGGTGTACCGCGGGTATTGTGCCGATTCGTCTCGCGTGCTGGCCGTGGATGGCCAGCCCACGGACGCCCAACAGGCAGCCTGGGAGCACGTCTGCGCCGCACTGCGGCTCGTCGAGCGGACGGCCCGGCCGGGCGTCCGGTGTCGTGACCTCTACGAGCAGGTGCAGCAATGGCTTGCCGCCGCGCCGGTGGGAAGCTGGTCGAGCCATCTCGGCCACGGCATCGGCCTCTCCGTGCACGAGTCGCCGCACCTCAACCCCATGTGGGATGACGTGCTCGAGGAAGGAGACGTGATCGCCGTCGAGCCCGCCCTCTACGCCCCGGAACTGCGCGTGGGAATCCGGCTCGAGAACGCCTACGTGGTGACCTCCAGCGGGCTGGCACTGCTCAGCCCGTTCCCGCTGGAGCTGGCCTGAGGGCCACATCCGCGGTGTGGCACGCCTGCGGCCCATCGCATACATTCTGGGCCCTGGGCGGCCTCCGCCCTCCCCGTTCCGCCCGCGAGATGCGCCCATGTCGATCGCCAGTGCTTCCGGATCGCCGTCCATGGTCTCCCCTGAGTCCGTCGCCAGCCGCTGGCACGCCCTGGCGGCCCGCGTGCTCGACGGGGGCGAGATCGATCGCGAGGAAGCCCGCTCGATCTTGGAGTCGCCCGACGTCGAGCTGCTCGATCTGCTCGCGGCCGCCTACCGCGTGCGGCATCGCCACTTCGGCAACACCGTGCAGCTCTTCTTTCTCATGAACGCCAAGAGCGGCCTCTGCCCCGAGGACTGCGGCTACTGCTCGCAGTCGAAGGTCTCGGATGCCGAGATCCCCCGGTACAATCTGCTCTCGGCCCCGAAGCTGCTCGAGGCGGCGAAGCTCGCGGCGGAGCGGCAGTCGAAGACGTTCTGCATCGTGATCTCCGCCCGCGGCCCGACCCAGCGGGAGGTCGATTTCGTCTGCACGATCACGCCCCAGATCAAGAGCCAGTACGGCCTCAATGTCTGCGCCTGCCTCGGCCTGCTCACCCCCGACCAGGCGAAGCAGCTCGCGGCCGCGGGTGTCGACAAGGTGAACCACAACCTCAACACGAGCGAACGTCATTACGGCGAGGTCTGCACCACGCACTCCTACGCCGACCGCGTCGCGACGCTCGAAGCCTGCCGAGAGGCCGGGCTCCAACTGTGCAGCGGCGGCATCATGGGCATGGGCGAGACCCACGACGACCTCGTCGACATGGCCTTCGAACTCCGATCGATGCAGGTCGAGTCGATCCCGCTCAACTTCCTCAACGCCATCGACGGCACGCCGCTCGAGGGCGTCAATCGCGTGTCGCCCCGCGACTGCCTGCGGGGCCTGGCGATGATGCGGCTCGTGAATCCCGCATCCGAAATCCGCATCGCCGGTGGCCGTGAGATTCACCTCGGCAGCCTGCAGGCCCTCGGCCTCTATGCTGCCAACTCGATCTTCGTAGGCGACTACCTGACGACGAAGGGCCAGCTCCCCGAGGCCGACTACAAGATGATCGAAGACCTCGGATTCACGATCACCCGCGGCGCCGAATCGGGCGAACCGATGCCCTGCCTGTAGGCCCGTTGCTCCGCTTGCGCCGTAGTCCGCATGCGGCCCACGGTTTGAATACCGCAGGCCGGTCGACTCTTCAGCGGGTCAACCTCCTGTGGTGATAGTGAGGGGCTGCCCACGCCCCATCGCCGGACGCTCGCTACGGACATCCTGTCCTTCGCTCGCTCGATGGCGGCTGCGCTCTCGGCATCCTGCCTTCGCTTGCCGCCAACGCCGGCTCCTGGGGCATGGGCAACCCCTCACGGCGTTTTGGTTGTGCAGGCGAGAAGTTCTTTACTCGCCGGCTTCGCCCAGGCTCATGAGCAATTCCGCCATTTCGCCGGCGGCGTGGGCGTTGCCCTGGCTACGGGCGACCTCGATGCCCTCGCGGAGGGCCCGACGGGCATCCTCCGTGCGGCCGTGGGCGACGAGGTGCTGGGCGGCCATTTGGAAGGCCGGCACATACGGCGGCTCGGTCCGGGCCAGTTCCTGGAGGATGTCGATCCCGGCTTCCCATTCACCGGCGGCTTCCAGCTCCAGCGCGAGACTGTAGCGCAGGAAGACGTCGTCGGGATCGTCCTTGAGCATCGATTCGATCTTCTCGCGGCGCGACTGGCTCATGGATCCTCCTTCTCAGGTGCATCGACGGTCTGAATCTGCACGACGGAGCGGTCAGGCTCGCCCTGCGTGACGACGACGGCCCGCGGACCGGCGGAGACAATCGCCCGCGGCTCCGGCAGTTCGGCCACGAGTTCGGGTCGGATCACCTGCCGGCCATCCCGGGCAGCGGCGTCGAGCCGCCAGAGCCCCGCCCGCTGACCAGCCGCGCTCGCTGCCACCACGTACAGGCTCGAGCCGTCCGCCGAAAACGCGACGTCGCGAATGCCGCTCAGGCCTGTCTCGAGATCGAGCAGGCAACGGCCATCGGTTCCGAAGAACGCCACCGATTCGATCGGCTGCCCGGCCTTCTCACTCGTGACGATGAGCACGAGCTCGTCGTCCGGGCCCACGGCGGCCGCCACCGGTCGCCGCCCTGCCCCAAGTGACGGGCACAGCCGCGCGGTCGGAGGCCCGACGCGTACGCCACCGATTGCCGCCCGAACCACGGGCGGGTCGAGACCCACCGCCGCCAGCCAACGACTGCTGCGGCTGACCACCAGGTGCACCATTCCCGGCTCGCGGTCGGCGGCACCGTCGAGACTGAGCGACTGCAAGGGCGACTCCGCCTCGACGGGCTCCGTCGGCCGCAGCCGCCACGTGCGAAGCGACCACTTGGCCCCCGAGCGGCACACGGCCGCCAGCACGGTGTCGGCGATGAAGGCGACGGCCACGGGACGGGCCCCGCCGGCCCGAGGCGCCGTCACGGCGACGCGGCCCGGCCCGCCGTCGCTCGGCTCGATCACGACGATCGCTCCGCTGCCCTCGTCCACACAGGCCACACGCTGACCATCGGCGGCCACGGCCAGGTCGCCGGCACGCGGGAGATCGGTGAGCAGCGGCCGCACATCGGCGGCCTCGAGCCCGGGTTCGACGAACAATGCCGCGCTCGCGAGTGCCAGCCAGATGGCTCGCATGGCCGTCAGCCCGCCACCGCCGGCAGGCCGTGGGCCGCCTCCCAGGCGGCGATGCGGTCGGCATGCCGCAGCGAGAGGCCGATGTCGTCGAGCCCTTCCAGCAGGCACTGGCGACGGAACGGATCAACGGTGAACGAACGTGAGAACCCGGCGTCGTCGGCCACCGTGCAGGCCTTGAGATCGACGTGCAGCCGGTACTGGCTGCCAGCTGCAGCGGCCGCAGCAGCACGACGGAACAATTCAGCTACGTCGTCCTCCGAAAGCCGGATCGGCAGCATGCCGTTCTGCAGGCAGTTGTTGAAGAAGATGTCGGCAAACGTCGGCGCGATGACCACACGGAAGCCGTAGTCGGCGAGCGCCCACGGGGCATGCTCGCGACTGGAGCCGCAGCCGAAGTTGCGGCGGGCGAGCAGAATCGTCGCCCCCTTCGCCTCGGGCCGGTTGAGCTCGAACTCGGGATTCGGACTCCCGTCGGCCTGGAACCGCCAGTCGCAGAACAGAAACTGCCCGAAGCCCGTTCGTTCGATCCGCTTCAGGAACTGCTTGGGGATGATCTGGTCGGTGTCGACGTTGGCCCGATCGAGGCTGCCAACGATGCCGGTATGCGTGGTGAAGGGCTGCATCTCACTTGTACTCCCAGCCGCGGATATCGACGAAGTGGCCCGTCACGGCGGCGGCGGCGGCCATCGCAGGCGACACGAGGTGCGTGCGTCCCCCCTTGCCCTGCCGCCCCTCGAAGTTGCGGTTGCTCGTGGAGGCGCACCGTTGGCCGGGCGACAGCGTATCGGGATTCATGCCAAGACACATGCTGCAGCCGGCTTCCCGCCACTCGAAGCCCGCCTCGCGGAATACGCGATCGAGCCCCTCCTCCTCGGCCTGTCGCTTCACGCGGCCGCTCCCCGGCACGACCATCGCATGCACGTTCGCCGCCACGCGATAGCCCTTCACGACGTCGGCCGCGGCCCGCAGGTCTTCGATGCGGCTGTTCGTGCACGAGCCGATGAACACGCGATCGAGCGGAATGTCGACGATCTTCGTGCCCCGCGCAAGCCCCATGTAGTCGAGGGCCCGAGCAGCACTCGAGCGATCATTCGGGTCGCCAAAGGCGTCGGGATCAGGAACGACCGCATCGACGCCGGTGACCTGGGCGGGATTTGTGCCCCACGTCACCTGCGGCACCACGTCACCCCCTTGAAACACCTCCACGCGGTCATACACCGCACCGGCGTCAGTGGGCAGCTTCTCCCAGGCCGTGACTGCCTTGTCGAAGTCCTTGGGCGCGAACTCTCGGCCCCGCATGTAGTCGAACGTGATCGCGTCGGGAGCGATCATCCCGGCCCGCGCTCCCGCCTCGATCGACATGTTGCAGACGGTCATCCGCTGCTCCATGCCGAGCCCGCGGATGCACGGCCCGGTGTATTCGATCACGTAGCCGGTGCCCCCTTCGGTCGACAGCCGGCCGATCAGATAGAGCACGAGATCCTTGGCCGTCACGCCCGGCGCCAGCCGGCCATCCACCCGCACCTCGAGCGACTTCGGCTTGGCCTGCCGCAGCGTCTGCGTCGCGAGCACGTGCTCCACCTCGCTCGTGCCGATGCCGAAGGCCAACGCCCCGAGCGCCCCGTGGGTCGCCGTGTGGCTGTCGCCGCACACGATCGTCATCCCCGGCTGCGTGATGCCGAGCTCCGGACCGATCACGTGCACGATCCCCTGATCGGCGTCACCGAGATCGTAGAGCCGGATGCCGAATTCACGACAATTCGCCCGCAGCGTGTCGATCTGCTGCTTCGACACCGGGTCGGCGATCGGGAGCCGCCGGTCAGTCGTGGGCACGTTGTGGTCGGGCGTGGCGAACGTCGCCTCGGGCCGCCGCACCTTCCGTCCCGCCAGCCGCAGCCCCTCGAACGCCTGCGGGCTGGTCACATCGTGCACGAGATGCCGGTCGATATACAGCAGCGGCAATTCGCCAGGCGGCGTGTAGACGACGTGGTTGTCCCAGATCTTGTCGAGAAGCGTGCGGGGGGCTGACATAGGGGTGAGCAATGGCGGAAACGGGCTGAATTCCTTGCACTGTAGCCCAGAAGCGTCCGCCCCGCCACCGTCCCGTGTCTCGTGGGGGACGACTTGCCGGAGAGGAGGATGGCGGCGGGAAAATTGACGCCGTATTGGTTCGGCCGGCGGTGACGTGCTCGCCGCCGGCGGATTTTGACGATTCGCGCTCAACCGGTGTGGTCAGCCAACTCTGCCAGTCAAAATTCACCGGACGGCTGCGCGGCGTCCCCGACCGACCTCCTGTGGCCCGGTCACGCCGTGACAGGAATGCCTGTCACGGCGTGACAGGACCACGGGAGAAATCCCGAAGCGACGACGGAGCGTCTTACCGCCGGCCGAACCTATGCGGCCCCGATGTCCTCGTGCCTTCGCTCCTGCGGCCGCGTGGATGCCTGGTCAGCCCGCGCGGCGGAGGGCGGGCTGGACCGTCTTCGCGGCCAGTTCATCGACGCGGGCCTTCGTGATCGTCGTCCAGGCGGCGGCTGCCTGCGGTTGAACGAAGAGCGTGGTCGTGGGCGTGACGAGCCGCTGCAGGAAGAACCAGCAGCGTTCGAGGTGCCGCTCGTCGGTGTCGGCCGATACGAGCACGAGATCGAACGTGCCGAGATGGTTGCAGACGCGGGCGAGCGACGTGTCGACGTTGCCGGGCACAAGCTGCACCTTGGCGAGCTTGTGCAGCCGCTGATGCGCCTGCTTGAGCGACACGCCCGGCGGATCACCAGCCGCCCGCCCCTCGAAACGATCGAGGCCGACGTAGTGCACCGGCGTGGCGGTCGGCCGCGACGCGGCTGCGGCCAGCATCCGCTCGGTGCGGACAAGCATCCCGAGGCCAAGCTCGAGAATTCGCGCGGGCCCCGCGCGGAGCACGTGGCGGTGGATGACACGCTCGCCGGCCGGCTGCGAGAAATGCGTGAGCCAGAGCCTGCGCAGCCGTCCGTAGGTCGCCATCGTCCCCTCCGTCGAGACGGGCGCCATCATGCCGAGCACACACTGCCGGCGGCTGCCCGCATCCATTCGAGCAAGAAGGGGATCGGCCAGCCGAGCAGGCGGGCTGGAGGCACGGCACAGGCGGACGTCAGAGCTTGCGCGACTGGCGCGCGGAGCACGACCGGCCGCGGATCGAGTCCGGCGGGGGTTACTGCCGGGGCCGGACTTTGGTCAGGGCCTCGGCGGCGGCCGCCCGCACCTGCCGCGATGAATCTTCCTCCGCCACGAGTTCCAGCATGGGAACCGCACTGGAGGCGGCAGGGCCGATGTCGCCGAGTGCGACGGCGGCCTCCAGCCGGGCCATCTCGTTCTCGCCCCCCAGCGCCTTCCGCAGCAGCGGGATCGCGGCTTCGACGAGCGTGCTGTCCTGCGGCTCGATTTTGAGCGTCGCCCAGGTCGCCACCGTGGCCAGAATCCCGTCTGACGACTTCGATAGTTCGAGCAGTCGCGGCACGGCCGGCTTCGCGGCGGCACCGATCCGACCGAGGGCAAAGGCAGCCACATACCGCGCCTCGGCGGGGGCATCGTCGCCAAGCAGTTTCTCGAGGGCGGGCACAGCCGCAGCGGCCTCTGGGCCGACGGACGCCAGTGCCACGGCCGCCTCGCTCCGCACCAGCGGATCGGCGTCGGTGAGCAGCGTCGTGATCTCGGGCACGGCAGCCTTCGCGGCCGGACCGATCGCGGCGAGCACCTCGAGCGCCTTCAGTCGGGTGCCGGCATCGGCGAGGGTCGCCCGCACCGCATCGACTGCGACGTCCTTCAGCCGCACGAGCGCGGCCCCCGCGCTCGTGCCCACCCCGGCGTCGGTGTCGTGCAGCAGGCCCACGAACTCGCCCACGAGCTCTCTGCGGACAGTCTCGTCAGCGAGTCCCGCAAGATCGGAGAGCCCCGAGACGGCCGCTTTGCGGACGCCGGGATTGTCGCTGTCGAGCCCTTTTCGCATCCGCTGCACGGCGTCGGCCACGAGCGCAGCATCCTGCGGATGCAGCTGCGCCCTGCCCCACGAGGCGATCGCCGACAGCAACTCATCCGGACTGGCCACGGCCTTCTCGAGCGGAGCGTCCGCAGCAGGGGAACCGATCTTGCCGAGGGCGAATGCCGCGGCGTTGCGGAGCAGTTCCTCATTGCACTCCAACGACTCGAGGAGGGCGGGCACCGCCGCCGCCGCGGGCTTGCCGATCGCGGCCAGGGCGAGCGTCGCCTGCATCCGCTCGTCGAGCTCACCGTCCGCTGCGAGTTCCGCGAGCGGCTCGACCGCCGCGGCAGCTTCGGGGCCGATCTCCGCGAGGGCGACGGTGGCCCAATACCGAGACTTCGGTTCCTTCAATGCCTCGAGGAGGAACGGCACGGCGGCGGCGTCCATGTCGGCGAGCGTATGCAGGGCAGGCAGCACCACTGCCGGCTCGGAATCCGCCAGCTGGTCGCAGAAGAGCGGCGCGAGTCGGGCCGGGTCGGGAACGAGCCGCTGGAGGGCAGTCATCGCGGCCCGACGGGCACGGGGATCGGCGTGCGTCGTGGTCTCCATCAATGGCTCGACAGCCGCCGCGTACATCGCGGCATCCTGAGGCGGCGTGTCGGTGCGACCATCATCCGCCTTCACCATGCCAATCGCGGCGGCGGCCTGCGTCACGACGATGGGATCGGCGTCGGCCAGCAGTTTCACGAGGGCGGGAATCGCCGAGATCGAGTCTTCACCGATGAGGCCGATCGCGCGAGCCGCCCGCCAACGCGGCCGCGGGTCGGCGTCGGCGAGAACGGCGAGCAGCTGCGGCATCGCTTCCCTGCCCTTTTGGCCGAGGATGGCGATCTGATCGATGAGCTCGACGCGGGACTCGGGCGTCGTCGCATCGGCAAGCCGCTTGGCCAGCGCGGCGACATCGGCCGCAGCCTGCGGCTCGGGGGCCGGCGTCACGTCAGCAGCTGGCTTCGCATCAACGGCGGCGGGCGGGGTCGATCGAGACGTTGCGGCCGGTACGGCGGCAGGCTGCGCCGGCGGCTGCGGCTTCGCACACCCCAGGATCGCCGCCAGACCGCAGGCGGTGGCCGACCACGACAGAACGCTCGCTGACAGGAAACGCCCCATGAAACATTGCTCCAGAGAGGCCGGTTATGCCGGGGAAAAGGCGGTTTCGCCCGGCGGCCTCGACGGCAGGGTGCGTCGCCGGCGCCGGACTCTGGAAGTATACTTCCGCTGCCGTGTCACGCGGGACCGTCCCGTGTCCGGCTGGTTTTTCGCTGCCCCGAGGTGACCATGTCCCGCCCGCGGCCCGTTTCCCGTTCCGCCCGCGAATCCGCCCGTGGCCAACTCCAGCGTCCGCTGGCAGCAGCGGCCCGATCGCTCAGTCTCGCCGGGGTCGTCGCCGCGCTGCTCGGCGGCGCCGCCCATGCCCAGTGGGGCGGCGGCTGGGGCTTCAACCGGGGCGGCTTCGCCTCGACGGCCCAGCAGGGGGCCGACTACGGCATGTCGGAAGTCCTGCGGGCCCAGGGCACGAAGAACGTTCTCGACTCGCAGGCCGCGAAGAACTGGCAGGAGGCCAAGACGCTCGACATTCAAAACAAGCTGCGGTGGACGGAAACCTACTTCGAGATGCGGAAGGTCAACACCGAGGCCCGCGCCGCGGCGGCGGGCCCGCCGGTGACCCAGGAGCAGGCGATCCGC
Organism: bacterium; assembly: GCA_029978085.1. Lineage (GTDB taxonomy): Bacteria > Planctomycetota > Planctomycetia > Pirellulales > UBA1268 > QWPN01. The sequence goes on from JAPOJV010000033.1 coordinate 18,676, forward strand.
ATGGCCAAGATGGCGGCCCCGGCCCGCCTCGGCTCGACCAGACTCGACCCGGTCACCGGTCACATCAGCTATCCGATGGTGCTCACGCAGGACGTGTACAAGCCGTATCGCGATCGACTCGACCATCTCTTCGCGGAGCGGGCCGCCTCCGGTGGCAGCCTGCGGTACGAGCAGTTCCAAGACATTCAGATGACGGTGTCGCAGTTCATCGACGCACTGACCAAGCGAGTGAACGACTACCCGGCCGGCGACTTCGGCTCCGCCCGCACGTTTCTCGACAGCCTCGCCCACGAAGCCCGGATGCCCGCGGGCTGAATTCACGTGCGGAGCCGCGCGAGGAGCGGCAGGGCGGCGAGCCGCAGGATGCTCGAGCCGATGAAGACGGCAGCGTAGGCGTCGTGGCCACTGCCGAACCACCGCAGGACGAGGCCACCGCAGCAGGCACCCGCCACCGTCGCCACGGCGAGCCCGACGTTGTAGATCGTCACGGCCGCCGTCCGCTCCCGGTCGGTCATCGCCTCGAAAAAGAGGAGTGAGACCGCGAGTTCGTAGGCCGCCCAGCATGCGCCCGCGATCACCTGCACGACGACGAGGTAGCCAAGATTCGCGGACGGCAGCCAGAGGAGCGCGAGCGGCGTGATCGCCACCGTTGCCCACCCGATCAGCCGGAACGTGCCGATCTTCGATGCGAGCCGACCAAGCAGCGGCGACATCACGGCCTTTGCCAGGAAGCTCGCGGCCATCACGAGCATGAAGGCGTGATACGAGAAGCCGAGTTCGCGAAGCATGTAGGGCGTGAAGTACGGGGCCGCGAACTGCGCGCCGAAGATGAAGCTCCACAAGAGAGAGACGACCGCCCCCGATGGCGACGCGAGCATACCGCGGGCCACCGCAGAGAGTCCGAGCGACTGCCCCGAGTCGCCGGCGCTCCGGCCGCGGCGCCGCGGCGGCATCGGCTCGCTGCAGGCCGTGAGCAGCGCCGTGGAGATGAGCCGGCTCACGCCGGCCAACGCGAAGAGCACGGCGAATGCCGTCAGCACCTGCCCACGCCGCTCCCCCCACTGGAGCACGAGGCCGCCGATCACGAAGCCGACGCAGATGGCGAACTGCCCCAGGCGACCCCGCTGGGCGAAGAACGACGTCCGCACCGACACGGGGATGAGTGTGCCGATCCAGGCGTTCCAGGCGGGCGCGCCGGCCATGCCCGCCCCCCAATACACACTGGCGGCAGCGAGCAATTCCCAGAGCTCCGCATGGCCGCGGATCGCCCACCAGATCAGGGGCACGAAGCTCAGCGACTGGAGCGTCGTGCAGGCGACGACCCAGCCGCGGTTGGTGCCGAGTCGGGCCACGCCCTTCGGGGTCACGAGTTGGAGCACGGCACCGCAGAGCAGCGGCACCGTCGCCGTCAGCCCCGCAGCCACCGGCCCCAGCCCCAACGCCAGGGCGAAGGCCGGGATGTAGGTCTCGCCGAAGCCCACCATCAGGCTGTAGGCGGCGCTATCGGCGGTCGAGACGAGAACGTCGCGGCGGAGTGAGCTGAGGGAGGGCGGAATCCGAGCACCTGTCTATACTTCTCAAGTTCACAGTCTAGATCACCCTCTGTCGGCGTGCATGTGGTTTCTCGCTCCTCCCACACGGGAGGCGAGGGGGTCGGCGAAAGCTCGAGGAGCATTTGGACCGAGTCCGCGAGGTCCACCGCGACGAGACTTTTGCCGCCCCCAAGCCGGCGCCCTGTTCGTGAGCCTGTGATCCACCCTGGCACGTCACATTCGAAAACAGCACGACTACTCACTCACAGGAGCAGCAGACATGAAAGCATTGGTCACCGGCGCGACGGGCTTCGTAGGCCCTCGTCTTCTGCGACTGCTCGACAAGCCCGTGGTCGTGTCGCGAAACCCCGACCGCGCCAAGCAATCGATCGGACACCTCGCCGGTCGGATTGTCCGCTGGGATCCGCTGGAGGGGCCGCCCCCGCCGGAAGCCTTCGAGGGCATCGATGTCGTCTACCATCTCGCCGGCGAGTCGGTCGCCGGCGCCCGCTGGACGGCGGCGCAGAAGGCCCGCATTCGCGACAGCCGCGTGGTCGGCACGCGGCACCTCGTGCAGGGCATCGCGCAGGCCGCGGTGAAGCCGGCCACGCTCGTGTCGGCGTCGGCTGTCGGCTACTACGGCAGCCGCGGCGACGAGGAGCTCACCGAGTCGGCCACACCGGCCGACGATTTTCTCGCGCGGGTGTGCGTCGAGTGGGAGCGGGAGGCACTGGCCGCCGCCGACCTCGGCGTACGGGTGGTCACGGCCCGCACCGGCATCGTGCTCGGCTCGGGCTCGGGGGGTGCGCTCGCCAAGATGCTCACGCCCTTCAAGCTGGGGGCGGGCGGCCCGCTCGGCAACGGCCGGCAGTGGATGCCCTGGGTGCACGTGGCCGACCTCGCGCGGCTGTATGTCCATGCTGCAGACCATGGCGAGATTCGCGGCCCCATGAACGCCGTCGCGCCGCAGCCTGTTCGCAACTCGGAATTCACGAAGGCGCTGGCCAGGCAGCTGCATCGGCCGGCGTTCATGCCGGCCCCCTACCTCGGCCTGCGGCTCGTGTTCGGCGAGTTCGCGCAGGTGCTCTTCGCGTCGCAACGCGTGATCCCGCAGGTGGCCCTCGATACGGGTTTCGCCTTCCAATACCCGGATATCACGTCGGCGCTCCGGGAGATCCTGGCGGCGGCCGCGTGACCGCCCGGGCGAGCCGGTCGCGGAGGGCCCGCCACTCCTCGGTGTCGGGCACCGGATCGACGACGATCCGTGCGAGCTCTCGCTGGTCGAGGGCATGCAGCGTGGCATACAGCAGACGGGCGTAGTCGGCGGGGGCATCGGGCATCGGCACGATCACGAGTTCCCGGGCCCCGGCCAGTCGGCGGACCTGCATGCCGTCTGCGGCCCGCGTCATCCAGCCGACCCGCGCGCCGGAGTCGAGCAGCCCGGCGACGTGGGCGGCCGGGTCGGCAGGCATGTCGAGCGGCGTGCGCGGTGCGTAGTGTTTCGCATGGAGGCCGGGGGAACGCAGTGGCGTCTCGCTCGCGTCGGCCGCGACACCCTCGGGCCATACGACCGGCCCACCGACCACCTCCTCCAGGTGCCTGCGTGACATCGGCCCCGGCCTGAGGATCCGCGGGGGATCGGCCGTGCACTCGACGACCGTCGACTCGATGCCGTGACCACACGGGCCGCCATCGAGAATCAGGTCGATGCGGCTGCCGAGGCTCGTCAGCACATGGGCGGCCGTCGTGGGCGAGACCGCCTCCGAGCGATTCGCGCTGGGGGCAGCCAGCGGCCGGCCTACCTTCTCGATGAGCCGGCGGGCGAGCCGATGATCCGGGCAGCGGAGGGCGACGGTCGGCCCGCCCGCAGTGACGATGTCGGGGATCGACGGGCCGCGGGGCACGACGACAGTCACCGGCCCCGGCCAGAGGCGTGCGGCAATCGCATCCGCGGCCGCCGGCCAACTCCCCGCGAGCCCGCGGGCCATCGGCACATCGCTCACGTGCACGATAAGTGGGTTGGTGGCGGGCCGCCCCTTGGCACGGAAGATGCCCGCGACGGCGTCCGCATCGAGGGCGTCCGCCGCCAGTCCGTAGACCGTTTCCGTGGGGATCGCGACAAGCCCACCAGCCCGGAGGATGCCGACGGCGCGATCGAGCGCGGCTTCCGTATCGGCCGGCGGGCGGTCGGCAGCCGGGGGCCACTGGATCTTCAGGATGTCAGGAAGTGGGCGGGCCATGCGGTCAGGTTGCATCGGCGGATGGACCGGAGCAAGATGGCCGCAGGATGCGGCCCACCGCCGCGTTTTCGCTCGAGACACTCGTCCCCCGTCATCAGGTGGTCTCCTCGTGCCAGCGTCAGCCTCACCCCCTCCCCTCGTCGGCGTCGTGATGGGAAGTCGGTCCGACTGGGCCACGCTCCAGCGGGCCGCGGCGGTACTCGACCAGTTCGGTGTGCCGCATGCCTCCGAGGTGGTGTCGGCCCATCGCACGCCCGAGAAACTCGCCGAATATGCCACGTCGGCGGCTGACCGCGGCCTGAAGGTCATCATCGCCGGAGCGGGCGGCGCCGCCCACCTCCCCGGGATGCTGGCCGCCCAGACTCATCTGCCCGTGCTCGGTGTGCCCGTCGAGTCGGCGGTGCTGCGCGGCGTTGATTCACTCCTGTCGATCGTGCAGATGCCCGCAGGCATCCCCGTGGGCACGCTCGCGATCGGCCCCGCCGGCGCGACCAACGCGGCGCTGCTCGCCGTGGCGATCCTCGCGCTCGAGGATCCCGCGCTCCGTGGCCGGCTGCTGGCCTATCGGGCGGAGCAGACCGCCCGCGTGCTGCGCGAGGATCTCAACGGCGAATCGACCGCCTGGTCCGAACGGCCGTCGGAGCGGTAACGCGTGCCGCAGGCCTCCGCACCACCGATCCTTCCCGGTGCCACGCTCGGCATCCTTGGCGGCGGCCAGCTCGGCGCGATGTTCGCGCAGGCCGCCAGGCGGATGGGCTACCGGGTCGAGGCGATCAGCGACGTCGCCGACTGCCCAGCTGCGCGATTCTGCGACCGAGTGCACGTGGGCGACTACGGCGACGCCGACTGGCTGGCGGCGGGGGCGAAGTCGCTGGCCGTGGTGACGTTTGAATTCGAGAACGTGCCGGCCGCGGCGGCCCGGGCGCTCGCCGCCTCGGCGGTGCCGGTGCGACCGCATCCCGACGTGCTCTTCATCACGCAGGACCGGGCCCGCGAGAAGGCGTTTCTGATGCGACACGGCTTCACCTGCGCGCCGCACCGAGCCGTCCGCAGCCGGGAGCAATTGCACGCGGCCGTCGCCGACCTCGGCCTGCCGGCCGTCGTCAAGACGGCGGCCTTCGGCTACGACGGCAAGGGGCAGCGGAAGCTGACCAGCGCCGCCGACATCGACGCCGCCTGGGACGCACTCGGCAGCGGACCTGCCGGGCCGCAGGAGCTCGTGCTCGAGGCCTGGATCGATTTTGACTGCGAGATCTCGGTGGTCGCGGCCCGCGGCGTAGACGGCACGACGGCAGCCTTCGCTCCGTCGCGCAACGCCCACGCCCACCACATCCTCGACGTGTCGAGCGTGCCCGCGGGACTGCCGGAACGGGTGCTCGCCGCGGCCGTCGACACGACCCGGCGAATCCTCACCGCCCTCGACGTGGTCGGCGTGGCCTGTGTGGAATACTTCGTCTCCCGCTCGGGCGAGGTGCTCGTCAACGAGATCGCGCCGCGGACGCACAATTCCGGCCACCTCACGATCGAGGCCTGCGAGACGAGCCAGTTCGCCCAGCAGGTGCGGGCGATCTGCGGCCTCCCACTTGGTTCCACGCGGCAGGTCGCCCCCGCTGCGATGGCCAACCTGCTCGGCGACTGCTGGGAGCACGGCGAGCCCGACTGGGCCGCGGCCCTGGGCGTGCCCGGCGCGAGCCTGCATCTCTACGGCAAGTCGGAGGCCCGCCCGGGCCGCAAGATGGGCCACCTCACCGCCCTCGCCGACACGGTCGAAGAAGCCGTTGCCCGCGTCACCCGCAGCCGCGATCTCCTGCGGCGCGAGTAGCGGTCGCCGCCGCATTCCGGTCACGGCGTGACCGGGCTACGGTGGGCGAGTCACGCCGTGACTCGCTGGCCTTTCACATGACGGAGTGACGGGCCTACTGGGGCCGCAATGAGCGGCCGCGCCACGACGTCTCGAGGCCGAGGGCGCGGCGAACCAGGGCCCACCACTGGATCGCGAGAAAGACGGCGACGCCAACCGGATGGGCGATCGCGCTGGCCCAGCTTTGGCGAAACCGTGGCGCCTCGAGCAGCCGCGGCAGGAACGAGAGCACGGTCGCCAGCACCGCACCGGCGATCCCCCACCAGGGCCAGCCGCGCCAGCCGGTGGCGAGTCCGACCGCGACCAGCCCGACTGGCAGAATCTGGCCGCCGACCAGGAGCAGCGTGAACGGAAGGATCGTCGCCGGGCTGCCAATGCCCTCGGTGGCATTCTTGCCGAGCCCACGCCACACATCGACGCTCCGCGTGTACATGCGGCACGACGCGATGTCGCTGGCATCGAAGACGTCGGTCTTCAGCCCCGCGCGACGATACGCCCGCGGCAGCTTGATGCCGTCATGGAGCGACGCGCGAATGGCCGCGTGGCCTCCGGATCGCTCGTAGTCGGCCCGACGCGTGACAAAGAACTGCCCGCAGCCCGCGGCGAGACCGGGCGAGTTGTCGCGACGGGCGCGGGCCAGCGGCAAAAATCCGAGCAGGATGAACTGAATGAGCGGCAGGAGCAGCCACTCGAGCACCGAGCCCGTGAGCTGCCGCGGGAACCCGCCGGCGAGCGCGACGCCCGAGGTCTCGAGAAAGGCGACGGCCCGGGCGATCGCATCCGGAGTGGGCGACACATCGACGTCGAGAAACACCCAGGTGTCGTGCCGCGCGGCCTGTGAGAGCTGCCAGCAGGCATGCTGCTTACCGCACCAGCCCGCGGGCAGTGGCTGGCCGCGGACGAGCCGCACACGGGGATCGGCGGCGGCGATCTCGTTCACGATCGCCGCGGTGGCATCGCGGCTGTCGTCATCGAGGATCACGAGTTCGAGATCGACGCCGGTGCTCGCGAGCACGTCGCGACAGAGCCGCCCGATCGCGGCCTCTTCATTGCGAGCCGGCACAAGCACCGACACGGCCGGCACCGGCGTGGCTGCCGTCGGCTGCGGCGTGCGGGCAAAGGCCCGGAGATTCGCGAGCGTGAGTAGCGCTGGCATTGCGGCCAGGGCCACGGCGACCGCGGCGAGGATGCCAATCGCCAGCGGACTCATGCATCGCCCCCGCCATGCGCCGCATCGAACCGCTCACCACGAAACCAGGCCCGCAGACGCCGAACGCCGTCATAGACGACGCCCACACCCACGCGGCCCGAGAGCAGGGTCTTGAACGCAGCAGGGTCGCGAAGTCGCGCCGCCGCCGCCAGCCGATCCTGCGTGGCCTCCAGTTCTCGAGCGAGGATCGCGGTCCATTCGTCTGCCGAACGGCCGGGCGCGTCAGCCGGCCGCAGCACCGGGCCGAAGGCCACGACCGCCTCGGGAAACCGCTCACTCCAAAACGGATA
>JAPOJV010000121.1 GCA_029978085.1 bacterium
ACGCCGTGACGGGCAGCCCGTTGCGGAGCAACGAGCCTATCGGGGAAGAGGCGGGACTGCAGAGAAATGGGCTTTTGGCGATGCCCACCGCCGGCTACCTTCCCGCCGCGTCGAGATGACGTGCATGGGAGAGAAGCGATGACACGACTGTCCGCCTGCTGTGACGGATTTCTGGCGCTGCCGATGCCGGTGATGGTGCTCATCCTGTTGGCCTACTGGGGCCTGTGTGCGTTTTTCGTGCACCGCTATCTCGTGCCGTGGATCGCCGGTCGGGAAGGCCGCCGGCTCGGGAAGCTCGAGGCCGAGGTGCCAGCGCAGATCGGCCTCGCCTTCGGCCTCTTGATCTCGTTCATCGCGATCCCGGTCTGGGAGCAGCACAGCCTCGCCGAGGAATCCGCCCGCAGCGAGGCCGCCGCTTACCGCGAGATGGCGGAGGCGATTGAAGACGATGGTGGCCCCGAGGCGGCAGCCGTGCAGACACCGTTACGGGAGGCGGTCGGCTTCATCGTCGAAGATGAGTGGCCGCAACTGGCCCATCTGCTCTCGCCCCGCGTCACCGCCGCCCCGATCCGTGAGCTCCGGGGCTCGATCCACGCGCTCCCCGAGGGCCCGCTGCACAGTGAGCTGCACGACCTCTACCGCCAGGCGTCCACCGCCCGCGAGACACGGCTGCGGATCGCAGCCACCCGCCCACCACCGGCCCGCTGGGGCATCGTGGGCGTGCTCGCGATCCTGACGCTCCTCGGCGTGGGCCTCATTCATGCCGATTCGCGTCGGGCTCGACGGCTCGCGCTCGGGATGGTGGCCGTCGGAATCAGCTGCTGCTTCGTGATCCTGTTCGCCTACACGCGGCCCTACCTCGGCCAGTTCGCCGTGCAGCCTGCCGATCTGCAGTCACTCATGGACGATCTCGAGGAGGCCCGGCCCAAGACGCAACTCGGTGCGCTCTGACCGTGCGGCGCGGCCACGCGCGGTCGGCCGGCTACACTGACGGGGAAGGCCCGACGTGTGGGGCCGGTCCGCGACGTGCAAGGGAGACCGATGCCAGAGTCGATCGCAGCTGCCGGGTGGCGGTTCGACAACTCCTATGCGCGGCTCCCCGAAACGCTCTTCGCCGCGTCGCAGCCGGCGCCGGTGCGGTCTCCGGCGGTCGTGGTCGTGAACGAGCCGCTGGCCGCCGAGCTTGGCCTCGATCCGACGATCCTGCGCGATCATGGAGCCGGCGTCTTTGCCGGCAACGAAATCCCGCCCGGGGCCGAGCCGATCGCGCAGGCCTATGCCGGCCACCAGTTCGGTCACTTTACGAACCTCGGAGACGGCCGGGCCATTCTGCTTGGTGAGCAGATCGGGCCGAGCGGCCGGCGGTACGACATCCAGCTCAAGGGCGCGGGCCGCACCCGCTACTCCCGCGGCGGCGACGGCCGCGCCGCGATCGGGCCGATGCTCCGCGAATACATCGTGAGCGAAGGCATGCATGCCCTCGGCATTCCCACGACCCGCAGCCTCGCCGTGGCTACGACCGGCGAACTCGTGCTGCGAAACGCTCCGCTGGCCGGTGCTGTGCTCACTCGCGTGGCCGCGAGCCACATCCGGGTGGGCACGTTTCAGTTCGCGGCGGCCGTGGAGGACGACCGCCTGCTCCCCGCGCTGCTCGACCACGCGATCGCGCGACACGATCCGACGGCCGCGGAGTCGGCCGATCCCGCGGTCGCGTTCTTCGCGGGGGTCGTCGAGCGGCAGGCGGCGCTCGTGGCCCGCTGGATGCTGGTGGGCTTCGTGCACGGCGTCATGAACACCGACAACATGGCGGTGTCGGGGGAGACGATCGACTACGGCCCGTGCGCTTTTCTCGACACCTACGATCCCGCCACCGTCTTCAGTTCGATCGACCAGCAGGGCCGCTACGCCTACGCCAACCAGCCGGGGATCGCCCACTGGAACCTTGCGCGGCTGGCCGAGAGCCTGCTGCCGGTCGTGCGTGGAGGCGAAGACGAGTCGCTGGAAGCGGTGCGGGGCGTGCTCGCCACGTTTCCCGAGCGGTTCGACCGCCACTATCTGGCCGGCGCGCGGGCGAAGCTCGGGCTCGTGACTGAAGAAGACGGAGATCGCGACCTGTTCGCCGCATTGCTCCGCTCGATGCACGAGTCCCAGGCTGACTTCACGGCTACGTTTGCCGGGTTGGCCAGCATGGCCGAGTCACACGCTGTGCCAGCCCGCGAGGCCACGGCTCCGACGCTGCGCGAGTGGCAGGCAGGCTGGCTCGCCCGACTCGAGCGGCAGTCCGGCACGCCGGCCCAGGTGGCCGCGCGGATGCGACAGGTGAATCCGGTGGTCATTCCGCGGAATCACCGTGTGGAAGAGGCACTCTCGGCGGCGGAGTCGGGTGACTTCGGCCCGCTGCACCAGCTGCTGGCCGCGCTTCGCGATCCATTCGTGGAGACGAAGGACAACGAGCGGTATCGCGGCGGCCCGCCCGCAGGTTGCGGAGCGTATCGCACGTTCTGCGGCACATGAGCGAAAGGATCACGTCGGGAGGAGCGGGGCCCGCTCCAGGCGGAGGATGACGGGCCGGGACGTGCGGAGCGTGACGCGGGGCTCGGCGATGATCGGCCTGGGATCGGCGAGCCGCACGCGAAACCGAGAAAGCAGGGTACCGACGATGATCTGCGACTCGATCATCGCGAAGCTCGCCCCGAGGCAGATCCGCGGGCCGGCGCTGAACGGCAGATAGGCGAACTTGTTCTTCTGCTCCTCGCGGCCGGCCTCGAACCGCTCGGGCCGGAACGTCTCAGGCTCGCTCCAGAGATGCGGCAGTCGATGCAGGGCGTAGGGGCAGAAGATCACGAGCTCCCCCTTCGCCACCGGCGTGCCAGCGAGGTCGTCGGGGCCGAGGGCGAGGCGGTCGAACATCCAGACCGGCGGATAGAGCCGGAGCGTCTCCTGGATCACGGCCTTGAGCCGTGGGAGCTGCGGCAGATCGTCCACCGTCGGCGGCCGGCCACCGGTCGCCGCGACGAGTTCGGCGCGGAGCCGCTCCTGCTCGTCGGGATGCCGGTCGAGGAGCACCCAGAGCCATGCCAGGGCGTTGGCCGTCGTCTCGTGGCCGGCGATCAAGAGGGTCATCACTTCGTCGCGGAGCTGGGCGTCGCTCATCGTCTCGCCCGTTTCTTCGTCCCGCGCCAGCATCAGGATCGTGAGCAGGTCGCGGTGCTTCGGCTCCGTCTGTTCGCCGGCAGCCAGCCGCCGCCGCTTCGTGGCGATCAGCCGCTCGACGGTCGCGTTGAGCGAGCTGAGTGCGGGCCTCAGCCGGCGGTTGGTGGCAGTCGGCACCCACAGTGGCGGCCGAATCGGCGACGACACCCGGGAGGCCAGGCAGCCCAGGATCGTGGGGAACACGCGGTTGATCTCGTTGGCATCCCCGGCCATGTCGTCGCCGAAGAGCGTTTCGGCCACGGCCCGGAGCGTGACCCGCATCATGTCGGTGCCGGCGTCGACCGGGGCGCCGGCCGCGGTGGCGGCCTCCCAGTCGGCGGCGCAGTCGGCTGCCATCCGCGACAGGATCGGGGCGAAGTGCCGCACCTTCTCGCCGTGAAAGGCCGGCTGGGCGATCCGCCGCTGCCGCTTCCAAAACGCTCCACCGCTGGTGAGCATGCCGTTGCCCAGCACGATGCGGACGGCGTCGAAGGCCGGCGTGTGCTTGTCGTAGTTGGCGAGGTTGTCGAGGAGCACGTGGCGGACGACCGCCGGATCGGAAACGAGATGCCCCCGCGTGAAGGCGATCTGCAGCGGCACCACGCCCCCCCGGCTGGAGCGGCGGCAGAACTCGCCGAGTGGATCCTGGGCCAGGTCGGCGAGGTCGCCGCCGATCAGTCTGGAGAGCATGCCTGCCACCGCTGTCGCTCCGATGCACGTTGCACGCCGACGGGGGCGTACACGACAATCCTGATGCCGGAATGCCGCTGGTCGAATGCCAGTGTTCACCACAGCGTACACGACGCCCGCCCGTGCCGATGACCTCCGCGACCGATGCGCCGCTCCGTTCCCCACGGGGCACACTGGACGACTTTCTGTCAGCTGCCGACATCACGCCGCTCCCGGTGCTGAGCGACGAGGCATGGGCCGCCGTTCGCCGTCGTGCGGCGCGGAGCCTGGCCTGGCGGATGTGCACGCTGCGAAATCTCCTCGTGCACCGCGGCCAGATCCTGCCGGATGTGCTGGGGTTTGCCTGGGGGGGCATCTATCGCACGCTCCTCGTCGGCTCGATCGTGACCACGTCGTACCGCAACGAGGGGCATTTTCGGGCCGGCGAGCGAATCTTCGGCACCAGCGATTTCTTCTGGGGCTCGTTCGTGCGGCCGCGGGCGGCGCCGGATTTCGCTGACATCCTGCGAATCGTGAACCTGCGGCACCACGTCGCCGGAGTGGTGCGGCCACGTGCCGCCGGAGGTGTGCAGGTGATCGACGGCTACGAGGCCGACTACGCCTACGTGGCTACCGCCTTCGTCGAGTCGATCCGCCGCGGCCTGGCGATCTGCGGGCTCGCGCCGGACAGCCGCCGGGGCCGCGACCTGGGATCGCAGATCTGCACGATTCTCTACCAGGTGGCAGGAGCCACCGGGCTGTGTCGCGTGCCCCGCGACCTTGCCGCCCATGAGCGGTTTCGTGACGCCTATGATCGCCGGCTTCGCGAGCGGCCGCCGTCGGCCCGCGTCCGCCGCATGGCGCAGGAGATCGCCCGCCGGATCATTCCGCTCACGGCCGTGGCAGCGGGTGAGACGGTGCGGGGCCACATCGGCCGGCACCTCGATCCGGAGACGGCGGAGTTTCTCTTTCCGGGGGGCGACGTACCGGCCGAGCTCGAGCGGCAGCGGGACGAGTGGCGGCACCGGTTCGCTGTCGATTCGGCGCAGGATGCGCTCGACCGTCGGGCTGCCGCGCGGCGGGCGATCAGGGAGCGGTCCGACGTGGTCGCGCTCGAGAAGGCGTATGCGGATGCGGCGCCTCACGACACCGACGACCGGCTGATCGGCGCGATCCTGCTCCATGCGTTCGATGCGACGGGGTCCGCGGCTCGACCGCTTGAACGACGGACGATCGAGCTGGCCGCCGGCGAGCCGCTCATCACCCAGGGACGGACGGTCGGCGAGATGTACGTCGTGCTCTCGTCGACGGCGCCACTCGTGGTGCTCCACACCGCCGAGGCGGGGGCGGAGCCCCGGCAGGTGGCGACGCTCGCCGCGCCGACCGTGCTCGGCGAGATCGGCATGTGGCGAGGTCAGCCGGCCGTCGCGACCGTGCTGTCGAGACAGCCGAATCGGCTCGAGGTCTTCGTGATCGACGCTGAGCGATTCGCGGCGCTCAAGGAGGAGCCGGGATTCCGGGCGGCGACCGCCGCTGAGGTGCAGCGGCGGCTGTCGCTCAACTCGGCGGGGACGGGCACGCTGCTCGACGAGACGGCGGCCCGGACCGGCGATCCGCTCCTGGGCTCGATCGCGCAGCTCTTCCGGTATCTCACCGGTGATTCCCACGTCTCGCTCGACGCGGTGATCGGTCTCGCGGACCACGCGACGCCGGCCGAGTGCGTCGAGGCGCTGCGAGGGCAGGTGGACGATGTGATCCGCGCCGGGGACCTGCCAGCCGAACTCCAGCCACTGCTTCGCCAGATCGTGGCGACGATCGGGTAAGTCGTCTGGAACAGGGGCGTTTAGCCGACGAAGACGTCGAGCCGCGTGGCCGTCACGCCGACCGATGCGGCGCGGGTGGAAAGTGCGTCGAGCGCCCGCCTGCCGGTCGGGCCAAGCTCGAGCGTCCAGTCGTTCACATAGAGATCGACGTGCTGCATGAGCACGTGATCGTCGAACTCCTGGGCATGCCGCCGCATCGTCGGCAGCGTGGCGTCACGATTCGCACGCGCGAGCGTGAGGGAGTCGTGAATGACATGCTGCACCGCGGCGATCGTCGCGGCGGGCAGTCGGCGGCGGGCCACGATTCCGCCGAGCGGCAGCGGGCAGCCGGTGTCGGTTTCCCAGCGGGTGCCGAGATCTTCGACGAGCGTGAGGCCGCGGGCTTCCCACGTGAATCGGCCCTCGTGGATGCAGACGCCGAAGTCGGCCGTGTGGGCCTCGAGCCGCGGCATGATCTCGGAAAAGACGACATGCTCGACGCGGGAACTTCGCGAGTGAAACAGCTCGAAGAGCAGGGCCGCGGTGGTGTGCCGGCCGGGGCAGAGAGTGAGTTGGTGGGCGTGTGTCGGCCGCGTGCCCGGCTCCGCCGCGAGCAGGAGCGGACCGACACCGAAGCCAAGGGCCGAGCCGCTGGGGAGCACGACCACGTCGGCGGCCGCCAGCAGGGCCGCATGGAAGCTCGCCTTGCAGACGTCGAAGTCGCCGGCGAGCAGCCCTTCGTTGAGCGTCTCCACATCGAGCAACTCGACCTGAAAGTCGAGCCCCCGCCAGTCGACCGCCCGCGTCAAAAGACCGTGGAATGCGAACGTGTCGTTGGGGCAGGTGGAGATGCCGAGGCGGATCGGGCTGGTCATGACAGGCCTCGGAGGAGCATCGCGGTCAAATCGCCTGCTGCGCGGCAGGCCGCGTCGATCTGCCAGTGTGACGCATCGCGGTCGCCGGCCGTGTTGGAGATGCCGCGGACGATGTCGAGCGGCACACCGGCGAGCCGGCAGGCCGCGGCGACCGCAAATCCCTCCATGTCTTCGGCCACCGCGTCGGGATGAAGCTGGAGCCGTGCGCGGACGTCAGTGGCATCCGCCGATGCCGCACAGGCGGAGAGGAGCAGGCCGGCCTGCGGGGCGGTGGCGTGAACACGGCCACTCGTGCACGGCAGCACGTCGCCGACTCGCGTGGCCGAATCGTGTCCGTCAGCCGGCCACTGCAGCCAGCCCATGCTCTCGGCCGGCATGAATGCCTCGCCCGTGCCAGCGCCGATGCCGTGGCAGGCGACCTGCTCGAAGGCATATGCCTCGCCGATGCGAAGCCGGTCGGAGAGTCGGCCCCCGATGCCGACGAGCACGACGGCCTGCGGGCGGTGTTCGGCGATCAGACGAGCGGTGCGGGCGGCCGCCACCACGGCGCCGAATCCGCACAGGTCGAATCGGACTGGAACGCCATGCGCCGCCGTCACGACCGGCTCGATGCGGCCGCGTTCCAGTTCGGTGGGTACGAGGATGAGGTGCTGCTGCATACCGACCCAGACGACGGGGTGGGGATCCGCGGGGGAATCGAACCAACACCTCATCATCATAGGCCGCCGCCGAGCCCCGGCTCTGCTCGGCGAAGGCGACGGCCCGGAAAGCGGCAGGCGCGACCCACACCATCACGTCTGCTGTCGCCGGCGGATCTGCCAGCCTCTTGCAGCGATGCCGGCCAGACCAACGATTGTCATGGCGATCGTCGAGGGCTCGGGAACGGCGACAAAGGTGAGCATCACGTCCTGGCCGGCGCGGATGGTCGTGAAGTAGCCCCGCGTGGTCGGCGAGAGGGAGTTGCCCACCGAGTCGAGCAACGAGCCGCCGATCGAGAGGTTCGAGAGGCCGGTCGTCGTGCCGCCCGAAAGATCGTAGATCATCCAGGCGCGGTCATCGTCCCAGAACGCGTCCGCCCAGTTGACCGTACTACCCAGGCTGTTGAACGAGAGAGCGAGCGTGGTCGAGCCCGAGAACGTCAGGTTGCCCGAGGGCAGGATGATCTGGTCGTAGTTCGTGCCGGCCGAACCGGTCGTGTTGTCGATCAGTTCCCATTCGACGACCGCCCCGGGCTCATAGGTGAGGTTGCCGGTGAAGGTTTGAATGCCGGGGGAGTTGCCCGGCGAATGAATGCCCGCGATCGTGGCGTCGCCGCCGACCGTCCCGGTGCCGCTGATGGTCGCGCCAGCGAGCACGCCGAGACCGCCGGCGAGCGACCCATTGAGCGTGAGCTCACCGGCGGCGACGCTCGTCGGGCCCGTGAACGTGTTGGCCCCGGTGAGAGCCAGCTGACCGCTGCCGACCTTCGTCAGACCGCCACTGCCAGAGAGGGTGCCCGAGTAGGTCGTGCTCTGGACGTTTCCGCCGACAGAGAGGGCGTTCGAGCCGAAAGCGAGGTTGCGGCCGCCTGCAAGGCCGCCGATGTTGTAGGTGTTGTTGCCTGCGACGATGAACTCAACTGTGCCGGTGTCGCCCGCGGCCAGGTCGAGCGTGGCATTCTGCAGGGCGTTGACGTTGGCCAACTGCAGTTTCGTCGCCCCGCCGCCGGACGAGCCGCTCACACGAACCGTACCGGTGTTCGCGCCCGTGCCGGACAGGACGAACGTCGGGGCAGCTTTGTCGGTGGTGCCGCCGGACTGCGTGAAGAGTACGTCGCCACTGCCGGCAAGGCCGCCGGAAAGCGTGATCGTGTCTTCATATTGCGCCGAGATCGTGCTCGCGCTCGAAGCGAGCGTGACGCGGCCCGAGTAGGTGTTGAAGCCGTCCGTGGTGTGGAGCGTGCCGCCGGAGAGCGAGAATGGGTTCGCCACCGTGTTCGAGCCGGACAGACTCAACCAATACTTCACCTGCGCTCCCGAGGCGATCGACACCGTGCCCGTGCCGAGGGCCGCAGGGCTGCCCCCCTCCGCACCGCCGGCCGACACCTCGAGCGTGCCGCCCGACACGACCGTGCCACCGGAGTAGCTGTTGCTCGCCGAGAGGACCATCAGGCCCGCTTCCACGCCGACCGTGCCGCCCGAGATACCACCGCCGAAAAAGAGCCAGCCGGCGCCGGTCTTCGTGATGTTTTGATTGACCGTCCCGCCCGGATTCCATCTGAGTGTGGTGCCGGCTTGGCTGACGTCGATCGCCGCCCGCGTGATGCCAGGATTGTCGATCCAGAGCGTCTTCATGGTCGTCGTCGAACCGCCCGTGTAGCGGAGCGTGCCCGAATCGCCGGAGTCGGCGTTGAACTCCAGGTGGCCCGAGCCGAGTTGGTTGAAATCGGAGAACTGCAGCGTGCCGGCATGGATCGCCGTGAAACTGTCGGAGTTCGTCGTGCCGGAGAGGATCACCGTGCCGCCGTAGGCCGTGGCACCCTCCGGACGGTTGACGAAGAGCCCGCCGTTGAAGTTCCTGACGCCGCTGAAGACAGCCGCACCGCCGGTCGCGGCGGCGAGGTCGAAAGTATCAGCGCCCCCGGCGAAGTCGCCCGAGAACGTGACGGTGCCCGATGTGTTGAGGCCGCCGATCGTCCGCCGGCCAGACGACCCGTTCTTGAGTTCCAACTGCTGGGCGAACGCCGCGCCCGCCGTGTCGAGCCACACCGCGGCGCTGGCCGTTCCGGACGCGCTGCCGATCGCCGGCCGCCCGCCCGTCATTGTGCCCGCACCGCCGAACTGAAGCACGCCGTCCTCGACGAACACCGAGGCGTCGTTGCCGGAGCCGAACGTCAGCGATCCGGTGACGAGCGCCCGCTTGTTGCCCCGGATGTACATGTCGGGGTCGTTGCCGCTCTCTCCCTTGTTGACGTTGCCCGC
>JAPOJV010000128.1 GCA_029978085.1 bacterium
CGGCAGCATGCCCGACCAGCTGCCGATCCTGCAGAAGGGGGACAACTTCCGCGACCCCGACCGCCCGGGCAAATCACTGCGGTACGTGTCGGAATTCCTCCGCGGCTCGGCCGTCAACGGCGGCGGCTCGCCCGACGTGGCCTGGGTCAGGGAGCCCGCGTGAGTCTGTGGCCAAGTCACGCCGTGACTTGTATTCCGGTCACGGCGTGACCGGGCTACCGTGACCGGGCTACCGTGACCGGGCTACTTGCCGGAGGCTACCAGCTCGCGTTCCAGGAACGCGTAGGCGAGCGCGTCCATGAACGCCTTCTGACGGTTGTCGGCGGCGCCGCCGTGGCCCCCTTCTATGTTCTCGTACGAGAGCACTGGCAGACCGAACTCCCGCAGCCGGGCGGTCATCTTGCGGGCATGCCCCGGATGCACGCGGTCGTCGCGAGTGGAGGTCATGATCAGGATCGGCGGATACGCTCGGCCACGCTCGACGAGCTGATACGGCGAGAAGCCGCGAATGAACGCCCACTCCTTGGGCAGGTCGGGGTTGCCGTATTCCCCCATCCAACTCGCACCGGCGAGCAGCACGTTGAACCGCCGCATGTCGAGCAGCGGCACCTGGCAGACCACCGCCCCGAAGAGGTCCGGCCGCCGCACATACATGTTGCCGACGAGCAGGCCGCCGTTGCTGCCCCCCTTGATGCCGAGCCGCCGCGGCGACGTCACCTTCCGCCGGATGAGATCCTCGGCCACGGCGGCGAAATCCTCGTAGGCCCGCGGCCGGCTGGCCTTGAGCGCCGCCTGATGCCACGCGGGCCCGAACTCACCTCCACCCCGGATGTTGGCGATCACATACACATGCCCGCGTTCCAGCCAGGCCGCCCCCGTGAGCGGATCGTAGGAGGGCACGAGTGGAATCTCAAACCCGCCGTATCCATAGAGCAGCGTCGGCGTGGAGCCGTCGAGCGGCAGGTCGGCCGGACCGATCTGGAAGTAAGGCACCCGCGTACCGTCCGCCGACACGGCCTCGTGCTGGCTCACCTTCAGCCCCCGGGCCTCGAAGAAGGCCGGGGACTGCCTGAGCCGCTCCGGCTTGGCTGCCGGCTCGGCGGCGGTGCCGAGCGCGAGCGTCGTCGGCTCAACGGGATCGGCCGTGATCAGGAAGAATTCGTCCGACTCATACTCGTCGACCGGCGTCGCGGTCGCCGTGCCGATCTCCGGCACGCCGGCCACCGGCTCGAAATGCCATGTGCCGTCGCGAAACACCGTCGCCGTCACCCGGCTGCGAACGTTGTCGAGCGTGGTGAGCAGGATTCGATTGCGCGTGCCCGAAAAGCCGACGAGCGATGTCCGCGGCGTGGGAGTGAAGAGCACGTGCAGCGTGCGATCCCCGGCGAGAAACCGGTCGCAGTCGGCCGCGAGCAGCGAGCCAGCCGCGAACACCATGCCGTCCACCGCCCAGTCCGACCGCAGTTCGATGAGCAGCCATTCGCGGTGCACGGTCGCATTCGCGTCGTCGGGCTTGTCAATCTTCACGAACTGCCTGCCGTGGCGGACGAACATCTCATTCGAATAGAAGGTCTTCTGCCGGATCACGACGTCGCGGTCGAACCCGGGCGTGAGATCCCGCCAGGCCGACACGACCATGTCGTCGGGCTGGCCCTCGTAGACGACCGGCGCCTCGGCCAGAGGCGTGCCACGGGTCCATTCCCGCACCGTCCGCGGATAGCCGGAGCTGGTGAGTGATCCGGGACCGAAATCGCTGGCCACGAACAGGCTGTCACGGCTCCGCCAGGCCACGCGGCTCTTGGCCTCGGGCAGCGTGAAGCCGCCGGTCACGAACGCCTTCGTCGAGAGATCGAACTCCCGCACCACGTCGGCGTCGGCGCCGCCTCGCGAGAGCGACACCAGACAGAGCCGCCCCTCGGGCTCGAGGACCGTCGCCCCGTGCCAGACCCAGTTCTCGCCCTCGGCGGCCGCCAGCGCATCGAGGTCGAGCACCGTCTCCCAGGCCGGCTCTTCCTTTCGATACTCGGCGAGCGTCGTCCGCCGCCACAGGCCCTTCGGATGCGCGGCGTCGCGCCAGAAGTTGTAGAAGTGCCCACCGATCTTCGAGATGTAGGGGATCTTCGCCTTCGAGTCGAGGATCGAGAGCAGCCGCTGCTCCCGCGCAACAAACGCCTCGCCCTGCCCGATCGCCGCCACGCACTCTGCATTCCGCTCTCGCACCCAGGCGAGCGGCTTCTCACCCCCCACGTCTTCGAGCCAGAGATACGGGTCGGCGTCGGGCACGGGCTCGGCAGTGGCGGCGGTGGTCATGAGGATGAGCAGACAACAGATGGAGGCACGACTCATCCACGGACCTGCCCGGTGCCGAGCACCACGTACTTGTAGGTCGTGAGCTCCTTCGTGCCGCACGGGCCACGGGCATGGAGCTTGTCGGTCGAGATGCCGATCTCGGCCCCGAGACCCAGCTCACCACCGTCGTTGAACCGCGTGCTGGCGTTGACCATCGCCACCGCCGTGTCCACGCGGGCGGCGAACCGGTCGGCGGCGGCCTGATCGGCGGTCACGATCGCGTCGGTGTGCCGCGAGCCGTAGCGGTTGATGTGGTCGATGGCGGCGTCGAGCGAGTCGACCACGGCCACCGAGATCTTCGGCCCGAGATACTCCGTCGCCCAGTCGGCCTCGGTCGCCGCGCCGGCGGTCGGCACGAGCCGCCGCGTGGCCGCATCGCCCACGATCTCCACGCCATGCGTGCCGAGGGCCGCAGCGATCGCTGGCAGGAACCGGTCGGCCACGTCACGGTGGACGAGCAGCGATTCGGCCGCGTTGCAGACGCCCATCCGCTGGCACTTCGCATTGACGGTGACCGACTCGGCCATCGCGAGGTCGGCCGCCCGATCGACGTACACATGGCAGTTGCCGGTGAAGTGTTTGAGCACGGGCATCCGCGCCTCGGAGCAGACACGGCGAATCAACGCCTCGCCCCCGCGTGGAATCGCGATGTCGATGAGGTCGTCGAGCACGAGAAACTCTCCCACGGCCGCCCGGTCGGCCACATCGACGAGCTGCACGCAATCCACCGGCAGGCCGGCCGCCGCGATCGCCTGCCGCATGCTCGCCACGATTCGGCCGCTCGAGTGGGCCGCCTCCTTGCCGCCGCGGAGGATGATCGCATTGCCGGCGGCCAGGGCGACGGCCGCCGCATCGGCCGTGACGTTGGGTCGCGACTCGTAGACGAAGAACACCACGCCGAGCGGCACCCGCACCTTCCGCACGACGAGGCCATTGGGCCGCACCTCCTCCTCGATCACCTCGCCCACGGGATCGGGCAGCGTCGCGACCGCCTCGACGCCGGCAGCGATCCCCTCCACCCGCTTCGCATCGAGGAACAGCCGATCGACGGCGGCGGGCGTGAGGCCGTAGCCCGGCGCCGCCGCCACATCGAGAGCATTGGCCGCGAGGATCTCGGCGACATCGGCCCGGATCTGCGCGGCGGCCGCCCGCAGCGCCGCGGCCTTGCGGTCGCCGGGCACGCCGGCCAGATCGATCGCCGCCTGACGGGCCCGCTCCGCGATCCGGCGGCAGTGGACGTGAAGCGAGGGATCGACAGCGGGGGCAGTGGCAGGAAACATCGGGCGTCTCAACAGGAAGGGGTGACGGGTACGAGGCCCCAGTATGGCACGAACGCCGCGCCACCGTTATCAACATTCACCTCCCACCGTAGTCCGCACACTCTGTGTGCGGCCCACGGTCCGAATACCGCAGGCCCGTCTATTCTTCCGCGGGTCGACCTCATGTGGTGAAAGTTCGGAGTTGCCCACGCCCCGTCGCAGGACGCTCGCCGCGAACATCCTGTTCTCCGCTCGCTCGAATGCCGCCTTCGCTCCGCCATCCTGGCTGCGCTCGGCGGCATACGCCGGCTCCCGGGGCATGGGCAACCCCTCACGGGCCTACGAGAGGACGCTACGACACACCCCGGCGAACCACGCCCCTCACGAGCGTGTCGCCGCCGGGGTGGCTGACGCTCTCCACGTCGAACGGGGGCGGCTCGTCGAACACCGGCAGCACAGCGGCCGCGGGATGCGCCGCGTAGTCGCACGGCGCGGTGAACTGCCAGATCTCGTCGACGAGGCCAGCCGCGAAGCACTCGCGGAGCACGTGCGGGCCGCCCTCGACCAGCAGGTTCGTGAGCCGGCGATCGCCGAGGAGGCGAAGCAGTTCGTGGAGCCGGCCAGCCGGCGTTGCCGCCGTGCACTGCCACACCTCGCAGCCGACCGACCGCAGCGCGGCGATCCGAGCGGCCGGTGCATCGGGCCCAGCAGCTACGAGCACCGGCGCCTCGCCGACCGACTGCACGAGCGCGGAGTCGAGCGGCAGCCGCGCCCGGGAGTCGAGCACGATCCGTAGCGGCACCCGCGGGCCGGGAGGCCGGGCGGTGAGCAGCGGGTCGTCGGCGAGCGCCGTGCCGATGCCGACGAGGATCGCGTCCATCCGACCGCGGAGCTCGTGCACGAGGGCCCGTGACTCGGGGGACGAGATCCAGCGGCCGACGCCCGGCGGCGCCGCGGCCCGACGGTCGCGGCTCATCGCCCACTTGGCGATCACCCAGGGCCGGCCGTTCGTGACGAGTGTGCGAAACGGCGCGGTGAGCCGCAGGGCTTCGGCCTCGAGCAGGCCCGTCTCGACGGGGATGCCCGCCGCGCGGAGCGCCGCGATGCCGCCGCCGTTCACCGCCGGAAACGGATCTCGTGCGGCGATCACCACGCGACCGATCCCTGCGGCGATCACCGCCTCGGTGCAGGGGGGCGTCTTGCCATGATGGCAGCAGGGCTCGAGCGTGACGTAGAGCGTGGCCCCGCGTGCCGCCGCGCCGGCCGCATCGAGCGCGACGACCTCGGCATGCGGACCGCCGAACCGCGGGTGCCAGCCCTCGGCGATGATGCGTTCGCCCGCAGCAACGACGGCGCCGACGAGTGGATTCGGTTCGACGAAGCCCTCGCCCCGCCGGGCCACGTCGATCCCCCGGCGCATCGCGGCAACATCGAACGGAGAGAACGGCATGACGGGTGGCTCGCAGGACGCCGTAAGCATACGCCTCGCCCCGCACGGCCGCACGCCGTGACTTGTGTTCCGGTGTGGCCAAGTCACGCCGTGACTTGTGTTCCGGTGTGGCCAAGTCACGCCGTGACTTGTGTTCCGGTCACGGCGTGACCGGGCTACCGTGACCGGGCTCCCGTGGGCCTGTCACGCCGTGGCAGGCAGCTCGTTGCGGAGCAACGGACCTACTTCGGGAGGTCGCGAATGACGTTCCGCCAGTGCGTGACGGCCGCGTCGTCGACGAACGATGTCTCGGCGACGGCGGCCCGGAAGCACTTGATCACCTCGGTCACGACTGCCACGTGCCGCAGCGCCTCCTTCGCCTGTTCGTTCTCATCGTCGGCCGCCAGTTCCTCGTCGGGATCGACCTGGCCGCTCTCCCGCTCGGTCACGCAGGCATAGCGGGCACCGTAGACGATCCAAGGGGAGATGGCATCGACGAGTCCGGCAAAGTCGAGTGCCGCCGCGGTCGCGAGCGGTTCCTCGAACGTGGAGAGGCCCGAGCCGGTCTCGAGCTTGCTTGCCACCAGCATTCGGGCCGCCTGATTCGGCGCGAGCGAGAAGACCGCCGCCTTTTCACCGACGCCGATCGACGGCCGGACCTGCTCGTCGAGTCCGGACTCCGGCAGGGCGAACGACCAGACCGTGCCCCCCTCCGCCTTCGACTTCTCCGGATCGGGCACCCGGTATCCGGCCGGCACCGCGTCGGGGTTCATCTCGCGGAACGCAGTCACGAGTTCGTCAGAGAGCGCGAACAGATCGTTGAGCCCCTCGCGGAAGAGCTGCGGATCGGCGAGCGGCAGAACGATCGCCGGCTCCACGAGCGGCAGGGCCTCCGCCGACGACGGCAGGTCACGCTGGGGCTTCTTCGTCTTCGATTTCGCATCGATCACAAACCCCACCTGGCCGTCAGCGAGCGCCGGGATGATCTTCTCCCGCACCGCGGCCACGAGCTTCTCGCCGAGCGGCACGACATGCTCGTCAAACGCGGCGAACGCCTCGGCGGAATCCTCGTCGTCGTCGGGCAGCCCCCAGTCGCGAACGAAGCCGAGGCCGCCGCTCACGAAGGCCACGAGGTCGTCGAACAGCGCGGGATCCGCCTTGAGCCGCGACACGATCACGCCCAGGGGTGCGCCGCCGGCGTGCTCGAGCAGGTCGAGCCGCTTCGCTCCGTCGAGCCGCTGATTCCGCGACCAGTCCCAGGCGTAGCCCTCGTAGCCCTGGTCGCCGAGGAACGCATACGACATCCACGGGCCGGGCACCGGCAGCCGCCGGCCGTAATCCGCGGCCGCCTCCCCGAGCCAGTCGCGGGCCGACTCTGCCGCGGCGGCCGGATAGCCGGCGGCCTCGACCACATCGGGCAAGGCATCGAGCAGCTGGTCGAAGTCGTCAGGGGCGGCGGCGACTGCCGCAGACAGCTCACCGCTGATGTAGTTGATGCCCGTGATGCGGCGGTCCTTGTGGGCGAGCAGCGGAGCGAACGGCTTCTGACCGAGCAGGCTGCCTGTCGTGCCCGGCTTGTCGTTCGCGACCGTGAGCTTCTGCAGGTGGTCGGTGGAGTCGCCCAGCGAGAGGAGCACCCAGTCGCCGATGATGCCGACGGCCACCACCACGTCGAGTGACTCCAGCCTGTCGAACACCGTCTCGAGCCCCGCCACGTCGCCAACCTCATCGGCGAGCTGCTCGCGCAGATCGGCCCAGGGAAGCCGCGAGCCATCGAGCGTGAACGTGACGAACTCACCACCACCGATCTTCTTGCGCGCCAACGAGTCGGCGAGGTCGGGGTTGGCCTGCACGACGAGCTTGGCAAGCACCTCGAGCCGCTTGAGCTGCGACGCGCCGGCATCCCGCTTCGTCGTCTTGAAGCCCCACACGACGTCCGGCACGACGATCAGCTCGACGTTGTCGACGAGCGCCTCGGCCACGAGCCGCTTCTGCAGCTGTTCCGGGCTCAGTTGCTCCGTCGCGTCGGCCAGTCGCACCGGCAGAATCCGGACCGGAGCCCGCGGCGCGGCCGCCTCGTCATCGTCGTCTTCGCCGTCATCATCCTCCTCGACTTCGATATCTTCCTCGATGATGTCGAAGTCGATGTCGATGCCGCCGGAGCCGAACCAGCCCGATGCCTGCTGGGCCTGTTGCAGTTTCCGCACGAGACGAATGAGCGGGATGCACGACGGCTCGCCGTAGACGAACGTGTCGGTCGACACCATGTCGCGGAGCAGGTCGACCGCCTGCTCGTTCTCGGGGAGCTGCATGAAGGTCTCGAGCATCGCCAGCGGGCTGCCCGGCATCGTCCGCTGCTCCTCGAGCGAATCGAGCGCCCGCGTGACGCCTGGCAATGCCCGCAGCGCCTTGTAGGCGTTGCTGGCGACGAGGGCGTCGACCTGTTCCTTGCCGCGCAGGGTCGCGGAAAAGAAGGCCGCGTCGGCGGGGGCCACCGTCACGCCGCTGCCGGCAAGCCGCCCCGCATCGTCCGCGGCGACCGAGACATCGAAACAGGCGACGCCGCTCACGGCGGCCAGGAGCACGGCGCAGCACGCGCGGGGCAGAAACCAAGGGGAACGAACGGGGCACATCGCAGGCATCCTCCATGAACCGCGTGGGGCAGTGGGGCAATCACCGCACAGGCGATAGCATAGGCGAATTCACCGCATCTGGAACCTCGGTTTTCTCACCGATGCTCATCGGATCCACACAGATTGCCGCCACGTTCGCCGAGGCCTTCGGGCTGCGGTTCGCGCGGCTCGTGATCACGGCCCACGACGACCACTGGCTCGCCGCCGCCCTCGCCGCCACGTGCGGCTACGGCACGAGCGTCATCGGCTGCGATGCGGAGATCGGCGTCGAGACGATGATCCCTTGCACAGCGTCTCCCGACGGCCGGCCGGCCGCGGCCGTTCTCGCCTTCGGGTTCGCGGCCGAGGGCGTCGCGAAGGCGGTGGCCAACCGCGCGGCGCAATGCCTGCTCACTTGCCCGACCACGGCCGTCTTCGACGGACTGCCCGCCGCGGCCGACCGCGTGCCCCTCGGTGGTCACGTGCGGTTCTTCGGCGACGGCTTCGAGAAGAGCAAGGTCGTGGATGGCCGGCGGTTCTGGCGGGTGCCGGTGATGGACGGCGAGTTCCTCGTCGAGGAGACGATGGGAATCGCGAAGGGCGTGGGGGGCGGCAACTTCATTCTGCAGGGCACGTCGCTCGATGCCGCGCTCGCTGCGGCCCGCCGGGCCGTCACTGCGATCGCGGCCGTGCCCGGCACGATCACGCCGTTTCCGGGGGGCGTGGTCCGCTCAGGCAGCAAGGTGGGATCGCGGTATGAGGCGCTGCGGGCCTCGACGAACGAGGCCTTCTCGCCGGCGCTCGTGGGCCGCGTGCCGTCGGAACTCGCCCCCGGCGCGGCCTGTGCCCTCGAGATCGTCATCGATGGAGTGGATCGCGACGCGGTGGCCGAGGCCATGGCCGTCGGCATCCGGGCCGCGGCCGGCCCCGACGTCCCGGCGATCTCGGCCGGCAACTACGGTGGCAAGCTGGGCAAGCATCACTTCCATCTTCACGAAGTCCTCCAGACTGCCCCGTAGGCCGCCCCCGTAGGCCCGTCACTCCGTGACGGGCTTTTTTCCGGTCACGGCGTGACCGGGCTACTGCCGGCCGACTGGCCTTTCTCCCGGCTCCCTGAACCTGCTATTTCCCCGGCGATTGCCCGGTGGCCGAGGACCGGCTGCGGGCGTGCGCGCGAGGGCCTGGCCATGTCGGATGCGATGTTCGAGCAGGAAGGACGCAGGTCGCGACAGGATCTTGTCGTGTCCCCACCGCAGTCACGATTCCCCGTGGCGGCCGGCGCCGTCGCCTGCGGCTGCCTCGGGTTCGCCCTCGTCTGGGGGCTGGGCATCGGACGCCAACCAGCCACCCCCGTGCCTGTCGACGCAGCCCATCAGGCCGATCTCGATGCCGGCGCCGCAGCGCACGACACCGCCGCCGACCGGCCGCTGAGCGACGCCCACGAACCGCAGCTCTTCCAGGGCGCCGACGCGACCGAGATGCCTGCCCGCTCCGACCGCTGGCGGCCGCGCGGCGCGGCCGACGAGCCCGCCGCCGATGACG
>JAPOJV010000263.1 GCA_029978085.1 bacterium
AGGGCGTTCGCGAAGGCGCCCGCCGGGCGCAGTGCGGCAACAACATCAAGCAGGTGGCTCTGGCCGATAAAGCAACACCCCTTCTGTAAATCCGGGTTTTCAGAGGTGGGTCATCTGGCTTCCATGGTCAGGTAGGCACGTTCAGTTTCCCAATCGTCACTGATCTCTGAGAGGACGGCAGAGGCGAGCCGCAGGAGCGACGCCTCGTTCGGGAAGAGCGTAGCGACCCGCGTCCGTCGTTTGATTTCCTTGTTGAGCCGCTCGAGCCCGTTGGTCGTGCGGAGCCGCCGCCGGTGGGCGGCGGGTGCCCGGAGGACAGTGAGGGCCTCTGGGACATTCTCTTCGAGCCAGGCTGCGAGTTGCGGAGCAGGCTTCTGATAGCGGGCCACGACATCGCGGAGCCGCCGCTCGGCCTCGGCAGGCTCGTCGGCATCGAAGACGCGGCGGAGATCGCTGGCGACCTCCGCCCGCATGCCGATCTTCGGGACGTGAGCCATGGCGTTCTGCATGAGATGGAACTGGCAGCGTTGCCAAGGCACTCCGGCGAGGACCGCCTGCCGGGCGGCCTTAAGGCCGGCGTGGTCGTCGCTGACCACAAGCTTGATGCCTCGCATCCCTCGGTCGACGAGGCTTTGGAGGAAGGAACGCCAGTGTGTCTCGGCCTCGGAGAGCTGCACACTGCAGCCGAGGACACTCCGCTTGCCATCGGAACCGATCCCGATGGCTGTGAGGAGAGCGCACGGCACGATCGCCCCGTCGTGGCGGACTTTTTCGTAGCGGGCATCGAGGATGAGGTAGGTGATCTCGCCGATCGGCCGGTTCCGCCAGGCGTTGAGCTGCTCGTCGAGTTCGGCCGCCGCCCGGCTCACCTGGGTCGAGGTGATCTCGAGGCCGCAGAGCTCCTCGACGATCGCCGTGACCTTCCGGGTGCTGACGCCCTGGACGTACATCTCGGCGACGGCGAGTGTCATCGCCCGTTCGCTGCGGACGCCCCGCTCCAGGGCCCGGGGGTAGAACGGCCGCCCGTTCTCGTCGCGGTAGTCACGGGTCTGTGGGATCCGCAGGTCCACCCGGCCGACACGGGTCTTCAAGGTCTTCGGCTTGAATCCGTTGGCGTAGCCTTGACGATCGCTTGTTCGCTGATGAGACTCGGCCTTCAGCACCTGCTCGCGCTCGATCTGCATCGCGTGATTCATGAGCGTGGCGAGGGCAGAGGCCATCGCAGCTGGGCCGTGCTCGATGAGCAGGGTCGTGAGGTCGTTGATCGCCGGACATTCATCTTGGTGGGTCATCGCAGGTTCCTTCTTGGTGGAGTAAGACACTTCCAAGAAAACCTCGATGCCCCACCTCTTCAAATCGGGCCGCCGGTGGGTGCCCGCCCTCGTCTCGCTACGCTCGACTCGGACGGGCACGCACCGGCGATTTACAGAAACAATGTTGCACTAACGTCGCATGACGAATCTCCGCATCGGCTGTGCGGCGTCCACTGCACCTGATCACGCCG
>JAPOJV010000144.1 GCA_029978085.1 bacterium
ACCAAGTTCCTGAAACCCGGCCACCTGCAATGGCCGCTCCCCCGGTAGAGTGGCGAAACAAATCCGCGAGGACACACGCATGGCATCACTCGTCAAAGACCCCAACGGCTCGTTCCGCATCGAGGTCGTAGTCCCCGACGGCAGCCGCAAACGCGTCCGGCTTGGCAAGCTGCCAGTGAAGACCGCCGAATCGTGGCACCGCCGCGTCGAGGCCCTGGTGAGCGATCTCGCGGCCGGGGAACCTCACGGCCGTGACCTGGCTTCCTGGCTGGCAGAACTCCCCATCAAGCTCCACGAGCGGCTTGTGAAGGCCGGTCTCGCAGACCGCCGCGCGGCAACCGCAACCGTGACGGTGGGGCCGTTCCTGGCGGCGTGGCTTGAAGCGCGGAAACCGGAATACAAGGTGGCGAGCGTCCGCGCCTGGAAGCAGGTCGTTGACGGCCTGACGGAGTTTCTTGGAACCGCCTTTCCGATCGCCGAGGTGACTCCCGAAAAGGCCGAGGAGTTTCGGCAGCGCATGATCTCCGACGGGCTTCGCCCCACGACGATCCACAAGCGGCTACAGCACGCGCGGCTGATGTTTGACCACGCCAAGCGGAAGAAGCTTCTGGCCGAGAATCCCTTTGAGTACGTCCGCCATCGGCCCGGGGACGCCTCCGAGCGCCGGGCCTACGTCGAGGCAGCGGACGTGCGCCGGGTGATCGACCACGCCCCGAATCACGACTGGCGGCTTTTGATCGCCCTCTCGCGTTTCGCGGGCTTGCGCGTGCCGAGCGAAGCCATGAGCCTGCGGTGGCAGGACATCGACTGGGACCGCGGCCGAATCACGGTTCCCTGCCCGAAACTGGAGCACCTGGCCGGCAGGGGCTATCGCGTGATCCCGCTCTTTGCCGACGTGCGGCCGTACCTCGAGGAAGCATGGGATCGAACGCCGGAGGGTGCGGAGTACGTCTTCGCCGAGGAGTATCGTCGTCGCGCCCACGGCAAGCATGGGTGGGCCGGCTGCAACCTCCGCTCGACGCTCGAAAAGATCATCAAGCGTGCCAAGGTGTCGCAGTGGACACGGCTCTGGCACTCGATGCGGGCGAGCTGCGAAACCGACCTGGCCCGCGAGTACCCGCTCGCCGTGGTCGCCAAATGGCTGGGCAACACGGCCGCCGTCGCGATGCGGCACTACGTGGATGTCACCGACGCCGACTTCGAGCGTGCCGCGGTCGCCGGCAGCAAACAGGCGCACAAAGCGGCGCAGCAAGTTCCCGCGAGTCGGTGTTTTGACTCGCAGCCCGAACCGTCGGCGCATGAAAAAGCCCCGGCTGTGCGGGGTCTCGCAGCATCCTGCGATCCCCTGCACAACCGGGGCATGGAGGCGGCGGGAGTCGAACCCGCGTCCCGAGATGTTTCAGCACAGACGTCTACGTGTGTATCCGGTCGATTTGAATCTCGTTCGCGCGTCCCCGGCCGGCAGGGTGCGTCGCGAACCAGCCCGGAACTTTTTTAGCCCCTGCCGTACCAGGCGGTGAACCGGGGCGAGTCGGATTTGGCGACCGATTGGGAGGCCCTTCCGACTGGGGCCATCGCTCGGGGTTGCTTAGTTAAGCAGCCAGAGAAAACTGAGCTTCGGCAATTGAAGCTTGGTCGACTTTTAACGTGGCCAGCCGACCAACCACGACACGCAATCTGAACCTCTTGCCATCCGGTCGATACCGGTACGCCCCCTGAATTGTTTCTGGAGTCACGTGCTTCGGCCGAACGCCCGGCCGAACTCCAGTAGTCTACGCGACCCGAGGGGCTGGAGGGGTCGTGTGGGTCATGCGGTCGGATTTTCGCCCGGAAAAACCCTGTTCGGGCGAATTGGACAGGCCGGTGGGGGGATACTTGCGTGCTGGCCGCTGCGAATGCTGGCCCCCCCTCATCCCCGAAGATTGACGTTGCTCCCATGGCAGCCGTACTCTGCTTTCCCGCGGTTTCTCTTCCCGGTGTCGGCCGTGTCGCCCCTCGAGGTTCCCGAGCGATGACCCTCTCCGCGTTTTCTCGTCGTGCGATCTGCATCGCCTGTGCCTGGCTGGTTCTCGGCGGCACGGGCGTCGCCCAGGAGTGGGCCACGAAGATGTTTTCGGTGACGAGCCACAACTTCGGCACCGTCGCCAAGGGCTCGAAGACCGAGTACCGGTTCGTGTTCCGCAACATCTACAAGGAAGACCTCCACGTGGTGGGCGTGCGGACGAGCTGCGGCTGCACGTCGCCCGAGGTCACGAAGCGGGATCTCAAGACGCACGAGACGGCCGAAGTCGTCGCCAAGTTCAACACCCGCACCTTTCTCGGGCAGCACGGGGCCACGCTCACCGTCACCTTCGACAAGCCGTTCTATGCCGAAGTGCAGCTTCGCGTGGCGGGCAATATTCGCGGCGACGTGACGTTCGACCCACCGTTCGTGGATCTTGGCAACGTCGATCTCGGCAAGGGGGCAGAGCGTACGGTACGGGTGAGCCGCGTCGGCAGCACGCCGTGGGAGATCAAGGACGTCCGCAGTGTGAACCCGAGCTTCGAAGTGATGCTCTCGAAGCCCGTGCGGACGGCGGCCCAGACGGCGTATGACCTCACGATGCGGCTCAAGCCCGAGGCGCCCGCCGGCTACGTCAAGGGGCAGCTGATCCTCGTGACCAACGACCCGCGAGCGACGCAGATCCCGATGGATGTCGAGGGTCGGATCGTGGCCGAGGTGACGGTGAGTCCGCAGCTGCTTGCGTTGGGCGCCGTGCAATGCGGCGGCACGGTTACGAAGAACGTGGTGGTTCGGGCGAACCGGGAATTCTCGATCACGGGGATCTCGTGTGCCGACGGCTGCCTCACCTGCGAGCCGAAGACGACGCCCGCCAAGGTCCACATCCTGCCGATCACGTTCCAGGCGGGGGCCGCGGCCGGCAAGGTCGAGCGGCAGCTGAAGATCGCCACAGACCTCGGCGAAGGCGCCGTGCCAGTGGTGACGGTCCACGCCCAGGTCGAGGCGGCGGCTCCGGCCGCCAACGAGCAGTCGGCCGTGCTTGCGAGGTAGTGCCCGGTCACGGTAGCCCGGTCACGCCGTGACCGGAATGCGTGTCACGGCGTGACCCGGTCACGCCGCGACAGGCTTACGGCGTCTACCGGTCGGCGGGCGAAACGTACTCCCGCAGGGCGGGGCCGCAGTAGAGCGACGTCGGGCGGATGAGGCGGTTGTCGCCGATCTGCTCGATCACGTGGGCCGTCCAGCCGCTCATTCGGGCCACGACGAAGATCGGTGTGAACACCTTCACCGGCAGGCCGAGCGCGTGGTAGACGCGGGCGGCGGGCCAATCGAGGTTCGGCTTCAGCCCCTTCGCCTCGAGCATGATCCGCTCCACGCGATCGGCGAGGTCTTCGAGTGCATCCCCCGGCGTGCCCCGCACCATCTCCCGGCACAGCCGCCCGAGCAGCTTCGCCCGCACGTCGCCGTCCTTGTAGACGCGGTGACCGAAGCCCATCACCACCTTCTTGGCGGCGAATTGCTCCCGCACCCAGGCCTCGGCCCGGTCGGCCGAGCCGATCTCGCCGAGCACCTCGAGCACCTTCTCGTTGGCGCCGCCGTGGAGCGGCCCCTTGAGGGTGCCGATCGCGGCGGTGATCGCCGAGTGCATGTCGGAGCCGGTCGAGACGACAGTGCGAGCGGCAAACGTCGAGGCATTGAACTCGTGCTCCGCATAGAGCACGAGCGTGGTGTTGAAGGCCGCCACCTGCGCGGCCGTGGGCGTGCGGCCGGTGAGCCGGCTCAACAGTGCCGCGGCGATCGAGCCACCCGGCCACGCGGCCACCGGCCGCCCCGTTGAGAGGTCCATCCAGGCCGCGAGCAACGCGGGCGTCTGGCCGAGGAGCCGCTCGGCCTGGGCGATCAGGGCCGGACGGGGGCCGGGCGTGTCGTCGCGCTCGAGAAGGCCGAGCATGCTGATCCCGGTGCGGAGGGCGTCCATCGGCGCGGCGTGCGGGCTCGTGCGGGCGAGCGTGGCCAGGGCGTCGAGGGCAGCCGGATCGACGGTCGTGGCAGCGGCCGTGATCCGCTCACCGAACGCCGCACGTTCCGCCGGCGTCGGCAATTCGCCGTGCAAGAGCAGGTAGGCCACTTCCTCGAAGTCGCCCGCGCGGGCGAGCGGCTCGATGTCGTAGCCACGATACCGCAGGCCCCCTTCGAGCGAGCAGATCGCCGTGCGGCCGGCGGTCACACCGGCGAGTCCCTTCGCAAACTCAGTCTGAGCAGGAGCCGTATTCATGCGTGCTTTTCCTGGTGGCGGGCCGTGCGGGCGGCAGCGGGACCCGCCAGGTGGGCATCGGGGTGCCGCGGGTCGTAGCCGAGCAATTCATACAGCTCCTCGCGCGACTGCATGAGATCGAGCAGGCTCTCCTGTGTGCCCTCGGAGGCGATGATCGCGAGTCCCGCCTCCATCGCCTTCATCGCCAGTCGCATGAGCGTGACCGGGTAGAGCACGGCGCTGAAGCCGAGGTCGGCCAGATCGGGAATCGAGACGAGCGGGCTGACGCCGAACTCTGTCATGTTGGCCAGGAGCGGCGTGCCTTCGAGTGCCTCGCCCACCCGGCGAAACTCCTCCCGCGAGGCGAGCGCCTCGGGAAAGAGCCAGTCGGCCCCGGCGTCGCGGTAGGCCTCGAGCCGGCGAATGCAGTCGTCGATGCCGTGCACGCCGCGGGCATCGCTGCGGCCGATGATCACCGTGCCCGGATCGCTGCGGCCGGCGGCCGCTGCGGCCAGTCGCTCGCACATCTCGGCCGGCTCGACCACCCGCTTGCCGGCCAGGTGGCCGCACCGTTTGTCGGCCGGCTGGTCTTCGAGCTGGATCGCTGCGGCCCCCGCCGCCTCGAGCAGCCGCACCGTCTCCTCGACGTCCTGCGGGCCGCCGAAGCCCGTGTCGGCATCGACCACGACCGGGATCGTGACGGCCCGGGCCAGGATCCGCGTCTGCTCGACGAGCTGCTCGCGGGTGAAGAGGCCGATGTCAGGCACGCCGAGCCCGCCGGCCGAAAACGCCGCGCCCGAAAGATAGATCGCATCGAAGCCCGCCTCCTCGACGAGCCGGCCGGCCAGTGCGAAGGGGGCACCGACGATGCCGAGCATCTCTTCGGTGACGGCCCGGCGGAGGGCAGCCCCTCCGGCCGCCGTGGCCGGACCGGTGGGGGCAGGGGATGAGTCGGCCATCGGTGGTGGGGTATCCTGCGAGGAGGTGCGAATGGCCCAGAGTTATAGGTGCGAGACATCGTGAGCGGAAGCGACAGCATGTCTGACCGGCCGGTGTCGATCGCGCGGTGGGGCGTCGAGGTGGCGGTGATCGTGGCGATCTTCGCCGCCGCCGGCGCCTGGCCTGTGCCCGATCTCAACGAGCCGGTCTACCTCACGAAGGCACGACACGCGGCCGACCCGACGTGGGCCGCGGGTGACTTCTTCCTCGAGACCCCCGATGCTCATGGGGTCTTCTATCGCGCGTTCGGGCCACTCGCGGCGGCGGTGCCGCTCGACCAGGCGGCGTGGATCGGTCGGCTCGTGGGCTGGCTTGCGTTGGCTGTCGGCTTTCGGCATGCCATCGGGCCACTGGCCATCACGAGCTTGGGCCGGCTCGCGACGGCTGCTCTCTTCGCTCTGGCGCTGCGGTGCACCACGATGGCGGGCGAGTGGGTGATCGGGGGCTGCGAGGCCAAGGTCTTTGCCTGGGCCTGCGTGCTCGGTGGGATCGGTGAGTTATGTCGTGGCCGGCCGGCAGTGGCCTGGCTGGCAATGGGCTGCGGCGCGGCCCTCCATCCGATCGTCGGCGGCTGGGGCATGATCGCGCTGGTGCCTGCGTGCTGGTTCACACGCATGCTACCAGCGTTCATCGAAACCCGGCTCGGGGGCGGTACAAGTCGCCGCTGCGCGGTCTTTCAGATCGTCGCGGGACCTCGAAGACTCGGTCCAAATGCTCCTCGAGCTTGCACCGACCCCCTCGCCTCCCCGCACTCGTTTGCCAAGACAACGCAACGGTTTGTCGGGATACCTTCTCGACGAGTGCAGCTGACGGTGGCGTGCGTCATTGGTGGGCTGATCGCGGCTGCGGCGGGGGTAGTGCCGGTGCTCGGGCTCTCTGCTGACGCGTCGGCGGTCGAGCGGGCCGAGGCCGCGCGGATCTACGTGGTCGAGCGGCTCGGGCACCACCTGTTGCCGAGAACGTTCGCGGAGCCGCTCGTGGCCCGGCACGTGCTCGCGATCGTCGCCTGGTGGCTGCTCGCGCGGCAGGTCCGACGCACGCCGGCCCGCACGCGGCTCGATGCCTTCACGGGCGTGGCGCTCGGCGTGTCACTGACGGGACTCGTGATCGCGGCTGCGGAACCGTTTGCTCCGGCGACCGTGTACGGGCTGCTGCGGTTTTATTGGTTTCGGCTGGCCGACGTGATGGTGCCGCTGGCGTTGGCGGCGGCAGCCGTGGCGGTGCTCGAAGACGATGCCGTCTGCGAGCGGCTCATGCCGGTGCGGCCTGCCGCCGCGCGCTGGATCGTGGCGCTGCTGCTCATCGCCGATCTCGCCGCGCAGTCGGCCCACTGGCCGCTCCCGGGTCGTGAGCGGCTCGCGGCCCGGGCCGACTCGAAACTCGACGTGGCTGCCTGGGTGGATGTCTGTGCCTGGGTGCGAGCGCACACGCCCCCTGAGTCGCGGTTTCTCACGCCGCGCGGTGCAGGCAGCTTCACCTGGCGGACTGATCGGCCCGAGGTGGTGTCGTGGAAGAACAGTCCGCAGGACCCGCGATCGCTCATCGAGTGGCGGCGGCGGATCGTGGATGTCTTTTCACCCACCGGTCGGTTGGGCGACATGGGGGCGTCGGTGGCTGTGCTCAGCCCAGAGCGGATTCGTGAGGTGGCCGCCACCTACGGAGCGACGCATGCGATCGTGCCGACGCCCGCCGCATGGCAGTCCGAGCTACCGTTCGAGCGGGTGTATGCCAACGCGGGATATGCGGTGTATCGGATCACGGGTAGCCCGGTCACGCCGTGACCGGCAAATAAGTCACGGCGTGACTTGCCCACACCGGCAAACAAGTCACGGCGTGACTTGCCCACACCGGCAAACAAGTCACGGCGTGACTTGCCCTACGACCTACGGCCGCGCTGCTGGCTGGTCGAGCGAGACACCGAGCTTCGTGGCCTTGATTCGCATGACGTGGGCGAAGGCCGGGAACGGATATTTCTTGCCGCGTTGCGTCGCCCACAAAAACGTCGAGTCCACGAGCGGCCCGGGCAGTCGACCTGTCCGCACGTGCGTCGCGACCACGTCGCAGAAGGCCACGTCGGCCGGTGCCTGCACCCGCAGGCCGGTCTTCAGGCGGTCAGCGAGCGTGGGGATCGACGACCGGGCGGCGGCCGGCGGCTCGGCGCTGATGCCCACCTTGGGTGCGGCCACCAGCAGTGCAAGCGCGACCGCGAACGACACGCAGCGATGATCCATGCGGCACCTCC
Organism: bacterium; assembly: GCA_029978085.1. Lineage (GTDB taxonomy): Bacteria > Planctomycetota > Planctomycetia > Pirellulales > UBA1268 > QWPN01. Next base: position 7,498 of record JAPOJV010000144.1, read on the forward strand.
GTGAGGCCGCGGAGGGTCGCAGGCAGCATCGGGCGGGTCAAGTGGGCGTGGAACGCAGGTTTCCCGGTGTGGGCACGTCACGCTGTGACGTGTTTGCCGGTGTGGGCAAGTCACGCCGTGACTTGCATTCCGGTCACGGCGTGACCGGGCTACCGTGGCGCTCAGCCCGTGAATCGAGCAAAGGCGTACGACTTCTTGCCCGTGCGGAGCACGAGCGTGGCGGCGCCGGCCAGGTCGCGGGGGGTAAGCCGGTAGGCGGCGTCGGCCACGCGGCGGTTG
>JAPOJV010000035.1 GCA_029978085.1 bacterium
ATGGCGGCTGGCAACTGGGTACCGGAACTCGTACGGCTCGCCGGGGGCGACGACGTGCTGGGCAAAACCGGTAGCCACTCGCACTGGATCACCTGGGCCGATCTCGCGGCCGCCGATCCCGACGTTGTCGTGCTTATTCCCTGCGGCTTCACGCTCGATCGCGTGGTGGCGGAGGCGCGATCGGCCGCCGTGTGGCCACACCTCGTGGGACTGCGGGCCACCCGTGAGGGCCAGCTCTGGGCTGTGGATGGGCATCACCTTTTCAACCGCCCCGGACCGCGGCTCGTCGATTCGCTCGAGGTGCTCGCGGAGATTCTGCATCCGGGCGAGTTCGCGTTCGCCGCGACGCGGCGGTTTGCCCGCCGGCTGGAGGCGCAGGTTGTTCAACCTACACACTGAAATCGGCCCGCATTCCGGTCACGGCGTGACCGGACTACCTACCGCAGGTTGGCCGGCTTGAGGCCGGGCTTGGCCTTGTTGAAGCCGAACGGCGTCGGCTCGAAGGTGCCCACGATGTCGACGACCGACTTGGCGGGGATCACGGCTTCGAGGCCAGTCGCCCAATAGCAGGCGTTCACGAGCAGCCGCCGCATGCCCTCCGACGAGAGATCCGTGGACGAACCCATCGTCGTCGTGAACACGCGGCCCTTCGGCCCTCCTTCAACCGCATACGTCTTCGTCCAGGCCACCGGCATCATCGGCTCGTTCTTCTTGGCGTCCTCACCGGTCACGACCGGGGAATCGGGCTGCATGCCCTCGAGCACCTGCCCGAGCACGAGCGGCTGGGAGTCACCCGGCAGCGGCAGCCGTACGCCATAGACGTCGGTCGGGCCCCAGATGTCGCCGTCGGCGATGCCACGCAGGATCGGATGCTCCTTGGCGCCGGGGGCGATCAGGCCGCGGGTGCTCTCGTGAGCATGATGGCCATGGTGGCTGATCCACTTCTCACCGAGGACGGCCCGGCCGAAGCCATCGGCCCACTCGGTCTTGGGGCCGGCATAGCCGTTGCCGTAGTGGGCATAGGTCCGGTCTTTGGGGATGTTGAATGCATGCGTGGCCGTCCGCATGCCGACCACCGGCTTGCCCGCCCGCAGGTAGTCGTCGATCTCCTTCATCTGCTCGTCGGGCAGATTGCGGAACCGCGTGGCGATCACCATCAGATCGGCCTTTCGCAGGGCATCGAGCCCCGGGATGTTGGTGCCCGTGTTCGGTGAGATCTCGCCCGTCTTCGGATCGATCGCGAACAGCACCGTGCAGGTGAAGCCGTGGTGCGTCGCGAGGATTTTCGCCAACTGCGTGAGCGCCTCCTCACTGCGATACTCCTCGTCGCCGCTGATAAGCACCACGTGCTTGCCCTTGCCGGGGCCCGCGCTACCAGTGAACACGAGCCACGGCAGCTTCTCGGTGATCTTCGCGACCGCGGCCTGCGCCTTCTCGGCGAGCCCCGGCTTCGCGGCCGCTTCGTTCACCACCGCGAGCGTCGCGGCGCTCGGATACCGGGCGAGGATGTCGAGGATCGCCGTCTGGTCCACCTCCTCCGTGGCCAGGGCCAACGCCTGACGGCACAGCTCGGCCCGCTCGGCGTCGGGCAGGGCGAACTGCCGCGGAATCCGCAGGTAGCCCCGCAACGCGCGCGTGGCAAACCGGCATCCGGTCTCGGGCTTCGCCAGGTCGAGGAGCACGGGCGCGGCATCGGCCGTCATCCATTTGCCGAGCAGCCGCGTGGCCGCGTCTTCGAGCGGCTCGTCCTTCGACTTCCCGGCGGCCGCCATCGCAGCAAGCGCCCGCGTGCCGCCAACCTCGCCGAGAATGTCGAGCAGCACGATCTTCACGTCGGCCGGCGCCGTCGCCACCGCTGCAGCCACCTTTTCGGCACAGGCCTCGCGGTCGGGCATCCGCACCGCCGCCTGCTTGAGCGCCTTCCGTGCCGCCTCGGCATCAGCAGGGTTGCGGGGTGCGACGGCCTGCTCGACGAGCACGCCGAGATTGCCGAGATCGACGACGTTGCCGAGCGCCTCGAAGGCCACGCCCCGCACCGCCGGATCGTTGCTCGCCAGAAGACCCATGATCTCCGGTACGGCCGCGATCCGCCGATCCGCCACGACGCCCACCAGCACCGGCAGCAGTTTCGCATCGGCGTTCGTCAGCCGCCGCTTGATCTCGGCATCCACTTCAGCGCCAGGCAATGCCGCGATCGCCTCGCGGGCCACCACGGCAAACCCTGTATCAGCGTCCGTCGCCACGGCGAGCAGTGGTCCCACGACGGCCGCGCTTCCGGTCTTGCCCAGCGCCGCCACCGCCGCCAGCCGCACCGACTTCGGCCCGGCCGCCGCCGCATCGAGCAGCGCCTTCTGCACGGCATCGCCGCTGCGGCCGGCGTTCCGCTCAGCCAAGACGTCGATCACCAGCTCGGCCCGCTCGGCCGCCTGCCCGCCGGCCTTCCCGGCCAGCACTTCGTCGATGAGCACCCGATCAACCCGTTCCGCCACGACCGCGTTCGGCGAGTCACCGCGGCCCAATTCACGGGCCGTAAAGAGTCCCATGTTGGCGATTCGCTGCGTCGGCGACCGGAGCGTCTCCACGAGCAGCGGAATCCCGTCGGCCCCACGCACGAGGATCGCGCCCCGGGTCGCCTCGGCCCGCCGTTGTTCCGACACGTCGGCCATCCGCACCGCGTCATACATAGCCATCGCCTCGCCAAGCTTGCCCGCGGCATACAGCCGCTCGGCACACACCACACAGGCCTGCGCCACGGCGTCGCGGCCCGCGGGCGTCTGGCTGGCGGCGAGCGCTCCGGCCAGTTGCATGCCCGCCTCCGGCGTGCCGATCGACCCGAGCGCCGCGGCAGCGGCAGCAGCGACGCCGGAATCCTCAGCCTTCAAGAGGCCGGTGAGCAGCGGCACGGCACCGGCGTCCCGCCGCACACCGAGCGAGTTGATCGCCCCGATCCGCAGTTTCCCGGCGAGCGTCTCCGCCGCCTTGCGCAGGGCCGCGTCGGCTTCAGCCCCGGGAATCGCCTCGAGCGCGATCCGCGCCCAGGAGGCGAGCCGCTCGTTGGCGAGCAGCGGCGCGATGTCTGGCACGGCCGCGGCAGATCCGTAGACGGCCAGCTGCTTGCAGGTGATCGCCTTTTCGGCCTCCGGCTTGTCGGAGCGGAGCACGGCGAGAAGTGCCGACTCGCTCGGAGCGGCCGACGGCTGCGCGGAGGCGGTCTGCGTCGAAGCCAGAAGAAGAACCATGGCTGCCGCCGTGGTCAGGTGTCGCTGGAAAGACATCGCTCGAACTCCGGGAGAGAGGATGGTTGAGTGAGAGTGTGACTACAGCCGCCAGGGCTCGCGCAGGGCCTCCGACCGCAGGCGGTTGGCTGCGTCGTCGTCGATGAACCGATACGTTGCCAGGTCGAGCTTCACAGGCCGGCCCAGGAAGATCGCGACGTTGGCTGCATGACAGGCGAGGTGGGCGTTACAGGCCGCCTCGGCGTTGCCCTTCGGCTTGCCCCGTGTCTTCACGCAATCGAGGAAGTCGCGGACGTGAAACGTGGCCGGGTAGCCGCCGATCTCCTCGACCGTGCGTCCCGCCAACAGCTCGGGCGAACTGAGCACGAGCTTGCCCGAGTCACCGGCCTCCACCCAGCCCGTCTCGCCTTCGAACCGCACGGGGCACGAGCCGAGCGGGATCCAGCCCTTCTCGCGGAAGATGAGCTCCGTGCCGTCGTCGTAGCGGGTGACGAGCTCGCCATCCTTGGGCGGGTTGTAGAGCACCGGCGGCGGCTGATCGTTCACGGCCCACTGGCAGAGATCGACACAGTGCGAGCCCCATTCGAGCACGCCACCGCCGACGAGGCCGCCCCCCTTCTCGAAGTTGAAGCCGTCCTTCATCGTCTTGGCATTGAACGGACGCCAGGCTGCCGGGCCCAGGTAGAGATCCCAATCATCCTGCTTCGGATTCGGCAGCGGCTCCTCGGGGAGCCAGCCGCTCGTCATGGCCTTCATGCCAGCCGGATGGGCGTAGACCCGCTTCACCGTGCCGAGCCGGCCTGTGCGGGCGAGTTCGCAGGCGAATGCAAAGTGCGGCAGATTCCGCCGCTGCGTGCCTGCCTGGAAGACGGTGCCGCACCGCCGCATCGTGTCGCGGTGGACGAGCGTCTCGGCGATGTTCTTCGTGCATGGCTTCTCGCAATAGATGTCCTTGCCTGCCTTCGCTGCGAGCATCGACATCAGGCCGTGCCAGTTTGGGCCGGTGGCGATGAGCACGGCGTCGATGTCGCCACGGTCGAGCAGTTCGCGGAAGTCGCCATACATGGCACAGTTCTGGTTGCCGTGATGCTCGTCGGCCGTCTTCTTCACGGCCAACCGGCGGGCCTCCTTCACGTCGCAGATCGCCGCGAACTGCACGTCGGGCTGCTGGAGGAAGCAGCTCAGGTCGTAGCTACCGCGGTTGCCGATGCCGATCCCGCCGACGACCACCCGCTCGCTCGGCGGCACGGCGCCATCGAGGCCAAGTGCCGACGACGGAATGATCGTGGGCGCCGCCGCGGCCGCACCAGCCGCTGCCGTGCGGCCCAAAAATCCTCGCCGCGAGACGCGGCCCTCGCGAGGCTCCTGCTTCCGACTCATGGACTGCTCCCTGATCGTTGGTGAATGGAGGGTGCCGATCGACCGTATGGTACCTGGTTCATACGCGGCGTTCAGCCCGCGTGCTCCGCAAATGGATCGTCTTGCGGTCGAGGTCGTGGTGGGCCTCGACGAACCGCACCGTGCCGCTGCGGTTTCGCATGAGTACGGAATGGGTGGTGGCCACGTTGCCCCGCACGCCTGCCGCCGAGAGGATCGCCTCGGGCGCGCCCCCGATGCCGGCGTAGAGGTCGATGTCGCTGGTCTGCATCGCCGGGGCGAGGGCCGCGGCGATGCAGCTCAGCGAGTTGGGCATTCCCTTGGCCACGTTCGTGGTGCCATCCACCGGGTCGAGGGCGATCTCGAACCGCGGCGATCCTTCGCTCCAGGAGCCCACTTTCTCTCCCTTGAAGAGGCCCGGGGCTTCGTCCTTGATCCCTTCGCCGATCGTGATCTCGCCGCGGATGTCGACGAGGTCGAACATGCCGCGGATCGCATCACACGCGGCCGCGTCGGCCGGCTCCTTCTGCCCCTTGCCGAGCCACTGGAGCGTGTTGAGCGCGGCGATCTCAGTGGCCCGGAGAAAGTCGAACTCGATCTGCCGTTCGATGTCGTGATGGTGCCGCATATATCACAACGATAAACTGCGGCACATGAAACCACGAAGCCTTTTCGGCCTGTCGTTTGCCGTCGCCTGCGCGACCGTTTTCCACCACGCCGCATCGGCTGCGGAGCCCGCGGTCGCAGGGCCTCCGCAGCCCGCGAAACAGCTGATCCTGCCCGGTGAGGTGTTCACCGTTTCGGGCCGCACGGCGTTTCTTTTCACGCCCGCGGCCCCCGGGCAGTCCTCGGGGCAGCAGTCCGCCATGAAACCCTGGATCCTTTATTCACCCACGCTCGTCTCGTATCCCGACAAGGCCGAGCAGTGGATGCACGAGCAGCTCACGAAAGCGGGCGTCGCCGTGGCCGGCATCGACACGGGCGAGTCATACGGCAGCCCCGAAGCCTTGAAGGCAGCTGAGGCTCTACATGCCGAGATGGTTCGCCGGGGCTACTCCACGAAGCCAGCGCTGCTCGGCCGCAGCCGAGGCGGTCTCTGGGCGGGTGCCTGGGCGATCGCGCATCCCACCCTCACCGCCGGCGTCGGCGGCATCTATCCCGTCTACGACTGGCGGACGTATCCGGGTGTGGCGAAGGCCGCGCCGGCCTATGGCCTGAAGCCCGACGAACTGCTCGCGCGGGTCGGCGAGTTCTGCCCGATCGAGCGGATCGACGTCGCCGCGAAGGGAGGCGTGCCCTTCTGCATCATCCACGGCGACGACGACAAGCTCGTGCCGCTCGGGCCAAACTCGGCCGAGCTGAAAAAACGGTACGAAGCCGTGGGCAAGGGCGAGCTGGTGAACCTCATCATCGCGAAAGGCCAGGGCCACTCTTTCTGGGAGGGCTTCTTCCGTTGCCAGGAGCTGGTGGACTTCCTGATCGAAAAGGCCCGGGGTAGCCCGGTCACGCCGTGACCGGTAGCCAGCAAGTCACGGCGTGACTTGCCCACGCTCTGTGCAGGCCCCCGATTCGACTCTCGCCCGGGCCGAGGGTATCACTGAAGGTTCAACCCTCCAGGAACCCCGGCACGATGACCGAGTTTTCCGAATCCTTCCGCCGCCCGCGACCGCCGCAACTCCCCGCCGGCGGGCTGCCCATCCGCTGGGCGATCGGCGCGGCGGTCGCCGTCATGCTCCTCGCCGGCCTGGCCCGCGGCGTCTACACCGTCGGCCCCGAGAGCGTGGGCGTCGTGCAGCGGTTCGGGCGGTTCATCGGCGCCGTTGGCCCCGGCCTGCGGTTCAAACTCCCCTTCGGCATCGACACCGTCACGATCCTGCCGGTGAAGCGACAGCTGAAGATGGAGTTCGGCTTCGGCACGCCCGGTGCGCAAAACCCCGATCAGGCCTCCTACGAGCAGGAGCTCGAGAGCGACATGGTGACGGGCGACCTCAACGCGGCCCACGTGGAGTGGGTGGTGCAATACGAGATCGACGATCCCGAGCAATATCTCTTCAACCACCGCGAGCCCGGCCCCACGCTCCGCGACCTCTCCGAGAGTGTGATGCGAGAAGTGGTGGGCGACCGCACCGTCGATGAGGTGCTCACGATCGGCCGGCAGGGGATCGAGAACGAGGCGATCGCCGAGCTCACGGCGCTCGTGCAAAAGCTCCACATGGGCCTACGGGTGCAGCAGGTGCAGCTCAAGAACGTGCATCCGCCCAAGGCGGTGCAGCGGTCGTTCGAGGAGGTCAACCGCGCCCAGCAGGAGCGGGAGCAGATGATCAATCAGGCCAACGGCGAATACAACAAGGTCGTGCCCCGCGCCAGCGGCGAGGCCGACAAGAAGCTCCGCGAGGCGGAGGGCTACGCCCTCAAGCGGGTCAACGAGGCCGAGGGCGACGTGGCCCGGTTCAAGGCCCTGCTCGAACAATACGAGAAGGCCCCGGAGGTCACCCGGCAGCGGCTCTATTTGGAGACGATCGGCGAGGTGCTGCCGCAGATCGGCGGCAAGGTGATCCTCGATGCCGATGCCAAGCAGTTTTTGCCGCTGATGAACCTGCGACAGCTCGAGCCCGATGCCGCTGCAGGCCGACAGGAGGGTGCCCGATGAGTCCGTTGCCGATCAATCATCCCGTGCTCCAGTTCCTTCGGCGGCTCGCCGATTGGGTGGTCTCGCCGCTCGGCGGGTTTCTGGCCGTAGCGGCCGCAATCGCCGTCTTCGGCTGTGCCTACACGGTAGACGAGCGGGAGCAGGTGGTGCTCACGCAGTTCGGCCGTCCGGTGGGTGAGCCGATCAACGCCACCGACGATACGAGCGGTGCCGGCCTCCACTTCAAGCTGCCGTTCGTGCAGACGGCCAACCGGTTCGAGAAGCGGATCCTCGAGTGGGACGGCCCGGCGGGAGAGATGACGACCCGTGACAAGCTCTACGTCGTGGTGGACACGTTCGCCCGCTGGCGGATCGCCGACCCGCTCAAGTATTTCCAGAGCCTCAGGGACGAGCGGAGCGCCCTCTCGCGACTCGACGACATCATCGGCAGCGAGACGCGAAACGTCGTGGCCCGTCACGACCTCATCGAACTGGTGCGGAGCGACAAGAGCCGCACGCCGGAGCAAGACGCCGTCCTCGTCGAGGCCGGCGCCGCCGTGGGTGGGCTGCCGCCGATCAAGTTCGGCCGCGAGGCGCTCGAGAAGGAGATTCTTGCCGCGGCGACCCATAAGGTGGGCATCTGGGGCATCGAACTGCTCGACGTGCGGGTCAAGCGGATCAACTACAAGGCGGGCGTGATCGAGAAGATTTACGACCGCATGATCTCCGAGCGGCTGCAGATCGCGGAGCGGTTTCGGTCGGAGGGTGCGGGCGAGGCGGCGAAGATCGAGGGCAAGAAGGACAAGGACCTCCAGCGGATCCAGTCCGACGCCTACCGCAAGGTGCAGGAGATCAAGGGCAAAGCCGACGCCCAGGCCTCGGAGATCTACGCGAAGGCGTATACGGCGAGCCCGCGAGCGGCCGACTTCTACGCCTTCATGAAGACGCTCGACACCTACAAGGAAACGCTCGGCCGCGACGCCACGCTGATCCTCACCACCGACAGCGACCTCTTCCGGCTGCTGAAGCGCTCGGGTAGCCCGGTCACGCCGTGACCGGCAAGCTTGTCACTGCGTGACAAGCCCACAGGATCCCTCGCCTACAACCGCCCCGCAAACCCGGGGTCGCCGAGCTCCCGCTCCGTCACCCGCACCCGCCTCGGCGGCTCGCCCGCGCTGGCGACCGCCAGCTCCGCCTCCGTGATCGGCTCGCGTTCGGCCAGCTGCGCCCGCACCACGTCGATCGATGCATCCGACGCGTCCGTGCCCGCCGCAGCCCGAGTCGCCACGCGATCGAGCACGGCCTCGGCCGGCATGTCGAAGTCGAGCCACACGACCGCCACGCCGCAGTCCCGCGCCGTCGCCGCGAGGATCTCGCGCTGCCAGCGGCGATTGCAGGCGGCGTCGATCACGACGCTCATCCCGGCTTCGAGAAGCCCCCGGGCGACCGCAGCCAGCCGTTCATACACCCGCCGCGAGGCCGCAGCGCCGTACAGCGCCTCCTCGTGCGCCGCGTCCGCAGGTCGCTCGGTCGGCTGCATACCCGCCAGCCGCTTCCGCTCCACGTCGCTCCGGAGCCGCACGGCGTTGCATCCGCCGATCAACGAGGCCGCGAGCGTCGTCTTGCCGCTGCCCGAAACGCCACAGGTGGCGAAGAGCCGCGGCCGCTCGCGGCGCGTCATCCGCTCGGCAAGATCGAGATACCGATCGGTCTCCGTGCGCGACGAGCCCACCGGCATGTCGCGGTCGCCGCGGAGCGCCGCCACACCGGCCCTCACCACGGCCCGATACACCTCGTAGATCGGCAGCACGGCGGCGGCGGCATGGTCACTCGCTGTCTCCATCCAGCTACTGACCACATGCGCGGCGAGATCCGGCCGGCCCCGTGACCGCAGATCCATCGCGAGGAAGGCGACGTCGCTGGCCACGTCGATCCACCGGAGTTCGGGGCTGAACTCGATGGCATCGAAGGCCATCATGCGGCCGCCGTGAAGCACGATGTTGGCCAGATGCAGGTCGCCGTGGCACTCCCGCACGCGGCCGCTGACCAATCGCGCGGCGATCACGGGCTCTGCCGCATCGAGCCCGCGAGTGACCCAGCGTTCCAGTTCCATGATGCGGTCCGCTGTGTCGGGCCGCGCGTCGCGCAGACGCGCGCAGATCGTCGCGACGGCCGACCGCACCTGGGCAGCGGTGCCCCAGCCCGAACTGGCATCGGCCACCGCAAGCGACTCTTCGACCCGAGCAATCTCGGCCCCGAGCCGCTCACAGTCGCCCGCAGCGAGCCGGCCAGCGGCGAACAGATTGTCGAGTCGCTCGGCCTCGTCGAACTGCACAAGCTTCACGGCCCACTCGATCGGCGTCCCGGCGCCTTCCACCCGCGGCTCGTCGGCCGCCCCTGTGATCGGCACGGCGCCGAGGTAGATCTCTGGGGCGAACCGGCCGCTGATCTGCACCTCGGCTTCGCAGAAGCCACGACGACGTTCCAGCGTCGTGAAGTCGAGAAATCCGAAGTCCACCGGCTTCTTCACCTTGTAGGCGAACGGCCCGGTGAGAAACACCCACGAGATGTGCGTCTCGACGAGCCGGATTCCGTCGGTCGGATGCGGGTAGGCCGCGGGTTCGAGCAGCCGCTGCACGAGCGGTGGGTGGGTGGATGCCGTCATGCAGTCATTGTCCGCCGCTGGGACAGGCGAAAAAAGACCACCGAACGCAAACCGTGTTCAGGCTAGAATCCCGGGACTTCGGGCCCGTAGCTCAGCGGTTAGAGCAGGGGACTCATAATCCCTTGGTCGTGTGTTCGAATCACACCGGGCCTAGTGGTTTTTGCTGGTCGGAGAGGTCGCTGTTGCGCGTTTTGTTGCGCGAGGCGTCCAGAACGACTTCGGGGGCAGGCGGTGAAACCTGCCCCTGCTGCTCGAAGGCGGTCCAGATCGACTGGGCGGTCCGCTGGGCGTTGGCCCCAACGCAGTACCGCAGGGTCGTCTCGATGTTCTTGTGCCGCATCAGTTCCATTAGCTGCACAGGCATGAGCCGGGCCGCCCAGCGCTCGCCGAACGTCCGCCGGAGGTCGTGGGCCGAGGCGAACTTCACCTTGCCCGTCCGCGGGTTCGTGTACACCTTCACGCCCGCCGCCTTGCCGATCTTGGAGACGATCTTCGACATCTCCCGGCCGCGGTACCTCCCCTGCCGACCTTCGAAGCGGAACACCGGCCCCGTCCTGGCCGCCTTCGGCGTCTCCAACAGGAAGAGGGCAAACTCAGGGGCGATGTGCAGCAGCCGGTCGGCGCAGCCTTTCTCCAACTCACCGGGCATCTGCAACATCGGCCGCCCATCCCTCGGGAAGACCGGGAAGGTCTGGCAGGCGATCGAGTCGGGCGTGTTCTATCCGGCGCCGTCTACCGTCTCGTGCTCGTCATGCGGCTATCGGGCTACGTGTCGGGCGTGGATGGGCTGACTGGCTGGAGGGAAGAGCGGCATGGGGAAACCTGTGCCGCTTTTTTCTAGGTATCAGCGGCCGCGGTGCGAGGCACAAACGCGCCCATGCCCCTCGGGGAAGATGGGACGGAACTCATCGCACGGCCGCGCCTCTCAGACCGTGGGGGCACCGTGCCGCCGAGCTACCCCAACTCCTCGCCCGACTCGCGACCGTCTGGCGAAAGCGAGTCACTTCCACGCGTCCATGCTTTTTTCGGCAACAGCATCACGGTTGCTCAGTCCTCGGTGGCCTGAATATGTTCACTTGCTGGCCAGACAGGATCAGGTAGGCAACATCCGCTATGGTGTCGTCATGAAGAGAAGAGTCGCAATCACAGGAATCGGCGTGGTCACGCCGTTGGGCAGGGACGTTGGCACCTTCTGGACCCGGCTCGTGCGCGGGGACAGTGGCGTGGGGCCCGTGACACTTTTCGATGTCGCAGGCTATCGCGTCCAGTTCGGCGGAGAGGTTCCGTGGGACCCCGAGCGGGAGAACATCGCCGACCTGAAGGAGGTGCGCCGCCTTGATCGGTATTCACAGTTCGCGATCGCATCGGCTCTCGATGCAGTGGCCGACTCGGGGATTGATTTCAATACCGAGGATCCCTTCCGCTGCGGTGTGGCCATTGGGTCGGGCATCGGTGGCCTTCAGGAGTTCGAAACCCAGTTTGAACGGATGCTCACCCGGGGAGTCGACAAAGTCTCCCCCTTCTTCATTCCCAAACTGCTCCTCAACTCGGCGAGCGGGCACGTCTCCACGAGGTTCGGCATCAAGGGGCCCAACATCGCGATCGCGACGGCGTGCGCCAGCGCCGCCAACTCGATCGGCAGCGCCTTGCGAATGATTCAGTACGGCGACGCTGACGTCATGGTGACCGGCGGCAGTGAGGCTGCACTCACCCCGATCGCGCTCGCCGGCTTTCAGAACATGCGGGCGCTGTCCTTTCGCAATGATGCTCCGACCAGGGCCAGCCGCCCCTTCGACAAAGACCGCGACGGTTTTGTTCTCGCAGAGGGCGCGGGTGTCGCTGTTCTCGAGGAGTGGGAGCATGCCCGAAAGCGGGGCGCACGAATCTACGGCGAGCTCAGAGGCTACGGCGCGACCGGTGATGCCGGCCACATCACCCAGCCCGATGACGCGGGCGCTGGCGCCTCCCGGGCGATGGTGGCGGCCCTCGAGGATGCCGAGATCTCGCCCGACGCCGTGGACTACATCAATGCCCACGGCACGAGCACGCCGCTCGGTGACCGGGCTGAAACCATCGCGATCAAACGCGTCTTCGGTGATGAAGCAAAACGGCTTGCAGTCTCCAGCACCAAAAGCCAGTTGGGGCACTCCCTCGGCGCCAGCGGAGGCATCGAACTCGCGGTGTGTGCGCTGACGCTTGCCACCGGAACCATCGCCCCGACCATCAACCTGGACACCCCGGATCCGGAATGCGATCTCGACTATACGCCGCGGGCGGCTCGCGACATGAAGGCGCGCGTCATCATGTCGAACAACTTCGGGTTCGGTGGACACAATGTGTCGCTCGTTCTGAGCCGGCCGGAGTGATGCTGGTGTGGAGCCCGGTCACGACGCGCGCATCTCACGGCACCAGTCTGCAACCCTCGTCCGAATCTGATCACGAATGGTACGGACGGCGGCCATCCGCTCGTCGTTCGAGCCCGTTAGCGCGGAGGGGTCGGGAAAACCCCAGTGGAGCCGTGTGGCGGGCCCCGGAAACACAGGGCACCGCTCGGCACTTGCCTCGTCGCACACAGTGATGACGTAGTCAAACACTGGGCCGCGGGCGAGCATCTCCGCGACGCTCTTTGTCTTGGCCTTCGAGATGTCGATGCCCACCTCGCGCATCGCCTCGACGACCAGCGGATTGAGCGTGCCGGGCTCGAGGCCGGCACTCTCCGCCTCGAACAGTTCCTGGTCGAGGGCGTTGAGAAATGCCTCAGCCATCTGGCTGCGGGCGCTGTTGTGGATGCAGACGAACAGGGACTTTTTCATGCTCTGAATCTCCATGGGTTCGTGGCGGTCGTCAGTCGACGGTGGGATGAGCTGGTGCGTCGTGAGGAAACCAGTTCTGTGTCCGCAGGCAAAACCGGACCAACATCAGCATTACGGGCACCTCGATGAGCACACCGACGACGGTCGCGAGTGCCGCCCCGGACGCGAGGCCATAAAGCATCGCCGCCGTCGCGATCGCCACTTCGAAATGGTTCGACGCCCCGATCATGGCTGACGGAGCGGCATTCTCGTACGTGAAGTCGAGCACTTTGGCCAGCACATAGGTCACGGCGAAGATCAGCACGGTCTGAATGAACAGCGGGATCGCGATCCACAGGATCGTGAGCGGGTTGGCGACGATCGTGTCGCCCTTGAAGGAGAAGAGCAGCACGAGCGTCGCGAGCAACGCCGTGATCGTGATGGGCTGTAGCCAGCGCAGGAACCGATCCTCGAACCACGCGCGGCCGAAGGAGCGCACGATCCATCGCTGGGACACGATTCCCGCCACGAGCGGGAGCGCTACGTAAACGAGGATCGAGAGCAGCAGCGACCGCCAGGGCACCGGGAGCCTGCCCATGCCCAGGAGCAGGCCCCCCAAGGCGCCGTAGAGCACGAGCATCGTGAGCGAGTTGATGGCGACCATCACCAAAGTGTGGCCGGCATTGCCCCGGGCGAGGTGGCCCCAGACGAGCACCATCGCCGTGCATGGCGCTATTCCAAGAAGGATGCAGCCGGCCAGGTAGCTCCGCCATAGCGGCACTTCGAGCATCTTCACGCCCTCGTGGAGCACGACCGTGCCGGCACCGTATGCCTGCCCTACATCGAGATTCATGCCCAGAGGCGTGGATACATGGTCCACGGCAGCTGGGCCGATGTAAGGCAGAAAAAGCGAGCCAAGAAAGTACATGGCGATCGCGTACATCGTGAACGGCTTGATGGCCCAGTTCACAACGAGCGTGAGGAGGACTGGTCGCAGCGACTGCCCTGCCTGCAGGACTTCCGCGAAGTCAATCTTCACCATGATTGGATACATCATGAAGAACAGGCAGATGGCGATCGGGATCGAGATGACCGGCGCTCCATCGACGGCTATGGACATCCTGTCGAGCGACGTGGCGAGGTCCGGCGCGACCCGGCCAAGTGCGATCCCGGCCACGATGCACAGAAATACCCAGAGGGTGAGGTAGCGCTCAAAGAAGCCGATGCCGCCTGGAGGCGCTGCGGCGGGCGTGTCATGTGTCATGGAAACATCCTACGGAGAGGCGTGCGAACAGTGCGGGGGAGCGTGGCGGGGGATATGATGGAGGAATCGAAAAGGAGGTGTGCGATGTCGAAGGTGAGCGTCTTTGACAAGCCGATGTGCTGCTCCAACGGCGTGTGCGGGCCGGAGGTCGATCCGGTGCTCGTGCGGTTTTCAGCGGATCTCCTTTGGCTCTCGCGCCAGGGAGTCGAGGTGGAGCGGCTCAATCCGGCCCAGCAGCCGGAGGCGTTCGCCGGAAGTGAACTGGTGCGGCGTGAACTCGACGCCCACGGCGCGGCCTGCCTGCCCGTGGTGGCCGTCGACGGAAACGTTGTCAGCCGAGGCACGTATCCCACGCGGACTGAACTGGCAGGCTGGGCGGGCGTGCGATGCACGACGCTGCCGGAACTATCGGTGATGAAGACCGGCTGCTGTGAAGGCCCGGCAACCGGCGACACGTCTGGATCATCGTGCTGCTGACGCACGATCGTGTCGACAGGAATCACTGGAGAGTATTTATGGAACTCGTCGCTCATCCCACGCGATTGCTGTTCTTCACGGGCAAGGGGGGCGTGGGCAAAACATCGCTCGCCTGCGCCACGGCGGTCACGCTCGCCGATCGTGGCCGCAAGGTGCTTCTCGTGAGCACCGATCCAGCCTCCAATCTCGGCCAGGTGTTCGGGGTGTCGATCGGCGAGAAGGTGCCGACGCCCATCGACGGCGTGCCGGGGCTCGACGCCCTCAACATCAATCCGGAAACCGCCGCCCAGACCTATCGCGATCGCGTCATCGGACCGGTGAGGGGCATTCTGCCTCCAGACGCTTTGAAGGGCATGGAGGAGCAGCTTTCCGGCGCCTGCACCACCGAAATCGCCGCCTTCGACGAGTTCACTGGCCTGCTCACCGACGGCCTGGCGACGGGCAGGTATGACCATGTCATTTTCGACACGGCCCCCACCGGGCACACGTTGCGGCTGCTGCAGCTGCCGACGGCCTGGTCGAACTTTCTCGAGTCGAACCAGTCCGGGGCGTCGTGTCTGGGGCCGCTGTCGGGGCTCGACAAGCAACGGCAGCAATACGCCCGCGCCGTCGCCGAACTCGCCAACGGGGCAACGACGACGATGGTGCTCGTGGCCCGTCCGCAGCGGGCCGCCTTGGCCGAAGCAGACAGGACCAGCAGTGAACTCGCGGCCCTTGGCATCACGAACCAACGGCTCGTGATCAACGGCATGCTGCCCGACTCGAAAGCGAAGGATCCGCTCGCCGCAGCGCTCCGCGCTCGTGAGGCACAGGCCCTGGAGGGCATAGCCGAGGCCTTGCGGCTGTTGCCACAGGAGCGGGTGTCGCTGCAGCCGCGAAACATGGTCGGCGTCGCGGCCTTGCGGGCCCTGGTGGCTCCCCCCGGTGAGTTGCTCGCGACTCCTCCAGCCGATGAGCCGGGCGAACTGCCCTCGCTGCCGCCGCTGGCGACGCTCGCCGATCAGATTGAGCAGGAGGGCCACGGCCTGGTGATGGTGCTCGGCAAGGGTGGTGTCGGCAAGACGACGGTCGCGGCGGCTATCGCCGTGGAACTTGCATCCCGCGGCCACGACGTGCATCTCACCACCACCGATCCGGCAGCGCACCTGTCGATGACCCTCGAGGCTGCCCT
This sequence comes from bacterium, assembly GCA_029978085.1. GTDB lineage: Bacteria > Planctomycetota > Planctomycetia > Pirellulales > UBA1268 > QWPN01. Next base: position 15,612 of record JAPOJV010000035.1, read on the forward strand.
GCCGGCAAGCCTCGCCTCGCACCTCATCGTGGATCGGATCGATCCGGAGGCCGAGCGAAACCGGTATCGCGAGCACGTGCTGGCGACCAAGGGCGCCGAGCTCGACGAGCATGCCCGTGCGCTCTTGGAAGAAGACCTCCGCTCGCCCTGTACGGAAGAGATCGCCGTCTTCCAGGCCCTCTCCCGCGTCATGCAGGAATCGCGACGGAAGTTCGTCATCGTCGATACGGCGCCGACCGGCCACACGCTGCTCTTGATCGATGCCACGGGGGCCTACCACCGCGACGTTGTGAGGCACACGAGCCCCAATGTGCGGGTGGTGACGCCCATGATGCGGCTGCAGGACCCAACGCAGACGAAGATGGTGATCGTCACGCTGCCGGAGACGACACCGGTGCTCGAGGCGGAGGCGCTCGAGGCCGATCTGCGTCGGGCAGGCATCGAGCCGTGGGCGTGGGTGGTGAACTCGTCGCTCGCCGCGGCATCGCCCCGCGATCCGCTGCTCGTGGCCAGGGCCCGACAGGAGTTGCCTCACATCGAGCGGGTCGTCCGCAGTGTTCCCCGGGCCGCGATCATTCCGTGGGTCGCCCGCGAGCCAGTCGGGAGCGAACGGCTCATCGAGCTCGTCCGCGGCGGAGCCAACAATGTGGCCGCGAGTGCTCGCCGCTAGCGACTGGCTTTGGGCGTGCGCCGACGCGGCGAGGCGGGCGGGCAACAGGGCGCCGCCTTCGCCAGTTTTGCGGCGCGGCGGTCGTCGGCTTGAAGCTCCGGCACTTCCGAGAAGCAGTGCCGCAGGCATTCGAGAAGCTTCTTGTGGAAGGTCGTCGTGGGGCGGGCGAGCGAGTAATAGCTCCACAGCCCCTCGCGCCGGCAGGTCACGAGCCCGGCCGCCCGCAGGCATGCCAGATGCTGCGATGCCCTCGGTTGAGTCGCCTCCACGATCGTCGCCAAGTCGCCCACGCACATCTCGCCGGCGAGCAGGAGGTGGAGGATCCGCAGGCGGGTCACATCGGAGAACGCCTTGAACATCGCATCGACGCCGGCGTCGCCCGGCGGACAGGTCGCCTGTCGCATCGTCGCGGTTCCGCAGTCGCCGTCGCAGCACTCGCTCTGCTTCTTCGCCATCGCCGACCTCTTCCGTGTGAGTCGGGGACATTCCCATCCGGGTGCGTATCCTTCCCGAAGACGCCGAATCAGGCAACGACACGTTCCGTGGCTTCCGCGTGCACGGTCAGCCCGGCTTCACCAACCAGCCTGCCTTCGACCAGGCGGACGACCCGCTTGGCCCGCTGGGCCGCCCGGGGGTCGTGGGTGACCATGACGATCGTGCGACCTTCTGCATTGAATTCCTCGAGAAAGCCAATCACCTGCGCGGCTGTCTCGGGGTCGAGGTTGCCGGTCGGCTCGTCGGCGAGAATCACCGCCGGGTCGTTGGCCAGCATCCGGGCAAGCGCCACCCGCTGCTGCTGGCCCACGCTCAGTTCCGTGGGCTTGTGGTCAAGTCTGTTTCCCAGGCCGACCCGCTCGAGCATGGCCGCGGCATGGTCCCGTTGCTCCCCGCGGGGAACGCCACCCAGGTAAAGCGGCACCTGCACGTTTTCGATCGCCGTCAGGTAGGGCACGAGGTTGAAGGTCTGGAACACGAAGCCGATATAGCGCTTCCGCAGCCGCGCCCGCTCATTGGCCGACCGCTCGTAGAGCGAGTGGCCGTCGAGCAGCACGCGTCCCGACGTGGGCGAGAGCATGCCGCCGAGCATCAACAGGAGCGTGCTCTTTCCGCTGCCGCTGGGCCCCACGAGCGACACGAAGTCGCCCTTTTCAATCTTCATCGTGGCCTGGTCGAGCCCTGTCACGGGCTGCCGCCGCAGCTGATACGTCTTGGTCACGTTCTCCATGCGGAGCATGGTTCAGGTCTCCCGAAAGGTGGCAACCGGATCGAGCTGTGACGCTCGCCAGGCCGGAATGAAACTCGCCGCCAGGGCGACGCCCACCGAGATCACGAGGGCCCACAGTGCCAGCCCCGGCATAGGCATGACGGGAACACCCGCCAGCCTGGGCCCGAGCGTCACCGCGAGGATGGTGCCGATTACGTAACCGCCCCCCCCGCCGATGAGCCCAAGCAGGAGCGCCTTGGAAAGGAAGATCCGCTGGATCAGCCACGATTCGGCGCCCAGCGCCATGAGCGTGCCGATCTCGCGGCGCCGCTCGGAGACGTTGGCCGAGATCGCATTGGCGATCCCCGCGCCCCCCACCAGCACGATGATCGCCAGAAAGATCTGCGACAGCCGCTCCATCATCCGGTTGAGCGTGATCTGCGTGTCGACAACCTGTTTGACCGTCACGACCTTGGCATCGGGAAGGAGCGTGTTCACGCCCTCCACGAGGCCCGCCGCGATCTCCTTGCAGCAGCCGACGATCTCGATGCAGTTCACCACTTCGCCCGACTTGGAGAGGTCTTGGACGGTATGGAGATGGGCGAAGATCCGGGAATCGTCGACGGTGCCTGTCTCAGGGAGCACCGCGACGACAGTGAACACCTGCCCGAGCAGCGTGAGTGAGTCTCCCTCGCTGATCTTCTGCCTGGCCGCCACGTCCGCTCCGATGAGGATCTCGTCGGCCGCGAGGTCCTTGATGACTCGCTTCCGTGCGAGCGTCTTCTTGTCTTCCTCCGGCGGCGCGTCACCCATGTCGATGGCGCCGCAGCCGATCGGCCGCGAAAAGATCCCCGCCCCGGCCCAGGCCGCCTTCGCCTGAAACTCGCTCTTGGGCAGGATGCCGGTCAGCGAATACTTCCGATCAGCGATCGTGACCGGCACGCAGAGCTTCGGCGACAGGTTGTCCACGCCCTGCAGGTCCGACATGGTCAGCCGCATCACGTACTCTTCCGGAATCACTTCGTCGTGCATGTCGGCGGCGTAGTAGTCCTGGAGCGACACCGATTTCGGTAGTACGAGCACGTTGGCTCCGAGGCTGTCCAGTTCGCGGGCCACCGCCTTCTCCGAATAGAAGGAGATGGTGCGGATCGCGATCAGCGTGGTGATGCCAAGGATGATCCCGAAGGCCACCGTCAGCATTTGGGCCTTCCGCTCGAGCAACTCCCTCCAGACCAGGGAACCGAGATTCATTTGGAGACTCCCTTCGCGGACGATTTCTGAGTGGGGCCACATTTCCCGCCCGGACAGCACTGGCCGGGGCCGCACTTCCCGTCGGGGCAGCAGCCGCTCTTGGCGTCGGTGACCTTGGCCACGATGGTCGCCGTCGATACGGCGCCGACGAAGGTGGCCACGGGATTGCCTGGCGGCGCGAGCAGCACGGTGATCGCCTTGTCGGTCGTCGGCGACACCTTGAGGCTCGCCAGGAACGTGGCCTCCGCTGGATCGGCGGGGTCGAGCACGACGCCCTCCGCCGCCTGCGCGAACCGTGGGTCGGCGAGGAATCCGGCCGCAGCCTCGAGAGCCTCGCCGGCGTGCGACGTCATGGAGTTTTGCACGCTCACGAGCACGATCTTGTTGCCCTGGAGAGCCTTCATGCACGACGCCGCGCCGTCGCTCACGATGCCTTCGCCGGCCGTTGCGGCCTGGAAATCAAGCGGCCATGCCTTGGTGACAGCGCCGTTAGGGGCAATGGCGAGCACCAAAGGCATGGGCGCGCGAGAGACTTTGAAGGCATCAACGGTGGGCTTTTCTTCGGGGGCGGCGACGCACACGCTGATGGCGTCTGCCCGATCGCCGAGTGTCGCCAGCGCCGCATCGAACACCTCACGCTTGCGTTGCGTGGCTTCGCCTTCGGTCTTCCAAAAAAACACGTAGGCGTAGCGATTCTGCTCAGCCGCCTTGGCCAATGCGGTGAGCCCGGGGCTACTGCCGGTTGGCCACGGGTTTGGGCGGGCCTCGGCGGCCCGCACCGGCTCGCCAAAGGAGAGCGCAAGGCAGACCGTCCACAGCACGACGGTGAGAGCCGGAAGTCGTTGGAGCATGGCAGGGTTCCTTGGTGCGAGTCGCTGACGGCTACGATCTCACCACCTGCCCTCTATATTCGTCAAGGTGCATATATGTACTTGAGGAAGGTGGGCTGAATGGGCGTACTGGGCACCGCCTTTTCACCGCAGATGCTGCGAAAATGTTGCCCCCCTTCGAGCGGCGGCTTCGCGCGCGGCCCAGTGCAACGCCAATGACGGCACCCTCGCCCCCATCAAGTCGGCATAGCGAGTTCCGTTGACGTGATGGACCGCTTTACCGACGCCGTAGCACACCTGTCAGTTCGACGAGCCCTGTGGGGTGCTCTTGGGGCTCGAGCCGATCCGGCCACTCCCAGCGATCAGCGGCAAACAATCGCCGCATGGCGTCAGGGGGACAGGCGAAGGGCGGTCCGTCGGCTGAGTCCGTCTGCATGAAGGCTGCGAACAGACGGCCTCCCGGGCTGAGCCACATGGCCAACCGCTGTTCGTACCCCGCCCACTGCTCCGGCGGCAACGCGCAGAGGCAGGTCTGCTCGTAGATCGCCTCGAAAGGCTGGTCAGGCTGGTATGCAAAGAGATCGGACTGTGCGACCTCCGCAATCAGCCCCTCGCTGGCTAATTGCGCTTGAACAGCCGCAACGGCAGCGGGCGCGAAGTCGATGCCAGTCACATCGAAACCAGCTTTGGCCAGAGCCACGACCTCATGCCCCCGACCGCAGCCCGGGACGAGAATCCGGCAGGCCTTAAGGTCACCCGCGGCGAGCCACCGCAGAAGCGTAGGGCTTGCGCCGCCACGGTCCCATCCCGTCTGTCCTTGGTCATACCGCGCCTGCCAATAGCAGCGAGTCAGCGTCGCGGAAGGCCCGCAGATGCCCGCGCCCGCTCGCCCTTCTGGTGCATCGGCCGTCATGAAGGCTCCCTTTCGGCAGTCACCTTGTCTCAGGATCGCCACACACTCAACCAATCTCTTCGAGCCCCGGCACAATCACCGCGAAAATATCACCCGCCGCGGCCAGGCTTGCCGCCTGCACATGTTCGGCCGTCACGACTCCGCCACCGGCGGCCGGCAGATCGCGGGTCGCTGTGGCGTTGGCCACGATCGTGGCGTGATAGCCAAGATTGAACGCCCCGCGAGCGGTCGAGTTGATGCAGGCGTGGGTCATGAAACCGGCCAACACCACGTTGTCGATGCCGAGTCGCCTGAGTTCCTCGTCCAGCAGCGTGTGCAGAAAGCTGTTGGGATATTGCTTGGTGATCACCATCTCGCCGGCCAAGGGTGCCACAGGGTCGGCAATCTGGCCGATCGGTGCGGTCACGTCGTAGGGCGAGCCGACTCCGGCATCGTGGCGGATGTGGATCACCGGACGGCCGAGTTCGCGAGCTCGGTCGAGCACCCGACGGGCTTGCGCGAGCGCCTCCTCCACCCCGGCGAGGCGCATCACGCCCTCCCGGTAGGTGTTCTGTAGGTCGACCATGATCAGGGCCGAATCCTGAAGGCGGGCGGGCGCGGTGCCGAGCCCGGCGACTTCTCGAAGGGTCTGGGGCTGCATGGGATTTCCTCTCACGAATTGAAATGGTCCGACAAGCCTCGCTGCCAACGGGAAGCCTGAGTGTCCTGCATCCTGCGGCGGCGATTCAACTCGGTATCCGCAGCCCCGCTGCCAGAGCCGATCCCATGCTGGCTGGAGCGAACTCCATTGCTGTGAATGAAGCGGCATGTTTATTGACGTGCCGGCTTTACCCGGGCGCCCATGTCAGCCCCGAAGTGCGAACGGGGCCCAGGTCGCGTGTGGAGGGCCTCAGTGGCGGCTGCGTGACTACGCGGCCCAGAGCCCGCCTGCAATCGCCTCGGCGGCCTTGCGGATGTTGGCGTCGGTGTTTCGCGCTGGTGGTTGCGGTGTGTCCATATGCTCCAAGGTAGCGCGCGAGTGTCGTCGACGCGATAAGCGGTTCGTGGTCCTTCTCAACGACGGGATGGGCGAGCCGCAGGCCGTCGAGGTGCTCTGCCACGAATGGGCGCACGCGCTGGCCTGGAACTTCGCCATCGATCGGCTCATCAACGCGCCCGACACCGACCCTGTGGAATTCGAGCGGGCCTGTCACGACGAGGCCTGGGGCTGCGCCTACTCCCGGGTCTGGCGGGCCTATCTGGACGTCATCCGCGAGGCGGTCTGACGGCGGCGCAGGCCAGCCTCGGCACTGTTAGCACAACTGTTAGCAAACGCCCTCTTGGCGCCACAATCCTGCGCCGTACGACATGCGCCGTTCCCGAAGAATTCGCATGACCGCGATACGACCGTGACCTATTCCTCGGGCTCGTCTCCACTCGTAATCCCTTGGTCGTGGGTTCGAATCACACCGATCCTCGTTTGATGTGGCGATGGATCGGCCTGCCGCCCCAGCCATTTCGCGATTGCGCTTTTCGTGCATCGGGCGTGCTTTTCGCGCATCGCGGCCGGAATGCTGCGAATTTTGTCGGTTTCTGCATGATGACGGTGAGCGGCGAAGCCCAACCACCCGATAGAACATTGCCCTATGCCGTTTCCGACCGCCAGTTTCGGTGACCTTCCCGCCGTGCCGTTCGGCCTGGCGACCGCGAAGCTGTTCACGTGCGAGGCGTCGTGCGGCGAGTTTTTGACCCGCCTCCCCGATGCCCCGTCACGATTCGGCGCGATCGGGGATCCCGATGCTTTTCGGATCCTGCTGAAGAACGTGGCTCTGCCCGGCGTGAGCCTCGTGGCCGGATCAGGCACACCGAAGGCCACCGACCACTGCAGTCGACGGCTGACGCTCGTGATCCCGTTCGGCGACGTGGCGTCGGTGGTTCGCTCCGGCCGCGAGGCGTATCGCTGGGCGGCACCGCACCACGCCTTTTTCATTCCCGCCGGCGAAAAGATCGAGGCCGAGTCGTCAGGAGGAGCGTTTCTGCGACTCGACATGGTCGAAACGGCGGTCACGAAGACGGCCGCCGGCATGACCGGGCTCAAGCACGCGAGCCTCGACGCACTCGAACTGTCGCAATCGCGGATCGTGCCGCTGCAGGTGCGCGGCATGAACTGGCTGCCGGTGATCCGGTCGCTCTGCAGCACGATCGACGCCTTCGACTGCGACGCGAACCGGCTGGTCGCCGCGGGATTCGACGATCTCCTGCTCCGCACGGCCGTGATGATGCTCCGGCCGGAAATCTGCTTCGAACAGGACTGGGAGGGCAGGCACAACCGCGGGCTCGATCTCGAGCAGCTGCTCGAGCGGATCGAAGCCAACCTGGCCGGCAGGGTCACGCTCGCGGACATGGAGGCATGGAGCGGCCGCACTGCGCGGGCGATCCAGCACGTGTTCCAGAAGCGGTTTGGGATCGGGCCGATGCAGTGGGTCCGCGATCGGCGGCTCGATCTCGTCCGAACGAAACTGCTCGCCGCGCAGCCGGGTGACACCGTCCGGGGGATCGCGGCCACATGCGGCCTCACCCGCATGGCGACGCTGATCCCGGAATACACCGCCCGCTTCGGCGAGCGGCCGAGCGACACGCTCCGCGCGCGCAATAGTCCGTAGAACCGAGCCGCTCCGCGATCCGGACAGGCTGGATCACGGCACGGACAGCGTTCCGACGAGGCGGATGCCGGTATCGTTCGCCTGCCGGGTCGCCGTCGCCTGCGTGAAGGTGGATTTCTGGAGCGTGACTGCACCTCCGGCCCAGAAGCCGCCACGGAGACCGCGGAACTTGCCCGCCGCTCCCGACAGGTCGTTCCACTGATAGACGTTGCCGTTCTGGTCGAACGTCCCGTAGTAGCTACCGCTCGTGGCGAACGCCCCCACGTCGGTCAGGTAGTTCTGCGTAGGCGAGAAGACCGCCGACTGCGTGACGCTGTAGATGGGGCCCACGAGATAGTTGGCGATCGGCCCGCTGGTGGCGGCTGGGTTGTTCGCCGGCGCGATGTCCTGCTGCGTCGCGTAGAGATAGTAGCCGGGTGAGCCTCCCTTGTCGGGCGTGAAGTAGGCCGCCTTGTACCACTCGTTCTCGGTGGGAATGAAGAACGTGGGCGCGGCCCGGGTGTTGGGATTGATCGCATTGCGGGGCACGGCCTTCCCGCCGGTCGCCTTCGCGAGGTTGTAGGCGCCGTTCTCGGTCGTGCGGGCATTCTGTTTGCCGGAGGGCTGGCCGTTGGCCATCCAGTTGGCGAACCGGGCCGCATCGAACCAGCTCACGTAGGTGATCGGGCGGTTGGCCGCGGAGCCGTCGTTGTTCATGACGCTGTAGGAGTAGCAGCCCGGTCGCCCGACCCGGGTGATGCCGGCGACGGCGAGATCGGTGGACATGCTCGTGTCGTAGAGCCCGTGCCGGTCGGCTCTGGCCACGGCATTGAGAAAGGTGACGTACTGCCCGATGGTGATGCTTGTCCTCGCGATCGCATACTCGGCGGCGACCGCCCCGAAGCCGGTCGTGGCATCCACGGCGTTCCCCGCATCGCCCACCGGCACGAGGTCGATCACGACCGGGTTGGCCGCCACCGACAGCGCTGCCAGCCGGAAGCCAGCATTCGAGCCGACACCCTCCGACGCCACGCCGAGCCGGTAGCCCGAGGAGAGGTACGACGTGAACGACGTCCAGGCGCCGCCGCGGAGCATCGCCGTCCCACCCGTCATCCCCGCCGACTCCGTCAGCTCCCAGACGTTGCCGTTCTGGTCGAACGTGCCGTAGGAACTCGGGCTGGCCCGCATGGCCCCGACGTTCGTGAGGTAGTTCTGCGTCGGGTCGATGGTGGGCTGCTGCGTGACCGTCATCGCCCCGGTGGTGAAGATGTAGTTCACCTGGTTGGCCGCGTCGCCGATCACGTTACCGGGCGTGGCGTTGCTGCGGGTGGCGTAGGTGAAGTAGCCGCCGCGGCCTTTCCGCAGGGCGGGGTCATAGAAGGCCGCCTTGTACCACTGGTCTTCCGTGGGCAGAAAGAAGGTCGGGGCCGCAGCCGTGTTGGGGTTCACGGCATTCCTCGTCGGCAGCGTGCCCGCCGTCAGGGCCGTGAGGTCGTAGACGCCGTTCTCGGTCGTGGCCGCGGTCTGGGAGCCGCTCGGCTGGCCG
>JAPOJV010000195.1 GCA_029978085.1 bacterium
GATGGCCAGTTCGGGCCAGCCCGAGAACTGCACTGCCGGCCAGCCCTCGAATTGCAGCCGCACATGCGGCATCGAGCCGGTCCGGTCGGCGAAGGCGAGCACGAGCGGCGCGTCGAGGCCGTCGAGGAAGAGTTCCACCACGCGGTCGTTGGTGTCGGGCACGATCGTGCAGAGATCCTCCCCCTCCTTCACGTACTGCCCGCCCTGTCCCACGTTGGCCGCCACGCGAAACACCACGCCGTCGCACGGCGCCACGATCTTCCGCGCCTTGAACCGCTCGATACGGTTGTCGATGTCTTGAATGTCGCGCTCGATCGAGAAGAGATTCTGCTCAGCCTTCCGCAGGTTGCTGCGGGCCACGGCGATCGCGGAGAGGCCGGTCGCGTCGGCCTGCAGCAGCAGCGCCTCCTGGGTGAGCAGCGCGGCCTGAGCCCGCTGGATCTCGGCCTCGGCCTTGTCGATGTCGGTCTGGGCACGGTCGGCGCGCATCCGGGCTTCGTCCCGCTCCAGTCGGCTGGTGAGGCCGCCGAACTTGGGATTCGTGAACAGATCCTCGAACGTCTCGGAGCGGTTCTTCTCGAACGTCTGGGCAAACGACATGTTGGCCCGCGTCTGCTCGGCGATCGAGATGGCCCGCTGGGCCGCCTCGCGGTTGGCCTGGGCCGCCTTCACGGCCGCGTCGCGGGCGGCCTCCTGGGCCTTGGTGGCGGCGGTCAGTTCGGTCACCTCTTCGCGAGCTGCGCCGAGTCGATCAATGAGGAACTCCCGCTGCTGGTCGAGTCGCCCGGCCAGTTCCGGATCGTTGTCTTCGATGTCCACGATCGGGTCGCCCGCCTTCACGCGAGTGCCCTCGACCACGTGCCACGTCCGCACCTGCCCCGACACGCGGGCCGTGAGCACCTGCGTGCGTTCCGTCGGCGAATAGGCCACCACGTTGCCGCGGCACTGCACCGTCTGCTGCCAGGGCACGAGGGCCAGGGCGAAGGGCGTGGCCAAAAACGTGAGCAGGAGCAGCCGCGCGACGACCTTCACGCCCCGCGGCGTGGCCGCGCGGCTCACCGCCGACTTCATCGGCTTCGCGCCGGAATGGGTCGCATCATGCGCCATCATGACCACTCCACCAGTCTGTCGCACCGCTTCTTGATATCATCCCGCGACGTCACGACCACCAGGCTCCACGGGGCCGAGCGGTCGAAGAGCGAATCGATCAGCTGCGGGCAGTCGTAGAGGTCGAGGGCGTCGAGCATCCCGTTGATGAGCAGGAGCCGCGGCTTGCCTGCGATGGCCCGGGCGATGGACAGCCGCGACACGGCATTCGCCGAAAGCGGCCGACCGTCGGACGCGATCGGCGTGGCCACGCCCTGCGGCAGGCGGGCCACGTCGTCGGCGAGACCCACGATGTCCAGGGCGCGGCGAACGTCGGCGGCGGACAGATCGGCCCGGCCCACGCGGATGTTCTCGGCCACGGTGTCGGCGAAGATCTCGGCCTGCCCCACGTAGGCGAGCTGCAGACGCGTGGCAGATCGGTCGAGCGACCGGGCGTCGAGCCCGTCGAATTCCAGCAGACCCTCCTTGGGCACTCGCAGGAGCGCGAGCGTCTCCAGAAGAAACGTCTTGCCGCTGCCCGATGGCCCATACACGCCCACCCGCTCGCCCGGCTTCACGTCCAGGAGCTTCAGCGGGCGGCCGCCGTACGTCACCTCGGCCCGCACCTCCATCGGCTCACTGCTGGCAGGGAGCATCTCGCCCCCGACCCGCTCCAAGGGCAGCTGGTCGAGCACGCCGAGTTTGTCGAGCGAGGCCTGGAGGTCGTAAAAGGCCTCGATGTATTTGCCGACCTTCGAGATCGCGGTGAGCACGAGCGTCACGAGCAGCTCGCCGGCCACGAGCTGGCCGAGTGTGAGCTGCCGCTGGATCACGAGCCACCCACCGAGGCCGAGGAGCACGGTGCTCGCCACCGCCTCGAGCAGGAGCGCGAAGATCGTCTGTCGCCAGACCACGCTGTAATGCCGGCGGCGGGCGGTCACGTAGGCGTCGGCGAGGGCGTCGGCCCGCTCGAAGGCGAGCGCGCCGCCACGTCCGAACCGGAACGTGTGGGGGCACTTGGCGAGTTCTTCGAGCCAGGCGGCCACGTCGAACTTCGCGTAGCTTTCGGCGATGCTCGTCCGCACGCCGCCGATGCCGAGGGCGAAGAGCAGGAAGAGCACGAGGGCCACCATCACGGCGGCGAACGTGAGCAGATAGGGGTGATAGAAGGCGAGCACGGCGAGGCCCACGATCGTGATCATCGCCACGCCCACGCCGTCCACGAGCAGGGTGGCCATCGCCTTCTGCACCGACGCCACCTCGAAGAAGCGGTTCACCACGTCGGTGGGATTGCGGCCGTCGAACGACTCGATCTCGGCTCGGGCAAAGTGCTCTGCGAAGGCGTCGGCCGTGCGGACGAAGATCCGCCGCTGGAGCAGTTCGGCCACGTAGAGCTGCAGGGCCTTGAGGGCGTTTTGCAACGCGAGGAAGGCGAACATCACGAGCGAGAGCACGATCACCGGCCAGAGCTGGATGCCGAAGGCCACGGTGTTGACGAGGGCCTCGATGGCGGCCGGCGTGACGATCGAAAGCACGCCAGTGGCCACGGCGAAGGCCGCGATCGTGAGCACGTCGGCCCGCTCGAGCCGCAAGGCTTCCGAGAGCCGCTGCCAGGGCCGCTTCGTGGGGTGGTGGGAGTGGGCGTCTGCCATGGCTGTCGCGCGGGGGGAGATGTCGCCCCATGATGAAGGGGCCGGCGGCGCGAGACAACGTCAGAATTCGGGGATACAAGCGAAAAAGTAGCCCGGTCACGCCGTGACCGGCTGGCTTTCGCAAGTCACGGCGTGACTTGTCCACGTAGCCCTAGGGCAGCAATTCGAGCCAGTCGGCGAATCGCGGGTAGATCCGCTCGCGGTCGAATTCGGCGGCGGCGAGCCGGCGGGCGTTGGACCGCATGTCCTTCAGCAGCCGCCGGTCGGTGGCCAGCTTCGTGATCGCCTCGGCGAGCGAGTGGCCGTCGCCGGCCGTGTAGGCGAGACCCGCGGCGTGCGTTTCGATCAGCCGCTCGAGCTCCCCCGGCAGCGAGTTGACCAGGGCGAGCCCGGCTGCCGCGTAGTCGCAGGCCTTGTTGGGCACCACCACCTGCGACTCGGGCCGCACGAGCACGAGCCCGACGTCGCACGAGGCGAGGAGCTTCACGTAGTCGTGCCGGCCGAGCAGACCGTGCATCTCGATGTGACAGGCACCGCCGATCGTGTCGGCCGCGCGGCGCACCAGCGGCTCCATCCGTCCCGCACCCGCCACGTGGATCGTCACGGCCGTGCCCTGTGCAGCGAGCTGCCGGGCCGCGGCCACGAGCGCGTCGAGATCCTGCCCCACTTCCAGTGAGCCCGAATAGACGCACTGCAGCGGCACGGCCGCCTCGCCGATGCCACCGAGCAGCGGCACGTGGTTCACCAGCGGCGTCGTCGCGGGAAACTCCTGCGGATAAGCGCCGAGGTAGCAGACGTGCGTGGGCGTGCCGGGAGCCACTTCGCCGTGCAGGGCCTCGGCGTAGGTGTGCGTGGTAAACGACACGGCATCCGCCGCATTGATGACGGCCCGGCGTGTGGCCCGCATCTTCCGCAGAAGCAGCGGCGTCACGAGCCTGCGAAAGAACGCCGGGCCGGGCACGAGCCGCTCGAACGTCTCGGGCCACAGGTCCTGCACGTCCACCACGAGCGTCGCGTCAAGCCGACGGGCGAGCCGCAGGGCGGCGGTGGGGCTCTCCAGCGGCGGCAGGCTCGCGATGATGATGTCGGGCCGCTCCATCTGGCCGGCGGCGATCGACTCATTGGCGAGCCGTTCAAAGTTTTTGCCGAAGTCGCGGTGGCTGCCGAGCCGGGCTAGCGACACGTTTTTCTCGTAGGGCCGCACGGCCACCAGCCGCACGCCGAAGTTCTCGTCCTCGCGGATGTCGCGGGGGACCGCACGGATCGCCTTGCGGCGGTGGCTCCAGGTGCAGGTCCACCAGGTGACGTCGTGGCCGCGGCTGGCGAGCACGCGGGCCAGCGACCAATACCGCATCGGCGGCAGATTTTCGCCCGGGATGTCGTCGAACGGATTGACGATCCAGATCGAGAGGGGCAGGGAAAGCGGCTCGGGTGCGGGGGCGGGCATGGGGGAAGCGTACGGCCCGCGCGGGTGGCGTGAAAGCCCCGCCCGGCATCGCCGGGCTATGGAGGCCTGGCCGTGGGCAAGTCACGCCGTGACTTGCATTCCGGTGTGGGCAAGTCACGCCGTGACTTGCATTCCGGTCACGGCGTGACCGGGCTACCGTGACCGGGCTACCGTGACCGGGCTACCGTGACCGGGCTACCGTGACCGGGCTACCGTGACCGGGCTCACTCCCACACGC
>JAPOJV010000077.1 GCA_029978085.1 bacterium
CGAGGGTGTCCCCCCCTTTTCCCCGGAAGCCGTTGGGCGTCCCCTGCTGGGGGAGACCGCCGCCCGGCCCCCCCCCGCCGATCTCGTCGTCCACACCACGTCGCCGGCCTGCGTGGGCTATCAGGCGAAGAACCGCGTCTTTCGTCGGATGCGGGCGCCGTTCGCCTGGGGCATCGCGTCGGCCCAAGAACTCGAAAGCTGGGATCCGCGGATCGAGTTCGTGAGCGAGCAGCCGTTCGTCGATCGGCATCCGCACCGCTGGCGGTGGCTGCGGTTTGCGAAGGCCATTCCCGGGGTCGGCCGTGAGCTGCGGGCCTCGATGAAGATCGCCCACCTCCGGGTGCACGCATGAACGCCGCGGTCTCCGCCGCCCGCTCGCTCGCGCCGCCCGACCGCGCTGCGCTCGCCTCGTTCTGGACCGGGCAACAGGCCCTGCTCGCCGGGCTGCTCGCCCCCCTCGTGCCACAGGCGGCGACAGTCGTGCTACTCGACTATCCCGTGCATGGCAACACGGGCGACCATCTCATCTGGCTGGGCACTGAGCGGTGGCTCGAGTCGATCGATGCCCAGGTCGCCGGCCGCTGGCACATCGACAACTTCACGTGTCCGCGACTGCCCGACGACACGATCCTGCTCTGCCAGGGGGGCGGCAACTTCGGCGACATCTACCGGTTTCAGCGGTTCCGCGAGCGGGTGGTGGCCGCCTATCCCCGCCAGCGGATCGTGATGCTGCCGCAGACGATCCACTACCGCGATCCCGCCCGGCTGCTGCAGTCGAGCGCCGCGCTCGCGGGCCACGGCGACCTGCACCTTTTTGTCCGCGATCACCGCAGCCTGGAGATCGCCCGCGAGTCGTTTGCCGGGGCCCAGCCGCAGCTCGCCCCCGACATGGCCGCCTTTCTGTTTCCGATCGCCGACGTGCTCGCCTGCGACCTGCCAGCCGCGCCACGTCGCGACGTCCTCCACTTCATGCGTCGCGACCGCGAGCGGACCGCACCCACGGGAAGCGACTTGCCCCGCGGCATGGACTGGGACGACATCGACCCGCAGCATCAGCTCTTCGTGCTCGGTGCGATCGCCACCGGGTATCTGTTCGGCAAGATGATTCCGGCGGGCTATGCCAGCCGGTACTGGCTCGGCTTCTGCCGCGGACGCGGGATTCGCGCGGCCCAGCTCGTGGCCGACCACCGGCAGGTGGTCACCAACCGCATGCACTGCCACATCCTCGCCAGCCTGCTCGGCGTGCCGAGCGTGGTGCTCGACAACAGCTACGGCAAGTGCTCGGCCTATTTCAGTGCGTGGCACGCAGACCTGCCGTTCGCCCGGCTCGCCACCGCCTGAACAATCGCCTGATCGTGGAGCATGCCCCATGACGGTGGTCGCCCTGCTCGTGCTCGTCGCCACAATCGGCCTCGTCGCGGGACAGTGGCGGGCCGTGTCGCAACATGTGCGGCGGATCGACATCGCGGTCGCATCACCGGCGATCGAACGCGACTGGCCCCCCGCCTCGCTCATTCTCTGCGTGCGGGGCGCGGAGGCCGGGCTTGCCGATTGCCTCGACCGCCTGGCGGCGGTCGACTACCCCGACGTCGAGATCCACGTGGTGATCGACCATGCCACCGATCCGTCACGGCCGGTGGCGGAGCAGTGGCGGGCCGCCCATCCCGACATCGCCTGCGCGGTGCACGTGTTGGCGGACCGCTCGCCGCACGCCACGCTCAAGTGCAGCGCCGTCGATCAGGCGCTCGGTCTGCTCTCGGCCCGCATCGCAGTGGCGGTGCTCGTGGATGCCGACGCGCGGGTCTATCCGCAGTGGCTGAAGGACATGGTGCGGCCCACGCTCGACAGCGTCACCGGCATGGCCACGGGCAACCGCTGGTATGACCCCACGGCCGCCGGCCTCGGCTCACTCATCCGCTTCATCTACAACGCCAACTGCGTGATCCCGATGCACGCCGGGGGCATGACCTGGGGCGGATCGCTGGCCCTCCGCCGCGCGGTGTTCGAACATCCGGAGTTTCGCCCCTGCCTGCGGCTCTCGCCGACGGAAGACGCCACCGTGCGGCATGCAGTCGACGCCTGCGGCCAGCGGCTGGCCTGCCTGCCGGCGGTCATGCTGCTCACGCACGACGGCATCTCGCTGAACTCCTGCCTCGGCTTCATTCGCCGGCAGCTCCTTTGGACGCGGCTCTATCACCCCGGCTGGCCGCTGATCGCCGGCGGCGCGGTCGTCGCCTATGCGGTCGCCCTCGTGATCACCGGCGTCGCCATCCACACAGCGTGGACAGGCCAGCCGGTCGCAACGGCCGTGCTCGCTGGAGCGCTCGTGATCACGACGCTCGGCAACCTCGTTGCCATCGAGTGGCTCCACGCCGCCGTGAGCCGCTGCATCGCGGCGCGGCAGGGCATCGCCGTGCCGGCGATCGACTGGCTCACCCGCCTGCGACTGCTCGCCGCCCTCCCGCTCGCGCTCCCCGCATTCACCTGGGCCGCCGTCTCCGCCGCTCGCGCGCAGAGCGTCACCTGGAGTGGCGTCGGCTACCGCATCGTCGGCCCCGGCCGGATCGCCCTCACGGACTATGCGCCCGTCGTCGCAGCCGAAGCCGCGGCGGGCCGGGCCATGGAATTCGCTCGGCAGAGATCGGAATCACTGCCACGTACGTTCTTCGTAACGCGGCACTGACGTCGTGTGGCTGGGCGAACACTGAACGGCTTCCGCTTGTGCCTTGACCGGGGGGGGGAGATTCGGCCTTCGTCATGTCTGGTGGAGGACGATATACTCTTTTCGGTCGTAGATGCATCGCCCCGAGGCCCCGCCCATGCGTTTTCGCCCCCCCGCCTGGTTCGCTCTCGCCGCAGGTCTGCCGCTCGTCGCCTCGCCGTGCCGCGGCGTCGAGCCCGTGTCGTTCAATCGCGACATCCGGCCGATCATGTCGGACGTCTGCTTCCACTGCCACGGCAACGATGCCAATACCCGCGAGGCGGGGATGCGTCTCGATGTTCGCGAGGCCGCCCTGAAGGAGACGGAGAGCGGCGTTATTCCGATCGTGCCGGGCGACCCCGACGCGAGCGAGATCATCAAGCGGATCTTCGACGACGCCGACCCGATGCCTCCCGAATCGGCCCACAAGCCGCTCTCGGCCGCACAGAAGGAGCTGCTCCGCCGCTGGGTGGCTGAGGGGGCCATCTACGAGCCCCACTGGGCCTACGCGCCGCTCACTCGCCCCGCCGTGCCCGCCGCAGCCGCCGGCACGAATCCGATCGACGCTTTCATCGAGGCGAAGCTCGCCGCCAAGGGGCTGAAGCCGTCGCCGGAGGCGCCGCCCCAGGTGCTCGAACGGCGGCTCGCTCTTGACCTCACCGGCCTGCCACCGGAGGCGGCGATCCCCGCCACCACGCCGCGGCCTTCCGGCGAGGCCCTCGTCGATGCCCTGCTCGCCTCGCCGCATTTCGGGGAACGGATGGCGGTGTGGTGGCTCGACATCGCCCGCTATGCCGACACCGTCGGCTTCCACGGCGACCAGAACCAGCGAATCTTCCCGTACCGCGACTATGTCATCAATTCGTTCAACTCCGGCAAGGGCTTCGACCAGTTCACCCGCGAGCAGCTCGCCGGCGACCTGCTGCCCAATCCGACGACCGAGCAGATCGTGGCCACCGGCTACAACCGCCTCAACATGATGACCCGCGAAGGGGGCGCGCAGCCGAAGGAGTATCTGGCGAAGTATGGCGCTGAGCGGGTGCGGTCGGTCGCGGCGGCGTGGTTCGGGAGCACGTTCGGCTGTGCCGAATGCCACGACCACAAGTTCGATCCGATCACGGCCCGTGACTTCTACGAGCTGCAGGCCTTCTTCGCCGACGTGAAGCAGTGGGGCGTGTATGCCGACTACGGCTATACGCCCGAGCCGGAGCTCGTGGGGATCAACAATGACTCGCCGTTTCCGCCGGAGATCGAGGTGGAATCGCCGTGGCTGAAGCGGGAGCTCGCGCGGGCGCAGGGGGAGCTTGACCGGCATCTGGCCGACGCCGCGAAGCGGCTCGCAGCCGATCCTGCCGCCCAGAAGGCCCAGGCCGCGTGGGAGCAGCAGGTCGCGCCGTTCCTCGCGTCCCGCGCCGATGGCTGGCTGGCGCCTGCGGCCGTCGAGGCCCGAATCACGAAAGACGGCAAGGAGGTCGCCGACCGCAAGCCGGTGATCTCGCCGATGAACGCGGTGGCGGCAGAGAAGCCGCTCGGGAAGGGGGAGGCCGTGGAGGTCGTGTTCGACTCCGCCAGCCTGCCTGGATTGGCGGCCGTGAAACTCGCGATCGATCTGGCGGCCATCCAGTCCGACAAGCCCATCAAGAACCTCGGCGGTTCCATCTCGCTCGCGGTCCAGGTGACCGATGCCGCAGGGAAGGCACGCCGGCTTCCCCTGCGCGTCGGCGAGGCCACGGCCAAGCAGCCGATCCATCGCGGCGGCAGGGAAGTGCCCGGCATCCCAGGGGAGTGGCGACTGCCCGCCACGGCAGCTGCCGACGACGCCATCGCGGCGGTGTGGCTCATCGAGAAACCGATCACGCTTGCACCGGGCGACCGGATCGCAGTCACGGTGACTGGCGCGGGAACGCTCCCCGTCACGCTTGCCTTCTCTCCGCTGGGAAGTGTGCAGCCGCTCGACGTGGCGGCGGCCGACGATCTCGCCGCACTCGCCACACCCCGTGACGCACGGTCTCCCGCTCAGGCCACCCGCGCGACGACGGTGTTCCTGCTCTCCACGGCCCACGATGCCGCGGCTGTCACGCGAGCCCATGGGCTGGCTGCAACAGTCCGCGGCCTGTTTGGCGGCCGGACCTGGACGATGGTGACGAAGGCGGCGGAGAAGCCGCTTTCCGTTCGTGTCCTGCCCCGGGGCAACTGGCAGGACGAGACCGGGCCCGTGGTGCTGCCCGCGACGCCGTCATTCCTCCCCGCCCGCATCGAGAGTACCGACGACCGGCGGCTCTCGCGGCTCGATCTGGCCAACTGGCTCGTGTCCGACGCCAACCCGATCACGCCGCGGGCCGTCATGAACCGCCTGTGGGCGATGTTCTTCGGCACTGGCCTGAGCGCGGCCGTGGACGACCTTGGCTCGCAGGGCGAACTCCCCACGCATCCGGAGCTGCTCGACTGGCTGGCCTGCGAGTTCCGCGAATCGGGCTGGGACATCAAGCACATGATCCGGCTGATCGTCACGAGCCGCACCTACCGTCAGTCGAGCTCGCTCCAGCCGGCGGCGCTGGCGGTGGACCCTGCCAACCGGCTGCTCGCCTCGCAGAGCCCCCGCCGGCTCGAGGCGGAGTTCGTCCGCGACAATGCCCTCGCGATCGCCGGGCTGCTCCAGCTCGACGCGATCGGGGGGCCGAGCGTGAAGCCGTATCAGCCGGCCGGCTACTACGCGTCGCTGCAGTTCCCCGACCGCGACTATGTGGCCGACACCGACGCCCGCCAGTGGCGCCGCGGCCTCTACATGCACTGGCAGCGGACGTTCCTCCACCCCATGCTGGCGAATTTCGACGCCCCGGCCCGCGACGAGTGCGCCGCCGCCCGGCCGCCGAGCAACACGCCACAGCAGGCGCTCACGCTCCTGAACGACCCCGAATTCGTCGAGGCGTCGCGGGTGTTCGCCCAGCGGCTGTTGCAGGATGCAACTCCCGATGACGACGCGAGTCGAATCCGGCTCGCCTACCGACTGGCCCTGAACCGCGAGCCACGAGACAGCGAACTGGCCTCGCTCACGTCATTCCTCGCCGCGCAGCGGGCTGCGTTCAAGGCGGCACCGACCGACGCCCAGCAGTCGCTCGCCGTCGGCCTGGCCCCGCCGGCCCCCCTCGATCCGATCGAGCACGCAGCCTGGTCTCAACTCGCCCGCGTGCTCCTGAACACCCAGGAAGTCATCACCCGCTACTGAGCCGGTTCCCATCTACGACAATCAACCAACGAACGTAGGCGAGGGGGTCGGCGAAAGCTCGAGGAGCATTGGACCGAGTCTTCTAGGTCCCGCGACGCGACTTTTGCCGCCCCCGAGCCGGCGCCCCACAGGAGAGTAGTTGTGACGCCCCCCCTCGACCCAACCACGATTGCCCGCCGTAGCTTTCTCCAGCAGAGCACCTACGGCCTCGGCGGCATGGCCCTGGCGCTGCTCGCCGATGACGCGGCGGCGAGCGTCGCCACGAAGGCGGCCGGCCTGCCGAAGCCCGACGACTGGCATGGGGCGCTCAAGCAGCCGCACTTTCCGGTCAAGGCGAAGCGGGTGATCTTCCTCTGCATGGCGGGGGGGCCGTCACAGTTCGAGACGTTCGACTGGAAGCCGACGCTCAAGGCGCTCGACGGCAAGGATTTTCCCGAGTCGTTCACGAAGGGACAGCAACTCGCCCAGCTGCAGAACACGGTGCTCAAGGCCCGTGGATCGTTCGTCGATTTCAAGCCGCATGGCGAGTCGGGCATCGAGGTCAGCGACCTCTTCCCGCACATCGCCACGCAGGCCGACCGTCTGTGCGTGATCCGCTCGATGCAGACCGAGCAGATCAACCACGACACGGCCCATGCCTTCATGAATACCGGCTCCATCATCAAGGGCCGGCCGAGCATGGGGTCCTGGCTGCTCTACGGCCTCGGGTCGGCCACGCAGGAACTGCCGGGCTTCATCGTGCTCACGTCGGCGGGCAAGTATGGCCAGCAGCCGATCTCGGCGCGGCAGTGGTCGAGCGGCGTGCTGCCGAGCCGGTTTCAGGGGATCATGTTTCAGTCGAAGGGAGACGCCGTTCACTACATCGGCAACCCGGCCGGCGTCTGCCAGAGCACCCAGCGGCAGGTGGTGGAAGAAATCGGCCGGCTCAACGGGTATCTCGCCGAACAACAGAACGACCCCGAGATCGCCACGCGGATCGCCCAGTATGAAATGGCCTTCCGGATGCAGGCGAGCGTGCCGGAGTTGACCGACTTCAGTGGCGAGACGCAGGAGACGCTCGATCTCTACGGCGTGAAGCAGCCGGGCGACGGTTCCTTCGCCTCCAACTGTCTCCTCGCCCGCCGGCTCGCCGAGCGGGGCGTGCGGATGATTCAGCTCTACCACCGCGCGTGGGATCATCACAGCAGCATCGAGCCGGGAATGAAGGATGGAGCGGCAGCGGTCGACAAGCCATCGGCTGCGCTCATCGAGGATCTCGCCCGCCGCGGCCTGCTCGACGACACGCTCGTCCTCTGGGGGGGCGAATTCGGCCGCACACCGATGGGGCAGGGGACCGGTCGCGACCACCACATCCTGTCGTTCAGCGTGTTTTTGGCCGGTGGCGGCATCAAGCCCGGCACCACCTGGGGTGCGACCGACGAACTGGGCTACCGGGCCGTGGACAACGTCGTGGACGTGCACGACCTGCATGCCACGATGCTCGCGCTGATGGGCATCGACCACCACCGCCTGACGACCAAGTTCCAGGGTCTCGACGTCCGGCTCACCGGCGTTGCCGGCAAGGTGGTGAAGGGCATCATCGCCTAAAAAGGTGCCAGCCACCAAATCTGGGCAGGATAGGCAAGCAAGGCCCGGCTTGTTTACCCAGATTACCCAGATTTGGTGGCTGGCACCTTTTTCAGCCGAGGCCGCGGAAGTTGGGCTTCAGCCGGTAAAGCCCCGTGTCGTGCCGCTGGAGAATGCCCACGAGCTCGCCGGCCTCGTCGCAGGCGGCCACCGCCGGGGCAGGGGAGAGCGGGCATTCGATCAGCCCGCCGCGGATGGCGCGGTCGAGCTCCTCACCCGCGAACTGCGTCTGCGGCAGATGCCCTACCGCCGCGGCAGGGGGCAACAGGGCGGCACGGGTCGTCTCGGGTGTCAATGCGTCGAGCGGCGTCGCTGCCTCGATCGTGAACGGCCCGACAGCCGTGCGGACAAGTGACTCCATGACGGCGGCCGTGCCGAGGGCCGCCGCCAGATCGCGGCCGATCGCCCGCACGAACGTGCCCGACGAGCACTCGATGTCGAGCCCGAGCCGCGGCCACTCGTACTCCGTGATCTCGAGCCGGTCGATCCGCACGGGTTTTGCCGCGAGTTCGATGGGCCGCCCCTTCCGCGCGAGCCGATAGGCCCGCTTGCCATCGACGTGGACGGCCGAGTAGTCGCAGGGCCGCTGGAGGATGTCGCCGCGGAATCCGGCAACCGCCTGCTCGATGTCGTCACGGCTGGGCCGCACCGGCTCGATCTCCTCCTCGACAGGCGTTTCGAAGTCGTCCGACGGGCTCGACCGGCCGAGGAGGAACGTGGACCGGTAATGCTTTCGCGTAGCGTGAACGAAGTCCACCAGCTTCGTGGCATGCCCCACGCACACGACGACGACGCCGCAGGCGAGCGGGTCGAGCGTGCCGGCATGGCCGACCGCCTTCGTCCCAAGGGCCTTCGCCACCGCGTCCACCACCCGTCGCGACGACACACCGACCGGCTTGTCAATTGGGATCACGCCGGTGAATGGGTAACGCATCAGCCGGCGTCCAATCCCTGAATGGGAAACGCGTAGAGTTCCGCGATCTCGGCGGGGGTGCGGCCTGCCACGCGGATCCGCTTTCGCAATGCAGCGGGATCATCGACGGCGCCGGCTACGAGCCGGGTGAACTTGAGATCGACGACTGTAGCCGTGCGGGCGGCATCCGAGCGGGCGTGGCCTAATGGAAAGCTCACGAGCCCGCCGCCGAGCGAGCCCAGCCGCCCATGCTCGATGGCCACGCTCGTCGGAATGCCCTCCGGATAGAGCCGGTCGTATTCTGCACCACCGTGCTCGATCACGATCCGTTCGATCAGCCGTCTCACGTCGCCGTTCGTGATCATCGTATCGGCATAGTCGTCGGGCAGCAGCATGAGCGACTCCCAGCCCACCGCGTCGCCGCGGGCCGCGGCCTCGCGGGCCTTGAGGAGCGTGCGGGCGAGAATGAACGGGAGCGAATGGTCGGCCGACTGCCGCGTCGTGGGCGTCCGCTTGGCCGGATCGGCGATGATCGAATACGCGGGCTCGTAGATCCGCACGCGAATCCGCGTGATGCCGTCGAGGTCGGTCGCCAGGGCGGGATGGGCACCGAACAGATCGACGAGCGACTGGAGGGCACCCGCCGACTGGTGCTCGTAGAGGCCGAGCTTGAAGTGCATCGCGTTGATCGCGAAGGCATCGCCGGCCACGCCAAGTTCGAGGTCGAACGGGCTCTCCCCGTCGGGACACCGCTCATTGAGCCGGTAGATCGCGAGTGGATTGCGAAACACGTCCCGCGGCCCGAGGAATCCCGCCAGGGCCCGGCGGGCACACATCACGGCCGCCTCCGCCGCGAGTGCCGCCGACGCGCCCTTGGAGTCGGAGAGCTGATGGCCGGCTCGGATCGCCCGAAACGGCACATAGTGGGCCACGGCCATGCCAATCGCCGATTCGATCTGGTCTTCGGTGCCCCCCAGGGCGGCGGCAGAGGCCGCGGCACAGGCCACCGTACCGTGATGCACGTGGTCGATCGCGTACTTCCGCAGCGCGAACACCTCCGCGAGCCGGCCGCGGATCTCGTCGATGAGCAGCATCAGCCGCAGCGTGGCGTCGCCATCGAGCCCGGCCTCGCGGGCCGCCGCGATTGCGACCGGATAGAAGTCGTTGTGGCCAAACTCACCGGCCGTCCGATGCTTCGCGGCGTCGGAGCCGAAGTTGGTGCCGTTGGAATCCCATTCGCGGACGGCCGACGCATTGGCCGCCACGGCCTTTTCCACCGCGCAGGGCTGGGCAGCCCCGAAGCAGATGCCACCGCGGCTGCCCCGTGCCGGCACGGTATCCAGGGCCTCCCGCCGCAGCACCGTCGGCGCGTTGGCCCCGTGGGCGAGAGCCGACACGCCACAGCCCACGCTGTCGGCGTGAAACCGCTCGAGCGTGGCGAGTGTGGCCGCGCCGATCGGCTGTGGATCGCGGAGGAAATCGAGGCAGTACCGGGCCAGCCCGCGGGCCTGGTTGGTGGCGCGGGGCAGCAGGATCGTCGGCTGGGTGGTGTGCATCGCCGCAGGATACACTCCGGCCATGGATCCGACGCAGCTAGGCCCCTACACGATCCGTTCCCGGCTCGGCCGCGGCGGCATGGGAGCCGTCTACGAGGCCGAAGACCAGGCCACGGGCCGGCTGGTAGCCGTGAAGATGCTCGCCGCCCACCTTGGCGACGACGCCACGCTCCGCCGGCGGTTTGCCGTGGAGATCGAAACGCTCAAGAGCCTGTCGCATCCGGGCATCGTGCGGCTGCTCGCCTTCGGCGAGGAGGATGGCCAGCCGTACTACGCGATGGAACTCGTTCGCGGCCGCACGCTCGAACAGATCCTCCGGGCGGGCCGCCGCTTCAGTTGCGCCGAGACGATCGCCCTCGCCCTCGAGATCACGCGGGCCCTCAAGAGTGCCCACGACCACGGCGTGGTGCATCGCGACCTGAAGCCGGCGAATTTATTGTTCCCGGATCAGCCGACCGATGGGGTCACCGTCAAGCTGGCCGACTTCGGGATCGCCCGGCTTTTCGGCGATGCCGGCCACACGCAGGTCGGTACGATCATCGGCACCGCCGAATACATGGCGCCCGAGCAGGCCGCCGGTGGCCCAGTGGACCATCGAGCCGATCTCTACGCCCTCGGGCTCGTGATGTTCGCGATGCTGGCTGGACGGCCACCGTTCCAGGGCAGCCACGTCGCGGAGGTGATCCAGCGGCAGCGAACCGAGCCTGCGCCGCGGATCTCGGCGGTCGTACCCAATGTGCTGCCCGAGTTCGACGAGCTCATTGATCGGCTCTTGGCGAAAGATCCTGCGCTCCGGCCGGCGAGCGCCCTGGCCTTGGGTCGGCTGCTTTCCGCGATCGACACGAGCCGTGCGCCAGCCGCCGGAAACACACCTCCGGCCGAGCCGTCTCCTGCAGTCGTGATCGACCACTTCGCGGCCACGCAGGCGATGGAGGCTGGTGAGCGAGTGAATGAGCGGGTCGTCATTCCATCGGCTGCCACCGGCAGGCTCGTGAAGCCTGACGCGGCCACCGAGGTCATGGGTGATAAACGGCCTACGGCCGGCGACGGTCGGGCCCATCAGCTCACGGAGCCGAACCGTTCCGGCCCCCTGGAGGACCGGGCATCGCGGAATCGCTTCACGACGCTCGAGCAGCTCCATCGGACCACGCAGGCCCAGGCCATCCGCGCCCAGCGTCGGGAGTGGCTCGTGCGCGGTCTGGCGGCGACGGTGATCGGCGGGCTGGTGGTGGCCGGGGCGTCGCTGCTCTTCCGCCAGCCGACGGCCGACGAGCTGCATGCCCGAATCATGGCGATCGCGGCCGACGACGAGGCCGACCTGCGCGACGCGGGCTCGCTCATCGACCTCTTCCTGGAACGGCATGCCGCCGATCCGCGGGCAGAGCACGTGCGAGCTCTCGACCAGACGCTCGAACTCGACGCCTTGGAGCGGCGTGTGCGTCGCCGCCCGCTCGGTGGCCGGCCGCTGCCCCCCATCGAGCGCGACTACCGCGCGGCACTCGAACGCGAGCCCGAGAGCCCGGCGGCCTGCGCGGCACTGCTCGAGGCCCTGCTGACCGTGCACGGGCATACGGCCGATCCGACCATGCCGGCAGCCGATCACGACCTCTGGCTCGCACTGGCCCGCCGCCAGCTCGAGCAGCTCCAGCCGCTCGTCGCCCGCGAACGGGCAGAAGACACGGCACGCGCCAAGGCGACGCTCGATCAGGCCGCAGCCCTCGCCAAGGCGGCCGCCGCTGCCGAGCCGACGAAGCGGCAGGCACTCCTCGCCAAACGCACCGACCTCCTGGAGAGCATCGTCGAGATCTATGGCGAACGGCCCCACATGGCCGAGATCGTCACCCGCACGAAGCAGCTTCTGGCCGATTCCACACCTTCCTCACCGAGTCCCACAGAGCCCAAATGACTGCCGCCCGCCACCCGTCCGCCGTCACCGCCGCCCGCCGTACCCACAGCCGCGAGGCCTTCGCCCGTGCTCGGCAGTTAATTCCTGGCGGTGTCAATTCACCCGCCCGCGCCTTCGGCGGCGTCGGTGGCGAACCGATCTTCTTCCAGAGCGCCCTCGGCCAGCGGCTCACCGACATCGATGGCAACACGTACCTCGACTACATCGGCTCCTGGGGGCCGATGATCCTCGGCCACCGTCACCCACGGGTGATGGCCGCGATCGAGCGGGCGCTCACCACCGGCACGAGCTACGGCGCACCAACCGAGGCGGAAAGTCACTTGGCCGAACTGATCGTGGCCGCGGTGCCGAGCATCGAGAAGGTGCGGATGGTGAGCAGCGGCACGGAGGCCGCGATGAGCGCCGTCCGGCTGGCACGCGGATTCACGAACCGGGATCGGATCATCAAGTTCGCCGGCAACTACCATGGCCACGTCGATGCCCTGCTCGTCGCCGCCGGCTCGTCGGCCGCCACGCTCGGCGTGCCCAACTCGCCCGGCATCACGGCGGGCACCGCCCGGGACACGCTCGTACTCGACTACAACGAGCCGGAGCAACTGGAGGATGCGTTTCGCACGCACGGCGACACGATCGCCGCGGTGCTCCTCGAACCGGTCGTGGGCAACATGGGACT
Organism: bacterium; assembly: GCA_029978085.1. Lineage (GTDB taxonomy): Bacteria > Planctomycetota > Planctomycetia > Pirellulales > UBA1268 > QWPN01. The sequence goes on from JAPOJV010000077.1 coordinate 12,602, forward strand.
CGTCGTGCCCTCGCGCGAGTTCCTCGAGGCGGCGCGGCGGCTCACGAGCCGTCACGGGGCGTTGCTCGTGTTCGACGAGGTGATGACCGGCTTCCGCCTCGCCTACGGCGGGGCGCAGGAGCTGCTCGGCATCACGCCCGATCTCACGACGCTCGGCAAGATCGTCGGTGGCGGTCTGCCGCTTGGCGCCTACGGCGGTCGGGCCGACGTGATGGATCATGTGCTCCCGGCAGGCAAGGTGTTTCAGGCGGGCACGCTCTCGGGCAATCCACTGGCCGTCGCTGCAGGCACGGCCACGCTCGAAGAACTGCGCGACGCAGCGCCCTATGCGGCACTCGACCGCCACGGTGCACGGCTCGAAGCGGGGTTCCGTGCGGCCGCGGCCCAGGCGGGGCTCACGACCTGGACGGCCCGCGTCGGGAGCATGATGACCACGTTCTTCCAGTCAGGCTCCGAGCCCGTGCCTGTGACTGGGTGGAAGACGGCCGCCCTGAGCGATACGGAGCGTTACGCCGCGTTCTTCTGGGGCATGGTCGACCGCGGCATCTACCTGCCCTGCAGCCAATACGAGGCCCTCTTCTTCTCGACGGCGCATACGGACGCCGACATCGACGCCACGATCGCCGCCGCGACGGAGGTGATGAGCGGGATGACGTCAGGCTAAGCAGGCGGCACGTGGAAGTCGATCACGAGCGGCAGGTGGTCGCTGGCCACCTTCGCCAGACTCGTCCGCACCACGCGGGCGTGCCGCACGTCGATGCCGCCGCGGACGAACGCCTTGTCGAGCGATCCGATCGCCAGCCAGGCCGGGAACGTGCGAAACCGGCTGATCGGGCTCGTCACCTGCCGAAATCCCTCGAGCTTCAGCAGGCCGGATGCCAGCGTATCGCGCCAGTCATTGAAGTCGCCAACGATCAGCGTCGGGTGCGGCTCGGCCGACCGGAAGAGCATGTGGCCGAGCAGCCGCTGCACCTGCCAGTGTCGCTCCTGCTCTGCGAGGCCGAGGTGGGTGTGCACGAGGTGCAGCCGCCCCTCCGGCGAATCGACGACGACGAGCTGTGCCCCGCGTGGCTTCCGGGATCCACGCCGCAGCGTGATCCGATGCCGGCTCGCAATCGGCCACCGGGAAAGCACGAGGTTTCCGTATGAGCCCGCGCCGACGGCGACGGTCGACTGATACACCGCGTGGCAGCGGAAGAAGTGGGAGAGCAGCCGCGGCTGGTCGTCATATCGGCTGCGGCGGACGTGGCGATCGACCTCCTGCAGGCAGATGAGGTCGGGGTTCTCTGCCTCGATGCAGTCGATGATCCGCGCGAGCGAATAGCGGCGATCACGGCCGCCGATGCCCTTGTGGATGTTCCAGCTCAGGAGCCGCATGTCAGCCGCGTCCTGATTCGGCCCGCCGCCGCATGTAATACCGTTGCACGCGGGCCACGCACGGCCGGCCATCAGGGCTCTTGATCGCACACTCCGCGCCGGACTGTCCTGCCCGCTGCACAACGGCCTTCACCCGCGTTGGCGCGCCCTCGGCCAGATCGGCATCGACGTCGTCCACCGTGAGCCCGTGGCAGCCGCACAGCGGCCCGGCCGGGTCCTTCGGCCAGGCGAGGCCGCAGGCGTCGGCCACCGGCACGACCCGCTCGAGGAGGTCGAAGTAGGCAACGTCGCAGGTGTCGGTGCCGCAGCAGTAGGCCGGTTCGCCGAGGGTCTCGGTGGCCTCGGCCTTCACATGGGCCGCGAGCGTGTCAGCCCCGACCTGCACCCCCACGTTGCCACATCTCGGGCACTGCGGCGGCAGGCTCGTGTCGGGCTCTTTACAGAAGGCCTTGTTCATGATCCGGGGCGCACGCTCTTCACGACTTC
>JAPOJV010000058.1 GCA_029978085.1 bacterium
CATGAGTCCAGAGCAGTTTTTTCACCCAAAACTCGGGATCGCTGTCAGTGCCGAAGGCCGCCTGGTATCTCCTCCGCTCGAGGATTTGTCGCCGCTTTTGCCGCGAGAAGAGCTTGCAGCAAATCTCCGGGTGCCTCTCCACCCGAAGTCTGCCGGCCTGCCTGGGGCGTGAGTGAAGGAAATCTCAATATCCCGGATCTCATTCCGAAGAAGCAGCAACGTCATTCTGCAACTGCCCAGAATTGGCAATGGTTTTGGAGTAGACACGCTCTTGTTCAACGACGATCGGGCGGTGCCGGACTTGCGTCAGAACCGCACCGACATACTCGCCGACGAGCCCGATGAGAAAAATCTGCACGGACGACAGGAAGAAGATGCTGATCACCGCCGGAGCGTATCCAGCGGGAAGATAGGGCCAGAAACACAGTTTCGCGACCAGAAACCCAAGTGCCGTGGCCATCGCCAGAGCGCTCAAGGCAAATCCAGCGATGGTAGCGAGGCGGAGAGGGGCCCGTGAGTGGCTTGTGACGCCGAGCATCGCCATGTCGAAGAGCGTGAAAAAATTGTTTTTCGTAAGGCCGCGCTTTCGCAGCGGCTGGTCGTACTGAATCAGGGATATCGGCAGGCCGAGTTCGCAAATAAGGCCGCGAAGGTAGGGGTAGGGGTCGTCGCACTTTCGCAGCAGTTCGAGCACGCGGCGGTCATACAGTCCGAAGCCAGTGACATGCTGTAGCAGCGGCACGTCGGCGATAGCCTGTACGCCGCGGTAGTACAGGGAACGCAGCGACCAAAATAGGGTTGATTCCTCGCTGGACTTTTTTTGCCCGACCACGACCTTCGCCCCACCGTTCCACGCCTCCAGGAACCTGGGGATCAGTTCGGGAGGATCTTGCAGATCGGTGCACATCAGGATCGCGCAGTCGCCGTGCGATTCCATGAGGCCGTGAAAGGGGGAGCGGATGTGGCCGAAATTGCGGGCGTTGACGATCAGCTTCACCCGCGGGTCGCGAGCAATGAGCGACTTGATCTTCTCGACGGTGCCGTCGGTCGACGCGTTGTCGATGAAGAGCATCTCGAACGTGTAGTCCGGCAGGCCAGCAAAGACCTGCACGAGCCGGTCGTAAAGTTCGTCGACGTTGGCCTCTTCGTTGTAGCAGGGCAGCACGACGCAAACGTGACGTCCGCGGGCTTGTGCTCGTGACTCGGCGGCAGCCGATTGCCACGGGGCGATTTCGGGTCGGCGGGCCAGTGGGTCGGTCTTCATGCTCGTGATGCTACCCTCCCCAGTAATCGTCAGTCACGGCGCGCAAAACGCAGCGATCGGGCTATCGCTGTTTCCAGCGGTGTGGCGACTACCAACCCCACTTCGGAAGCCGCTCGGCTGCAGTTGGGCACGTATCTCGTTGCGGCAGCTCCCGGTTCAGGCTGCTTCGCGACCGTCACCTTAGGGCGCTCGCTATCACGCCGCTCTGAGGCAGTGACGTCTGCGACGCAGGCCGCGAGCTCCGCAATTGACACGGCCTCCTCGCTCCCCACGTTGTACGCCCGGCCCGGCTGGCCTCGGAGCAGGATTGTGATCAGCCACTCGGCGAGGTCGGCGGCGTAAAGATAGCTACGGTAGGGCGTGCCGTCGCCACTGACCCGTATTGGCCCGCCGGCGAGGGCGTCGCGGATGAAGTTGCCAATTGCGAAGTGTACGTCGAGCGGCAGATGTGGGCCCACGAACGCAAAACAGCGGGCGATCGACACCGGTACGGGGGCAACCGGGTCGCTTGCCGCCAGTCCGCAGAGAAACTCCGCGGCCCGCTTACCCTCCGCGTAGGCACTGCGCCGGTCGAGTGGATCAGGGCCGCCCGCGAAGTCCTCCGGCACGTGCGACAGATCCGGCGGCTGCCGGCCGTAGACGGCGCCAGAACTTGTGAACAGCATGCGGGCCGCCCGCTTCTCGCGGGCCAATGTCAGCACGCGCCGCGTGCCCTCAACGCAGACGTCGAACATCGCTTGAGGATCGCTTGGTTTTAGATTCGAAGAGGACTCTGTGGCTGCATGGATTACGTGGGTGATTGGGGCGGCTGGAAAGGGAAAATCGCGCACGTCGCCTGTGATCCATGTCACGGACGCATCGTGGGCCAGGTGAGACGCCTTTTTCGCGAAGCCTGCAGGGTCGCGCGACAATGCCATAATCCGCATGCCGAGCGAAAACTCCCGGTTGGCCGCGAGCAGCGCTTCCAAGAGCCAGATGCCGAAGAAGCCGGTGGCACCCGTGACGAAGACGCTGGCCCCCTTCAGGTCAGGCCAGAGCGACTGCGTGCGTGAGAGTACGCCGCTGATGTCTTCGGCAATGATGGGGTGTATCCACATTGAAGTAGATTCCGATGTTCCAGCCACATCATTTGCCTGTAGCGCTCTCGCTGGAACTGCCCAGCGCATCTCGTTCAAGTTCCAGAACGTAGCCGTCCTCGCTCTCGCTCACCTTGTGAAAACTCCGCGACAGTTCCTCTGTGATCAGCTGATTTGTTTCATGGTTGGTGTTCGGGGTCTGTATCGCTAGAACGGACCGATCGGCGAGGACTCTCGCTGCGTTGGCAATTGTCAGCAAAACAACGTCGCGGTCGCTCCGCTGGGTAAGTTCGATCAGGCTCGTGGGCAGTTGTGACCTCGTGAGCGTTTCCGCGTGGTAGATGCCCGCGTGGTTCGACAAAATCAGGGCTGCTTCTCCGCGATTGAGTCGTTGCTTCACGAACCGGACCGCATCAGGCTCTCGGTACGTAGCATCAGCAGAAGTGAGACCATGCCATCGATTCTGGACCAGTGTCCACAGTAGCTGGTCGTTCCACCACGGACTGGCCGCGCCGGTGGCCATAACGACGACGAATGCTGCGGACCACGCCGCATTTGCCACGCGCCATTTGTGAGGCATATGAAGGTCGAGAGCAGTCGGCAGCGCCAAACGCGCAATCGCGACGCCTACCAAGGCCAAGGCGATCGGCAGAACAACAGGAAACACCCAGTCGTGGCTTCGGCCTTGGTAGTAGGAAAACAGCCCGCAAGCAAGCACCGCCCAGCCGAATAGCGTCGAACGCATCGGCTGGCGGTCGGCACGGTTCGGTGCGGATAAGGCCCAGATGCCAAACGAGAGCGATGCCATGGTCACGGCGGCCCAAGCCACCCAGCTATGCATGAGCCGCATCGGCAGCATGAAAAAACCAATCTCATAAAACACTTTCTGATGCCGCCAATACATGGTGAGATCTGGCCATACGCCCCCCTTCAATGCCAAGACTGCAAGCACGAGTGCGATGATGGTTGCTGCGCACAACAAGGCCTCGACAGCTACGGTTGCAGCGACACGAATGGCGGCAATGAGCGACGGGGTATCGCCCTGTCGTCGGGCCATGGCTTGGTGACAGAGACACATGACCCAAGCGCCAAGCGCCGGCAAGCCGGCATCCGCGTTCCACAGAACTCCTGCGCCGAGGATCACGCTGGGAATGCAACGCGAGGTACGGTTGCCAAATCGGTCTTGCTCGGTGATCCAAGCCATGGCGTAAAGCGAGATCGCCGGAAACAGACTGCGGATCGGGAAATACTGAAAGTACGGGTCATAGTAGGGGATGAACTTCTGCCGTATCACGAACAGCGGCGCGAGAAAACTAACCAGGGAAAAAGCCCCCAGAAACGTAAGCATGGCCATCCAGGGCGATCGCATTACTCGGAGCAGCGCTGCGAGCCACAGGCTATATGCGATGATCTGCAGGATTGCCATGACAACGGTAAATCGCACCACCGTGATGCCACCGAGTATGTTGAAAATAGGTGCGAGAAACTCCGGGTAGAGCCCGTATTGATGAGGTAGGTCGATGAGCAACGTCGCACCCAGCGCCACCTGGGTCGAGGTGAAGAAAACGGCCTCAAAATGGTTGTCAGCGACGTACGGATCAGCGCTCGAGAACACTCGAAGGATCGAAGTCGTCGCAATAAAACCGATGACGGCTGATGCCAAGCCGAAATCGCGAACGAGCCGCAGGCGGCCATATTCGGGGGTGCGAAAAAGTTCGCCTAGTCGAGACTGCGTGCCCACTACGCCTGCAGCGGTCGCCAGTAAAAAACCAATTGGATTGGCATAAATCAAAGATCCGCTCCAGTAGAACCCACCGTCACCAAGAGCGCCCCAGCCGATGAACAGCAGCATCACGATGCAAGAAGCCAAGAAATATTTCCAGAGGCTGTTGGCATGCAGCCGGGCGACTTTTGCGCGCACGATGGGATGAAAGAGCAACATGAAGACAGGGACACAAATCAGCGACCAGAAATATGCGGTGCGTTCCGCAGGCTCAGGGGCGACGAACTCCGGCTGGACAGCGAGGGACGGCAGTAGTTCCGCGATGCGCTCCTGATCCACGGAGATCGTGGATACGCATACCGTCGCGATCAACCACACGACCAGGAATGCCAGCGATGTAGTCACGAAATGCGCCGCCCACTCCGCCGCCCATGTGGGGGCGAATGCATTCGCATCGTCGGTCGAGGGGTCGGCAATCATCACAAATGCGTTTGCAGCAATCGTGCGATATTAGAAGGCACGGAATGAGAACACAGAAGAGAACGGAATCGCTGCCATGCGGGGCCGCCTGTCCTACGGGCGGGCGAACCGTAAAATCGTCGCGATCATGTGGTCGATGTGGGCGTCCGTGAGGCCCGGGTACACACCCAGCCAGAGCGTGTGGCGCATGATGTAGTCGGCGCCGGGCAGATCGCCCGCCACCCGCTGCGGCTTTCCGTGGTAGGCCGGCTGTCGGAGGAGGTTGCCGCCGAAGAGTTGGCGGGTCCCGATCTTGTGCTCGTCGAGATGCCGCACGAGGTCGCGGCGGGTGAACTTCGCCGTGGGCCGCACCGAAAGCGGAAAGCCGAACCAGCTCGGTTCCGAGCCGGGCGTCGCGTCAGGCAGCACGAATACGTCTTCGAGTGAGGCGAGGCCCGCCCGCAGGCGGGCGAAGTTTGTGCGGCGGGCTGCGATGAAACCATCGAGCTTGTCGAGCTGGGCCACGCCCACGGCCGCCTGCATGTCGGTGAGCTTCAGGTTGTAGCCGATGTGGGAATAGATGTATTTGTGGTCGTAGCCGTGCGGGAGGTCGCCGAGTTGCCAGTCGAACCGCTTGCCGCAGGTGTCGTCGTGCCCCGGCTCGCACCAGCAGTCGCGGCCCCAGTCACGAAAACTCTCGACGAGCTTTTCGAGCTTCGGCGAATCGGTGAACACGATCCCGCCTTCCCCCATCGTCATGTGGTGGGCGGGATAGAAGCTGCATGTGGCCACGTCGCCGAACTGGCCGACGTGCTTGCCGCCGAACGTGGCTCCAAGCGCGTCGCAGCAGTCCTCCACGAGCCAGAGGTCGTGCCGCTTGCAGAAGTCGGCGACGGCGGCACAGTCGAAGGGATTGCCGAGCGTGTGGGCGAGCATCACCGCGCGGGTGCGGTCGCTCACGGCCGCCTCCAGGCGATTCACGTCGACGTTGTAGGTGGCGTGCTGCTCGGGATGCTCGACGTCGACGAACACCGGCACGAGGTTGTTTTGCAGGATCGGGTTTACCGTGGTCGGGAACCCCGCCGCGACCGTGATCACCTCGTCGCCGGGCTTCAGTTGCTCGTCGAGGAGCTTGTGCGACGTGAGGGCGGTGATGGCGAGTAGGTTCGCGCTCGAGCCAGAGTTCACAAGGCTCGCGCACCGGGTGCCCACGCGTACTGCAAATCGCTTTTCGAATTCCTCCGCGAACCTCCCCGTCGTGAGCCAGAAGTCGAGCGAGCTATCGACGAGGTGCTCTACCTCCTTCGCATCGAACACCCGGCCCGCCACCGGCACCGCCTGCCCTGCCGCGAACGGCCGCTCAGGAAAGGCGAGCCGGCAATACTCGGCCACGAGCGTGCGAATCTCGTCGCGGACGGTGTCGGCAGTGCGACCGGAGGGCAGGGGTTGCGATTTATTTCCGTCCATGAAATTGTCTATTTCAGCGGCAAGTAGGTGACCCGGCCCTCCCACTCGTCATCAAGACTACAAGTGGCAACCAAGACGATGTGATCGATCGCAATTCCGATCGGAACCGAACGGCTAATCTCAAATAAACCGGGCATTTTCTTGCTGGCTGCGATGCGTTCGTGAGCATATTTGGTCATCGTGGCTACGTCGTGCGTCAGCACCGCAACCGCGTTTTCGGCCGACCATTCCAAAACAACAGGGTCAGCGACTCCAGATAGGCCAACATCTTGCGCCCGCAGGATCACAATGCACGAGTTGCGCCGTCGCACCCCGCGGACAATGTCGTTGTTGAAGTTTTCGTCCGCGAGAAAAGACAGCATGGCGGCTATTGCCCGCCCGGGATACGGCGGGCCAGCAGGCGATCTCGCACGCCGTGCGGCGGCCATGTCTGCTCGGAAGCAGAACGGACTTCAGCTGCAATGGCTGCCCGTCGGCTCAGATACGCATCAACCTCGTCGCGATGTCGCAAGTAGTAGCCGATGACCGCGTAGATATGATCAAGTTGGATGGATGGATACTGGTCGATCATCTCCTCAGGCGTCGCCCCTTCTTGATACGCGGCGACGAGCGTATCAAGCGTCACGCGGGTGCCCGCAACGCGGTAGACACCGTCGGCGTCGGCGGCCAGCGGAACTGGTTCAGCTTCGATGACGAGTGACATGCGGCGTTTCCAGCTGAAAATGAGGTGGTAGCCGCTGAGGCGATTACCGGACTGCTCTGATTCTATCCGACGGATAGCAGGCGATACCCAGCGACTCATACCCCTGAATATCCGCGTCGCAAAGGGCTCGGGCCGCGGCGGGGGAGGTGGCGAAATTGCGGAACCAGGCGGCGGTGCGGTGGATCGCGTCGCGGCCTGAGAGCTGGGGCCGCCAGGGGAGAGCCGCGAGGGCTTTGTCGATCGTCAGCCGCAGGACGTGCGTCTCGATCGGGGCCCGCGGATCGTGGCGGTCTTCCCACGAACCCGAGCCCCAGGCGTCGATGAAGATCTCGGTGAGATCGCGCACGGTGATGTCGTCGCCGGCGGCTGGCCCGAAATTCCAGCCGGTGCACCAGCGCGGGCCCGGCTCCGCGAGCATCGCCTCGGCCAGGGTGAGATAGCCCGAGAGCGGCTCGAGCACATGCTGCCAGGGACGGACGGCCGCGGGGTTCCGCACGGGCACCGGTTCGCCCGCGACCAGATGCCGCACGATGTCGGTCACGATCCGGTCTTCGGCCCAGTCGCCACCGCCGATCACGTTGCCTGCCCGCGCGGTGGCCAGCTGCACGCCGTGCTCGGGCAATCGCTCGGGCGGGAAGTAGCTGCAACGGTAGGCGGCGGTTACGAGTTCGGCTGCCCCCTTGCTCGCGCTATACGGATCACGGCCGCCCATGGAATTGGCTTCGTCGTGGGCCTTGCCCGAATCGTGCGGCTCATAGCACTTGTCGCTCGTCACGACGATCACGGCGCACGGCTTCGAAAGGCCGCGCACTGCGTCGAGTATCGAAGCCGTGCCGATGACGTTCGTGGAAAACGTCTCCAGCGGCTCGCGGTGCGAGAGCCGCACGAGTGGCTGGGCGGCGAGATGCATGACCACGTCGGGCTGCGCGGCGGCGACGGCGGAGGCCAGCCGGGGCACGTCGCGGATGTCGGCTTCGTGGTGATTGGCGACGAGCTCGCGGAGCATGGCCGCCTCGAAGAGCGAGGGATTCGTGGGGGGCGCGAGCGAGTAGCCCGTGATATGGGCCCCAACGCGGTCGAGCAGCATCACCAGCCACGAGCCCTTGAAGCCCGTGTGCCCCGTGACGAACACCCGCTTGCCGCGCAGCCCCTCGCCGATCGCCATTACCACACCTTCCAGGCCGCGTCGCCATCCTTCCACATCTCGTTGACGTGAAGGTAGTCGCGATAGGTATCGACGGGGAAGAAAAAGCCGGTGTGCTTGTATGCCATGAGCTGGCCCTCGGCGGCCAGGCATTCGAGCGGCTCACTCTCCAGGATCTGCGAGTCGCCACCGTCAAGGTAGTCGAAGACGCGACGGTTGAACACAAGAAAGCCCGCGCTTACCCAGCCATCTACTCTCGGCTTTTCGGAGAAACTGGTCACTCGTGATTGCGCATCAATCACGGTCATGCCAAATCGCGACACCGGCTGCACGGTGGTGACCGTGGCGAGCTTACCGTGGCTCTCGTGGAAGGCGAGGAGCTTGCGGATATCGACGTTCGACAGGCCATCGCCGTAGGTCACGATGAAGGTGTCGCCCTTCACGTGCTGCTCGACACGCTTCACGCGGCCGCCGGTCATCGTGTCGACGCCTGTGTCGGCGAGCGTCGCCTCGAAGTCGAAGGGCTCGCTGTTGCCGTGGTACCAGACCTGCCGGCGGCCACCGACGGCGACAGTGCAGTCCTGCGTCATCGCCTCGTAGTTGAGGAAGTAGTCCTTGATCATGCTCCCCTTGTAGCCGAGGCAGAGCACGAACCGATTCAGGCCGTGGTGGCCGAAGAGCCGCATGATGTGCCAGAGGAGCGGCCGGCCGCCCACCTCCACCATCGGCTTCTGGCGATACTCCGTCTCCTCACGCATCCGGGCGCCCTGGCCGCCGCAGAGGATCACGACGTCCATACCGATCGATTTCCTAATGGATAGGCGAAAAACCGTTCCCGCGAATAACGAGGGGCTCATCCCCAGCGGAGCTTACCACGACTGATGGCCACTTGTGGCCGCGTCAACCAAGCGGATTCCAAACCTTTTCGAAGCCCAATCCTCTGAAGTCCTTCATGTTTGCCGTGGCGAAACGCCTGACGCCGTAGTGCCGCAAGGTAAGCCCAAGGCGGATGTCGTAAATCCGCCTCACGGAGTCGGACGATCGAGTGGCCGCCCACACGTTTTTCATCAGTCCGGGGCCGGGGTAATCGAGCAGCATCCAGGCAGGATTGCTGCGCAGATTGTCGATCTTTTCCACGGCCGCCGCCGCTGAAAGCGGCTTCGAGCAGATGGCCGGATTGCGTAAGAGCGTGTAGGTTTCCACGAGGACCAGCTCGCAGAGGGCGAAAGAGTCGTCGTCGATGCGCGCCTCCAGCCAGGCTCGAGCCGCCGCATGCTGCGGATGCGACGCTTCAATGGCCGGAAACAGAATGTTTGTGTCGCATGCCAGCATGCCGGCTGCCTCACTTCCTCGACTGCTTCAGCAACCCAGACGCCCCCAAGCCCAGGTTCGCGTGCAGCCGCCAGTCCGGATCGGCGAACGGATCGGCTCGCAGTTGGGTGTTGGCCGGCGGATCGAGCTGCCAGGAGGCGCGGCTGTCTCCGGCCCCAGGCGACCGTACCGCAAGAAGCAGTTCGGCGGCCCGGCGCAAGGTCTCTGCCAGGGACCATTCCTGAGATTCCGCAAGCCGCTTCACGCGGCGGTAGAGATCATCAGGAATCTGAATCTGTGTTTTGATCATGGGCGTGGATGGAGTCCATCAAAATGATATACGGCTTCCATCACAATCATACAGTCGGGAGGTGGGGTATGGAACGGCGGCAGGGCTTGCGGGCTTGGCCCTGATGGCCGCATGATTCTCCTCCCATGAACATCCTCCTCCTCGGCAAGAACGGTCAGGTGGGCTGGGAGCTGCAGCGGTCGCTGGGGATTCTCGGCACCGTCGTGGCTTGCGACTTCGATTCCCCCGGCGACCTGCGGGCCGACTTCTCAGATCCCGAATCGCTCGCCCCGCTCGTCCGCCGTGTGCGGCCCGACGTGATCGTCAATGCCGCCGCCCACACTGCCGTGGACAAGGCCGAGGCCGAGCCCGACCTCGCCCGCCGGATCAATGCCATCGCCCCCGGCGTGGTCGCCCGTGAGGCCGCGGCCATCGGGGCGGCGCTGATCCACTACAGCACCGACTATGTGTTCGACGGCAGTGGCACGGCGCCGCGGAGCGAGACGGCGGCCACGGGACCGCTCAGCGTGTACGGCCAGACGAAGCTGGAGGGTGAGGACCTCGTGCGACAGAGCGGCTGCCGCCATGTGATCCTCCGCACGAGCTGGGTGTATGCCGCCCGCGGCCACAACTTCGTGAAGACGATGCTCCGGCTCGCCGCCGAACGGGACGAGCTGAAGGTGATCGACGACCAGCACGGGGCTCCCACCGGTGCCGACATGCTCGCCGACGTGACGGCCGTCGTGCTGCGGCGGCTCCATGCCGACGCGAGCGTCGCGGGCACCTACCACTGTGTGGCCGCCGGCGAGACGACCTGGCATGGGTTCGCGACGTTCGTGATCGACTGGGCCCGTAGCCGCGGCCTGCCTGTGAAGGTGGCGGCCGATCGGATCCTCCCCGTGCCGACCACGGAATACCCCACGCCTGCCCGTCGGCCCCACAACTCGCGGCTAGACACGGCCAAGCTCCGCCGCACGTTCGACCTCACGCTGCCCCCATGGCAGGCCGGCGTCGAACGCATGCTCGTCGAGGTCACGGGGTGAGACGCGGGGTGGACAGCTGGCCCGTATCGGGGTGATGCCAGAGGGTAGAAGCAGCCACCGCTCGGGACTGTTCTGGCCGCGCGCCTTGACGAAAAGTGTACGGGCGTATACTTCTTGCGGCCGTCCTCCCGGCTCTGGCTGCCGTTGACGCTCTATCCCAAAAAAGGAATAATCGGATGCCTCGGTTGCGACGCCCAGCTCTGCAGCCGAAGCCGCTCGAGTGGGTCGGTGCATCCAAGGAGGCTTTGACTCGATTTCCCGGGTGTGTTCGGCGGGAGTGCGGTTACGCGTTGTATCTGGCCCAACTCGGCATGACGGGCCTGAACGTAAAATCGCTCAAGGGTTTTGGCGGAGCGAGCGTTTTGCAGATTGTCGTGCCGCATGACGGAGAGGCTTATCGGGCGGTCTACACCGTGGCGTTCGCCAAGGCAGTTTTCGTGCTGCATGCCTTTCAGAAAAAATCCAACAAAGGGGCCGCAACTCCCCTGAAAGAAATCGAGCTGATCCGCCGGAGGCTGGCTGTGGCCGAGCAAACCTACAAATTGCTATACGAGAGAGACTGAATATGCCGACCGATCGCGTTCGCAGCAGTAGCGGAAATGTCTTCGCCGACATCAAGGTTCCCAACGCTGGGCAGTATCTCGCCAAGGCGGAGCTTGCTGCGCGCATTTTCCAAATCATTCAACACCAGCGACTGACGCAGGCGGAGGCCGGCAAGGTGTTGGGCATAACGCAGCCGAAGGTTTCGGCCCTGCTTTCCGGACGGCTCGACGGATTTTCCAGCGATCGACTCTTTCGGTTTTTGAACGCACTGGGGTGTGACGTTCAGATCACGATCTCGAGGCCGCACCCACGCACGCAGGGACTGGTGAAGGTGATGGCCGGGTGAAAGCGTCGTGGCAGGCACGCTTCTGTATGTCCAGGAACGAAGGTCAATAATGTCGCCGAGTTTTAATACTCCCGCTGCCAGTGAGATCGCGACGGCGGAGGAACTCCTTGCCGCGGGGGATATCGGTCCCTGCGAACTCGTGCAGGGGGAGCTTGTGATGATGTCTCCCGCGGGGTTCGAGCACGGGGTGGTCACGCAGCGGATCGCCGCGTTTTTGCATGCGTATGTGTCGGCACGGCGGCTCGGTGTCGTGACGGCTGCCGAGACGGGCTTCCTGCTGGCCCGCTCGCCCGACACCGTGCGGGCGCCAGACGTGGCATTCGTCGCGGAGTCGCGGCTACCGCGCGGCAGCGCCGCGGGCTTCTTCGATGGCGCTCCGGATCTTGCGATCGAGGTGCTCTCGCCCTCGGACACGCGTGACCAGGCGGCACGAGCCCGGGCAACTGCGAAGATCGCCGACTGGCTGGCTGCAGGGTGTCTCGAAGTGTGGTGCGCCGATCCAGCAAGTCGCACGGTGACGGTGCACACCGCGAGCGGCGTCGCCACGGTTGCCGGCGAGGCAGATTCATTCGCGTCGCAGGCGGTGCAGGGGCTCGCCGTCAGGCTTGCTGACCTGCTCCCGGCGTCGACGTGAACCCCGACGACTCCGAGCGGCTATTCGCAGGCACTTGAAACCGCCGTGCGGCTCGATCGGGCCTCGCCCATTGGCTGCCGTGTATGATGTCGGCGGAATTGTTTGGAGGAACGCCATGCCGCCGAAGACGGCCGTGTCTGATACGTCTCTGGATGCGGACGAGGCGCAACTCGCCTGCTTTCGTCGGCTCACGCCCCAGGAGCGGCTGCAGAAGATGCTCGCCAGCTCGCGCCGCGGGCGTGATCTTGCTCTGGCGGCCATTCGCAGCAGCCAGCCGGGAATCCTCGAGGCCGAGGTGCGGCTGCAATACCTCGCTCTCGCCTACGGCGATGACCTTGCTGCCGAGGTGCGACGGGGGCTGGAGAGTCGCCGCAGGTGAGCGACTTTGACGATCTCGTCGCTGCGCTCGTCCCTGTCGTCGCCGCGCTGCGGCGGCTCGGCGTCAGGCATTACATCGGCGGCAGTGTCGCGAGCACGTTTCACGGGGCGATCCGCTCAACCATGGACGTCGATATCGTGTGCTCGCTCTCGGAATCGCAGGCGGAGGCTCTGATCGAGGCGTGCGGGCCAGACTTTTATGCCAGCGCCCCGACGGCTCGGGAGGCGGTGAGGGCCCGGAAGTGCTTCAATCTGATCCACCTGCCGACGTCCTACAAAATCGATGTGTTCGTGCATCGTGGGCGGCGGTTCGACGAAGCTGCCTTCGAACGGGCTCGGCCGGAATTGTTTGGCCCTCCCGCCAGTGATCCGATCCCCGTGGCGACGGTCGAGGATTCCATCCTTGCCAAGCTGGAATGGTTTCGGCTGACGGATGAAACGTCAGAACGCCAGTGGGACGACGTCTCCCGGCTCGTGCGGCTCCACGGGGTGAAGCTCGACATCGACTACCTACGCACGATGGCCGAGTCGATCGGCGTGCGGGATTTGCTGGAGCGGCTGCTGCGGTGGGTTGGCTGACTGGAGGACGTTTCGCCCGCCGCCCCGGGTGGTACTGCCGGGGGCATTGCCGGGCGGGACCGGGGATGGTCTGCTTACGCCCGGAAAGGGACTCCCCATGCGATTCACCAGCCTGTTCTGCACTCCGATCTGCCTCGTTGCCCACTTGATCGGGCCGCTCGGATCGGCCGCCTGCCGGGCCGCCGACGAAGGGCCGTGGACGATTTCCGTCACCGCGGGTGACGTCGATCGGTCGAACCTCCCGCTGCGGGCGCGGATCACCGTGCCTGAAGGCTCGCCTGCCGCCGAGGGCGGGGCCGCCGTGCGGATCAAACTCGCCGACGGCTCGCATGTGGACGGGCAGGTGGTGCCCACGGAACTCTTCGCGCCGCTGCCGCGCGGGCCGTATGGCATGGAACACCGCGACATCGTGTTCATGCTGCCAAAACTGGCGGCTGGCAGCACGGTTGAACTTCAGGCTGAACTCCTGCCCGCCGATCCCAAGGCCGAGCCGCGGCTTCGCTGGGCGGAAGAGGCGGGGGCGGCGGCGCTCTTGCTCGCGGGCAAGCCAGTGGTGCGGTACGAAATGCCCACGTACGACACGTCGAGCGAGGAGAAGCGGCTCGTCACCTACAAGCCGTTCCATCATGTGTTCGACCCCGTGACCGGCATGCGGCTCACGAAGGGGGACGGCGGCCAGTACACGCATCACCGCGGCATCTTCTTCGGCTACAACCGAATCTCGCACGGGGCCGATAAGAAGACGATGTCGGACTGCTGGCACTGCGTGAAGGGGGCCCGACAGGAGCATCGGCTGATGCTCGACGAGGTGGCCGGCCCCGTGGAGGGCGTGCAGCGAGTGGCCATCGACTGGATGGGCAGCGACGACTCGAAGGTGCTCGGCGAGATCCGCGAACTGGAGATCGTGCCCGCGCCCGGCGGCACGATCATCGACTTCGCCAGCCGGCTCACTGCCGACGCGCCCGTCCGACTCGACGGCGACCCGCAGCACTCGGGTGTGCACTTCCGGGCCTCGAACGAGGTGCACGAGTCGACGAAGGATCAGACCTACTACCTGCGACCGGGAGTGAAGGCCGAGCCGGGGAAGTTTCGCAATTGGCCCGACGACAAAACCTACGTGAACGCGCCGTGGCACGCCGCCAGCTTCGTGGTGGGCGGCCAGCGGTACACTGTGCTCCGGGTGAATCGGCCCGAGAACCCAGGCGAGGCCCGGATGAGCGAGCGGGATTACGCGCGGTTTGGGTCGTATTTTGAATATGAGCTCGATTCGAGCCGGCCGCTCCAGGTGGGCTACCGGTTTTGGGTGCAGCCGGGCGAACTGTCGCTCGACGAGGCGGCCCGGATCGCAGCCGATTACCGAAAGCCGGCCGAGATTCGCGTGACCGGGGGTTGAACGCGATCCCCCGGGTTGCGCCTGGGGGCTTTTACGGACGACATCACGATTTTTCATACAAGCACCCAGGCGCGAGCCGGGGGATCGGTTTTCTTTTCGCAACGGGGATGCTTCGATGACGGCGCAGCAAGGCGGGGCGGGCAAGGTGGCCAGCGTGATGAACGAGGTGCGGGTATTCCCGCCGCCGGCGGATTTTTCGCAACGGGCGCGGATCGGCTCGCTCGACGACTACCGACGCATCTATGACGCCGCCGCCAAGAACCCCGAGGCCTTCTGGGACGAGAAGGCCCGCAGCCTCCCATGGATGGCGCCGTACACCAAGGTGCTCGACTGGCAGCCGCCGGTGGCCAAGTGGTTCGTGGGCGGGCAGACCAATGCCTCGGCCGCCTGCCTCGATGCCCACATCAAGGCGGGCAACGGTGAGAAGATCGCGATCGTGTGGGTGGGCGAGCCGACCGGCGAACGCAAGACCTACACCTACCGCGAACTGCACGCCGAGGTGTGCCGGTTCGCGGCGGGCCTGAAAAAGCTCGGCGTGCAGCCCGGGCAGGTGGTCTCGATCTACATGCCGATGACGCCCGAGCTCGTGATCGCGATGCTGGCCTGCGCCCGAATCGGCGCCGTGCACTCCGTGATCTTCGGCGGCTTCTCCAGCGAGGCGATCGCCGACCGCAACCAGGACGCCCAGGCCGTGGCCGTGATCACGGCCGACGGCGGCTGGCGGCGCGGTGCCCAGCTGCCGCTCAAGAAGAACGTGGACGAGGCCCTGGCCTCGAAGAGCCACGCCCCCACGACCGTGAAGCACGTGATCGTACTCAAACGGACCGGCCAGCCGGTGGAGATGGTGTCCGGCCGCGACGTCTGGTGGCACGACCTCGTGGAGGGCATGCCTGCCGATCTCGCGCCCGCGGCAATGGATTCGGAAGCCCCGCTCTTCATCCTCTACACGAGCGGCTCCACCGGAAAACCCAAGGGCATCAAGCACACCACGGCCGGCTACCTGCTGTGGGCGAAGACCACGGCGGAGTGGGTGTTTGACCTGCGGGACGACGACCTCTTCTGGTGCACCGCCGACTGCGGCTGGATCACCGGCCACAGCTACGTGACCTACGGCCCGCTGGCCGCCGGCGCCAGCATCCTCATCTACGAGGGCGCCCCGAACGCGCCGCACGAGGGCCGGTTCTGGGAGATTATCGAGCAGGAGAAGCCGACGATCTTCTACACGGCCCCGACGGCGATTCGCTCGTTCATGAAGTGGGGCATGCAGCACATCGAGGGCCGCGACCTCTCGAGCCTACGGCTGCTCGGCACCGTGGGCGAAGGCATCAATCCCGAGGCCTGGATCTGGTATCACGAAGTGATCGGCGGCAAGCGGTGCCCGATCGTCGATACCTGGTGGCAGACCGAGACGGGCGGGATCATGATGAGCCCGCTCCCCGGCTGCACGCCGACGAAGCCCGGCAGCTGCACGCTGCCGCTGCCCGGAGTCGTGCCGCAGATCGTCGATGCCACGGGGCATCCGGTGCAGCCCGGCGAAGGGGGCTGGCTGGTGATGCAACAGCCCTGGCCCGGCATGCTCCGCGGCATCTGGGGCGACGACGCCCGCTTCGTGGAGACCTACTGGTCGCGGGTGCCCGGCAAGTATCTCGCCGGCGACAACGCCCGGCAGGATGCCGACGGCTACTACTGGATCATGGGGCGGATCGACGACGTGCTCAACGTGGCGGGGCACCGGCTCTCCATGATCGAGATTGAAAGCGCACTTGTGAGCCATCCCAGCGTGGCCGAGGCCGCAGCGGTCGGCCGGCCGCACGACGTGAAGGGGGAGGCCGTGGCCGTCTTCGTGACGCTCCGGGACGGCGAGCCCACCGACGCCCTCAAGGACGTGCTGCGAAAGCACGTGCGGCACCAGATCGGGGCCCTCGCCGCGCCCGACGACATCCACTTTACGGCGTCGTTGCCCAAGACCCGCAGCGGCAAGATCATGCGGCGGCTCCTCCGCGACATCGCCGCCGGCAAGGAGAGCGTGGGCGACACGTCGACACTCGAGGATTACAGCGTGCTCGCGAAGCTCCGCGGCGATCAGGAGTAGCGCGAAGGAGCCCGGCAAAGTAGCCCGGTCACGCCGTGACCGAAAAAAGCCAGCATGTCACGGCGTGACAAGCCCACCCGGAAAAAGCCAGCATGTCACGGCATGACATACCCCCCACACGTGACGCATGACACCCGAACTGCTTGCGCCGGCTGGTGACTGGGACTGCGTGCGTGCCGCGATCGAAAACGGCGCCGATGCCGTCTACTTCGGCCTCGACACCGGCTTCAATGCCCGGGCCCGGGCCACGAACTTCACGCTCGACGATCTGCCGCGGCTCATGCAGACGCTGCACCTCCGTGGCCTCAAGGGCTATGCCACGCTGAATACGCTCGTGTTCAGCGACGAACTCGCCGACTTCGAGCGGGTGCTTACGGCGGTGGCCGACGCGGGTGTCGATGCCGTGCTCCTGCAAGATGTGGGGGCAGCCCGGCTCATCCGGAGGCTTCGCCCCGACCTGCCGCTCCACGCCTCCACGCAGATGACCCTCACCAGTGCCGAGTGCATCGCGCTGGCCGAGGAGCTGGGCATGGAACGGGTCGTCGTGGCCCGCGAGCTGTCGATCGCCGAAATCGTGGAGATTCGCAGGCAGACCACGATGCCGCTCGAGGTCTTCGTGCACGGAGCTCTGTGCGTGGCCTACTCGGGGCAGTGCCTCACGAGCGAGTCGCTCGGCGGCCGCAGCGCCAACCGCGGCCAGTGCGCCCAGGCCTGCCGGCTCCCCTATGACCTCGTCTGTGACGGAAACGACGTGGACCTCGGCGCTCAGAAATACCTGCTCTCGCCGCAGGACCTCGCGGCCTACGCCCTCGCCCCCGAATTGATCGCGGCGGGCGTCTCATCGTTCAAGATCGAGGGTCGACTCAAGACGGCCGAATACGTGGCGAACATCACGCGGCACTACCGCCAGGCGATCGACGCGGCGGTGGCCGGGAAGCCGGTGGCATTCACGCCTCGCGAGGTCGAGGAGATGGAGCTGTCGTTCTCCCGCGGCTTCTCACCCGGCTGGCTCCACGGCTGCGACCACAAGATGCTCGTGCCCGCGACGTCGAGCGCGAAGCGGGGCGTGCGGCTCGGGACGGTGGCGGAGGTGCGGCGCGACCGCGTGGCCGTCGATCTTGCGGCGGGGCTCGCCGCTGGCGTGAAGCGGGGCGATGGCGTGGCCTTCGCCTGCGGCCCCACGAGCGACGACTCGATCGGCGGCCGCGTGTATGAGGTGTTCGACCGGGGCCGGTCGCTCACCGAGCCGGCGACGGCGGGCCGTGTGGAACTGACGTTTGGCCGTGACGCGGTCGATCTGACGCGGATCCAGCCGGGGCAGGCCGTGTGGAAGACCGACGACCCGCAGCTCACCGCCCGGCTACGGAAGACGTTCACCGGTGACGTGCCGCTGCGAAGGCAGCCGGTGGACCTGCACGTGACCGTGGCCGTGGGGCAGCCCGTGAAGGTGACGGCGACGACGGCGGCGGGCCTGCGGTGCGAGGTGCAGAGCAGCGAGCCCGCCCAGGCGGCGACGAAGCATCCGCTCGACGCAGATGTGCTCCGCAGCCAGTTGGGCCGGCTCGGGGGCACGCCGTTCGAGCTGCGGGAGGTCACGGCCGAGATCGACGGGGCGGCGATGGTGCCGTTCAGCGTGCTCGGGAAGCTGCGGCATGAGATCGTGGCGGGGCTTTCGGTGACGGCAGAGGTAGCCCGGTCACAGGTAGCCCGGTCACAGGTAGCCCGGTCACAGGTAGCCCGGTCACGCCGTGACCGGACAGAAGACAGCATGTCACGGCGTGACATGCCCACGCGGACAGAAGACAGCATGTCACGGCGTGACATGCCCACGC
>JAPOJV010000149.1 GCA_029978085.1 bacterium
CGCTCGAGGCGGGCGTAGAAGCCGGGGAGCACGTAGTCGTCTTGATGCAGCAGGTGGACGAGCGTGCCTCGAGCGAGGTCGATCGCGCGATTCCAGTTTCCGGCCAGCCCGAGCCGCTCGCCGTGCCGGACGATCTCCACGCGACCGGCCGGATCGACCGATCGCACGAGGTCTTCCACGAGCCCAGCGGGAGAGCCGTCGTCGACGACCGTGATCTGCATCTCGGCGGCGGACGGTGCCTGCGTCAGCACCGATGCCAGCGCGACGGCGAGTGTCTCCGTGGGCCGGTACGTCGGCAGCATCACGGCGACTCGCGGCCGCGCAGCGCCGTCAGCGAGCGGTGCGATGCGCGGGGGCTGCGACATCGTGACGAACTACCAGATGCCCATGCCGAAGCCGAACCCGAAGCCCATGCCGCCGAAGATGCCGGCATCGGCGCCGGTGCGGACGTCTGAGAACGGCGTCTTGCCCGGGCCTTGATTGCGGTAGGGCGAGAACGAGGCGCGGGCTTCTGCCAAGCCTGCGGCCGAGGCGGCTGCGGTCTCCCGCCGGGCCTCGTCGGCCCGCTGCACGAGCAGATTCCGCCCCTGCTCGAAGTCGGCCTGCCGCTGCCGCAGTGACGTCCGCTTCTCCTCGATCGTCTTGATCTCCATCTGGAGCTGGCCGGCCGACATCGTCACGACGTTCGGCACGTCCTTGAGCTCCTGGGCTCGCCGCTCGTCCGACATCGCCGAGAGATACTGTCCGACCCAGGCTCGCACGTCCTGTGCCTCGGGCGTGTCGAGCACCTTGAACTTCTTCTCGAGGTCTTCGAGCAGGTATTCAAGTTCGAACGACGACATCCCGGCGACCCGCCTGTTGAAATCGACCTTGATCCGCCGCACCTGTTCGGGGGTGTAAATCTTCGTGGACGAGAGCCACTCGCCGAGCTCGAAGATGGCCCGCCGCCACTCGGCACTGTTCATGATCTCGGCCTTGCGGGCGAGATCGTCGGCGTCACCAGCGTCCGCCGCCTGGGGCTCGGGCGTGGAGGGCGTGGCGGTGGTCGAATCGGTCGCCGTCGTCGTCGTGCTTGGCTCCGCAGCGCGGATCGACGGCAGGGTGGAGAGAAGGATCATGAGTCCGGCTGCCGTGCACCAGCCGGTGATGGACGCCGCGGGGATCGATCCGATTCTCGGGTTCGCGAGCTTCATTTCGTGCCCTCCGCGACGCGGACCAGCGTGAGTGCGACCGGGGGCATGTGCTCGCCTCCGACATGCGTGTGGAGCGACCGCATCGTGCAGCGATCTTTCCCATCGAACGTGTAGACGTTGACCGCGGACGTCTGACTTCCGTCGGGCTTCACCGTGGCGGTGCGGGCCACCCACGAGCCGCCGTCCCGGAGCCAGGTGGCCTCGCTGTGACTGCCATCGGAGCCGAATGCCCACGAGCGGACCCTTCGGGCGAGTGGATCCCAGCCGATCCGCTGGGAGATGTCGAGCCCGACGCCATCCGCTGCCGCTCCGTTCGTCGGCCGAATCCGCATCTCGCGGAGGAGGAAGGTATGCGTGTCGTTCCAGCGGACGCGCATCGTCAGTTCGGCCGCCGGCTTCGCGTCTGCCGCTTCGGTGCCGTGGGCCGTCTCGTCGATGACCTTCCAGTCGCCCACCATCCAATCGAGTTCGCGGAGCGTGTCGGTGCCGGATGGCTCGGGGTCACGGGCCTCCCGCAGGGCCGCGAGCTTCCAGCCGCCGGCCTCGCGGACCCACGTGGCTGAGAAGCGGCCCTCGAGCGGCGTTCCGCCGCCGGGCAGGGTCACCTCCACCTGTCCGTCTTCGATCGCGACATCGGCCGTCACGAAGCGGAGGTTGGTTTCCGTGATCCGGAATTCGGGCTGCGGTCCAGATGGCTCGCCGGCCGTCGTCGCGGCGACGGTCTCCCGCCCGTGCAGCACCTCACCGGCGTCGTC
The DNA here is from genome assembly GCA_029978085.1 of bacterium. Classification (GTDB taxonomy): domain Bacteria; phylum Planctomycetota; class Planctomycetia; order Pirellulales; family UBA1268; genus QWPN01. The sequence goes on from JAPOJV010000149.1 coordinate 1,949, forward strand.
GATGATGTCGCCGTCGGCCGTCCACAGGTCGGCGAGCGTCTTCGCTTCACCTCGCTGAAGGGCTTCCATATAGGTCTTTGCCGCTGCGCGGATGGCGGCGGCGTCGGTCTCTCTGTTGGCGGATTCAGCGGCCACCAGGCAGCCCGTCATCAGGCCGATGAGGGGGACGAGCACGCCGCACAGGGCGACGGCACTGCGATGGAATCGGAGCATGGGTCAGAGGGCCTCGGCCGCAGGACAGACGCGGGGAATCTCAACAAATCGTACCACGCGACCCAACCCGCCGAAAACGCTCCGGCCCGAGTGGCCGCGGCGGCCTTTTGGTAGGGTGACGGCCATGTCCAGCCATGCCGCCACGCTTGCCGATCTCGTCAGGCGACCCAGCGTCAATCCGATGGGCCGCGATGTCTCAGGGCCCGAGTACCTCGAGGCGCGGGTGGGCGAATATCTCGTGCAACGGTTCACTGCCGCCGGCCTGCCCTGGGCACGGCAGCCCGTGGCCCCAGGCCGCGACAACGTGATTGCGCGGCTGGAGGCGACCGTCCCGGGAGCGCCCGTGCTCCTGTGGGACGTCCATCAAGACACCGTGCCCGCCGAGGGCATGACGATCGAGCCTTTCGCGCCGCTGGTGCGAGACGGCCGCCTCTATGGCCGCGGCGCCTGTGACGTGAAGGGGGGCATGGCCGCGATGCTCGTGGCCCTCGACCGGCTGGCGGTGCTGGATGGGCCGCGTGAGGCGACGGTCGTCTTCGCGGCGACGGTGAACGAAGAGTTCGGGTTCACCGGAGCCAAGGCAGTGGCGCGCCTGTGGAGCGACGCGGCGGAGCCCGTCGATGCCGCGGCTCAGGCGCTGCTTTCCGTTCGGCCGACGGCGGCGATCGTGGCCGAGCCGACGGGGCTCGATCTCGTCACGCAGCACAAGGGCGCCGTCCGCTGGCGGGTTCGCATCCACGGCCGCGCCTGCCACAGCGCGTTCCCCGAGCGGGGCGAGAACGCGATCTACCACGCGGGCCGCGCGATACTCGCCCTGGAATCACTCGCCACGGAGCTGCTCACGCGGCATCCCGACCATCCCTGCGGACCGCCGACACTCAACCTGGGCACCGTGCGCGGCGGGAGCGGCGTGAATCTCGTCCCAGAACTCGCCGTGCTCGAGATCGACCGCCGGCTCATACCGGGGGAGTCGCCGCAGGCCGCCCGCGACGAGGTGATCGCGCGGGTCGCGGCGGCGTGCGCCGGGGCTCGGGTCGAGCACGATCCGCCGTTCCTCGAGAGTGCCGGCCTGCCCGACGACACCCGCGCGGGAGCCGCGAAGCCCTGGATGGATCGGCTCGAGTCGGCCGCCCAGGCGCGGGGATACCACGGCCATCGCACCGCGGCCCGCTACGGCACCAATGCCAGTATCTATGCTGCGGCGGGCGTGCCCGCGGTGGTGTTCGGGCCGGGCTCGATCGAGCAGGCGCACACCGCCGACGAATGGATCGAACTCGCGCAGGTCGATGCCGCGGCCGATGCGCTCGCGAGCGTCGTGACCGGGGCGGCATGACCGGCATTTTCGTCAAGGTCTGACGCCCGGGACGCCGATACCACGAATGAGGTTCGGCATCAGGCGGCACGGGGCCGCGCGGCAGGGGGCCAGCGATGATCTGCCATCGCCAGCGCATCGTGTTCGTCCATCTTCGCCGGACGGCCGGGAACTCGATCGAAGCGGCGCTCGGCGGGATCGTGCTCTTCGACCGGTGGTTTCGCCGGACCGATGCGTGGGACAATCGACTCCATCGGGGACTGTCGTGGCACAAGCGCGACCGACGCGGCCATCGCATTCATGCGACGGCCAGCGAGATCCAGTCTCTCTACCCGCAGGAGTTCACCCGCTACTTCCGGTTCGCGTTCGTGCGGAACCCGTGGGAGCAGATGGCCTCGCTCTACCTCAGGCTCCATCCGCGCGACCCGCGCGGTGCCGGATTCGGCGCGTGGCTGCAGCGTTTCGATCTGGAACGAGGCACGGTGCCGCAGGCCAGTCTGTTCGCCGCCGACGGTAGCTGCCTCGTTGATTTCATCGGTCGCTTCGAGCACCTCCAGCAGGACTTCGATGCCGCCTGCGATCTCGCCGGCATCCCCCGCCGGCAGCTGCCTCAAACCAACGCCGCGGCCGGGCCTGCGGTGACCGAGATCTACGACCCCGCCTCGATCCGCATCGTCGAGCGGCTCTATGCCGACGATATCGCCCGCTTCGGCTATGCCGCGTGATCGAACGAGCAGTCCGCCGCTCGGCGGCTGGACGCCGGCGTTGATCGCCGGATAATGCGGCGGCGGATGCACGACCGCCACACCCAGCCAGACCGTCACATCCAGACCTTCACATCCCGGAGGAACGCAGCACATGGCAGGCACGATCAAGGTCAAGGGCCCGGTCGTCGATCTCGACGGCGACGAGATGACGCGGATCATCTGGCAGTTCATCAAGGACAAGCTGATCCTGCCCTACCTCGATCTCGACATCCGCTATTACGACCTCTCGATCCAGAACCGCGACGCCACGGCCGACCAGGTGACCGTCGACGCTGCCAACGCGATCAAGGAGTTCGGCGTGGGCGTGAAGTGCGCCACGATCACGCCCGACGAGGCCCGGGTGCAGGAGTTCGGGCTCAAGCAGATGTGGAAGAGCCCCAACGGCACGATTCGCAACATCCTCGGCGGCGTGATCTTCCGCGAGCCGATCATCATCAAGAACATTCCGCGGCTCGTGCCCGGCTGGACGAAGCCGATCGTCGTCGGCCGGCACGCGTTCGGCGATCAGTACCGCGCGACCGACACCCGGATTCCCGGCAAGGGCACGCTCACGCTCACGTTCACGCCGGCGGACGGCTCGAAGCCGATGGAGTTCAAGGTCTTCGAGTTCCCCGGCCCCGGCGTGGCCATGGCGATGTACAACCTCGACGACTCGATCCGCGACTTCGCCCGGGCGAGCTTCCGCTACGGCCTCGCACGCAACTACCCGGTCTATCTCTCCACGAAGAACACGATCCTCAAGGCCTATGACGGCCGGTTCAAGGACATCTTCCAGGAGATCTTCGACGCCGAGTTCAAGGCGGAGTTCGCCGCCAAGGGCATCACCTACGAGCACCGCCTGATCGACGACATGGTGGCCAGCGCCCTCAAGTGGGAGGGGGGCTACGTCTGGGCCTGCAAGAACTACGACGGCGACGTGCAGAGCGACATCGTGGCCCAGGGCTTCGGCTCGCTCGGCCTGATGACGAGCGTGCTGATGACGCCCGACGGCAAGACCGTGGAAGCCGAGGCGGCCCACGGCACGGTCACGCGGCACTACCGGCAGCACCAGCAGGGCAAGCCGACGAGCACCAACCCGATCGCGTCGATCTTCGCCTGGACCCGCGGCCTCGCCCATCGCGGCAAGCTCGACGGCACGCCGGAGGTGACCCGGTTCGCGGAGACGCTCGAACGGGTCTGCGTCGAGACGGTGGAGGAGGGCAAGATGACGAAGGACCTCGCGATCCTCGTCGGCCCGAGCCAGCCGCACCTCACGACGGAAGCGTTCCTCGCGGCGATCGATGCCAACCTGAAGAAGGCCATGGCCGGCTGAGCGGTTCACAGAGGGGGGCAGATCATGGCGCATGAATCCGCGGCCCGCAGGGGCATCATCCTCGCCGGCGGCTCCGGCACGCGGCTGCATCCCGCCACGCTCGCCGTGTCGAAGCAGCTGCTGCCGGTCTACGACAAGCCGATGATCTACTACCCGCTCAGCGTGCTCATGCTGGCGGGCGTGCGGGAGATCCTCGTCATCTCCACGCCGCAGGATACGCCGCGGTTCAGCGGCCTGCTCGGCGACGGCAGCCAGTGGGGCATGAGCCTCTCCTATGCGGTGCAGCCGAAGCCGGAGGGACTCGCCCAGGCCTTCCTCATCGGGGCCGACTTCGTGGCCGGCCGGCCGTCGGTGCTCGTGCTCGGCGACAACATCTTCTACGGCCACGGCCTGGTGGAGCGGCTCGCGGCGGCGCGGGTCCGCACCCGCGGGGCGAGCGTGTTCGCCTATCCCGTCGCCGACCCGGAGCGGTACGGCGTGGTCGAGTTCGATCGCGAGGGACGGGCGAAGAGCATCGAGGAGAAGCCGCAGGCGCCTCGGAGCCGCTACGCCGTGACCGGCCTCTACTTCTACGACGAGCAGGTGGTCGACATCGCCCGCGCGGTCAAGCCGTCGCACCGCGGCGAACTCGAGATCACCGACGTCAACCGAACGTACCTCGAGCGGGGCGAGCTGACGGTGGAGCTCCTCGGCCGCGGCGACGCCTGGCTCGACACCGGCACGCACGACAGCCTCATCGAGGCGGGGCAGTTCATCCAGTCGCTGGAAAAGCGTCAGGGCCTCAAGATCTGCTGCCCCGAGGAGATCGCCTGGCGGAACGGCTGGATCGATTCGGCTCGCCTGGCCGCCCTCGCCGAACCGTTCCGCAAGAGCGGCTACGGCGAATACCTGCTCGCCATCATGCAGGACAGCGTGTTCTCATGATCGTCACCACGACCGACATCGACGGCGTGCTGATCCTGGCCCCCAAGGTCTTCGGCGACTCCCGCGGCTTCTTTTTCGAGAGCTTCAATCAGCGGGTGTTTGACGAGGCGGTCGGCCGTTCCGTGACGTTCGTGCAGGACAACCACAGCCGCAGCGGCCGCAACGTGCTCCGCGGCCTGCACTACCAGGTGCAGCGTCCGCAGGGAAAGCTCGTGCGGGTGGTGGCCGGCAGCGTGCTCGACGTGGCCGTCGACATCCGCCGCGAGTCGCCGACATTCGGCCGCTGGGTGGGCGTGGAACTGTCGGCCGAGAACAAGCGGCAACTCTGGATTCCACCCGGACTCGCCCACGGCTTCGTCGTCCGCAGCGAGTCGGCCGACTTCCTCTACAAGACCACCGACTACTGGTTCCCGGAGCACGAGCGGTGCATCCGCTGGGACGACCCCGACCTCGCCATCGACTGGGGCCTCACCGAACCCCCGCTCGTCTCCACCAAAGACGCCGCCGGCGCCCTGTTCGCCTCGCTCCCGTGACGCAAAACGCAAAACGGAGCCGGTCGGGGGTCGCGCGCAGCCGCCGGTGAATTTTGACTGGCAGAGTTAGCGCACCACATCAGTTGAGCATGAGACGTCAAAATCCGCCGGCGGCGAGCACGTGCCCCCGACAGGCGGCTTACCTCAGTTGGCGTGGGTTCGGGTCGATTGTTGGCAGAGGGCAGAGGGCAGGCACTTACGGGACGTTGTCAGTTCGTGAGCAGTTTTGTGATTTCGATGGCGAGGATGATGCCCACGCCCATGAGCGATTCGCCGGCGATCAGGCCGCTCGAGACGGGCACCGTGTAATCCTCGGCCGTCTTGGGAGAGGCCTTTGCCACCAGCCAGGCGATGAGGGCACCGGCGAACATCGAGATCGCGTTGAAGGCCGGGATCACGCCGGCGATGCCGAGGCCCGTCGTCGAGGGGAGCCACGGTTTCCAGCGGGCCGGGCCGAATTCCTCCAACAGCGTC
>JAPOJV010000219.1 GCA_029978085.1 bacterium
AGCGGCCCGACCGGCTGGTCCATTCCGGCACGGACAGGCAGAGGGGGTACATTAGTACCCTCCTCACCGCAAGGGGCCGGCGAACATTTCGGTCCGGCTTCCGGGAAGCCCGAGGCGCGAGCCGAGAGGAGTGCGGGCCGGGTCACGAGTGGCGACGCGGATTCCCTTAGCTTGCGCTGCGGGCTTTCAAGCAAGAGGCACTCGCCCGATGAGGGCGTGGGACGGACTGCGTGGCATCAACGATCACTCGGAAGCTGATCGTCACCTCGCGTATTTCCCGGTCGGTGCTGTCCTGCAACTCGCGAATGGCCTTGAGGCGTTCATCGATGCAGGAGTGGCTCACGGCAACCTCCGCGCAGACCTAGGCCGGCGACTTTGTTTTGCACTGACGGTAGACGAACTCAGGATCGAGATCGATGCCGCAGTCCCACTCGACGGTGTCGTAGGAAACACGCACCTTGCGGAAGTTCTCATCATCCGCGATTTCCCTAAAAACCCCGAAGTCCAAATGCGGTTTCATGTCGAGAACGGCTTCTTCGCCGTTGTCGAACGTAATCGCCAGCGTGAAATCCTGACTTGCCACGACTTTGACGACGGCTGGGTACACGTTCATGGCTCCTGAGAGCACGATTTTATCGCAGAGGTGGCAGTGGCCGCTCGGAAACTTCACGCCACGAGGCGATGCTCTTCGAGCAGGCCGAGGCAGAGTCGCCTGATGGCGGCGATTTCTCGCTGAAACTCTTTGGGTGCTTCCTCGGCATCGAGCGCCTCGAGCAAGTCCGGGAGTTGCACCCCTCGGCCCATCACTTCATCGGCGGCTTTCGCGGGCAGATTGTCCCGGACGAAACGGCAGTTCTCCAGATTGAAAAAAACGGTGATTGCCTCGGCAGGGCTGAGCACTCCATTCTCCAGCGACTCCATGATTCCAAGAGTCAGGATCGCGAAGAGTTCGAGTTGCCGTGCCGAGTCAGCACCAGCCGCATTCAGCACCTGCTGCAAGTTCATTGGCTTTTGCATCGTCACAAGCCCGACTCGGCTTCCCACGGAAAGAATTTGACGCCCGCCACCGCGCCAGAGGAGTGCTCAAAGTAGTGTACCTCGCCGACCGATCCGGGCTTGATCACCTTTTGCCATACGCCTGGCTGGAGACTTCGGAGGTGCTGAAGGAGTAGTTGATTTCGCACGGGGTATTTGAGGGCTCCACCCTTGTCGGGCCGCCAGGATTGCGGAACGGAACCGGAACTGAGCACGTCGGCGTACAGATGCAGCGGCACGGTCGCTTTTCCAGGCAGCCTGTTCAAAGCCGGCAGGGGCATGCCTGCTCTTCGAGAGCCGCCCGTAGGTGTACCTAAGTACAGACTTTTGTCAAGGCTTCCGTGAAGCCCGAGGCGCGAGCCGAGAGGAATCCGGGCCGGGTTACGAGAGTCCGAGCGGATTCCCTCAGCTCGCGCTGCGGGCTTCCAAGCAACGCGGATTGCCTCGACTCGTTGTTCGGGCTCCCCGGCAGCGGTGGATCGCGTAGCGGGAGGAGCGGCGGGGCGACGAGTCCGCTCGCGGCTCAGCGGCCGGCGATGCGCTGGGCTTCCCAGGGGCTGAAGGCGGCCCACACGGGGTTGTGGTCCGACACCTCAAGCGCCTTGTCGAGCGGGAGGCCGAACGTCTCTTGTAGATCGAGCACACCCCAGCGGCCGGTGTATTCGGTCGTCGCGGTGCGGTCGAAGATCAGGTTGTCGTAGGTCTTCGATCGCCGCGTGTTGGTCGTCGTGCCCGACACGGCCCAGCCGATGCCCGGGATCTGCTTGATGCGGCCAAACTGCGGTGGGCCGGCGTTCAAGTCGCCGAGGAGAATCACGTCGTCCTCGTCTGGAATCACCGACCGCATCGATACGAACGCATCCGCGAGCGCGTCCACTTCCTGCGGCACCTCGTCGGGATCCGTATGGATATCGACGAGCCAGAAACTGAAGCCCGCCTCGGGCGGGTTCGTCCGCACGCGAAACCGGGCCCGCAGCGGCGGACGGTGGAGCTTGTCGCCTGGGTTGGGCAGTGTCGCCACCGACGACGGGTCGACCTCGATCCGGGTGGAGTCGTAGATGAACGTGTATTGCTCTTTGCTCGACGTACGGCCGAGCCGCGGCCCGATGACGTATTGGTAGCGGCTGCCGTCGGCATTGATGGCGTTCACGAACGTGGGCACGACGCTGTCGGACTTGGCCCGCACCTCCTGCACGGCGACGACGTCGAACCGCCGCACGACCCGCGTGAGCACGTCGACCACCTGCGGCTTGGCGAGCTTCGCTTCACCGAACACCTGGATGTTGAAGCTCGCGACGAGGATCGAATCGGTCGGCTTGCCAGACGGCGGCGCCGGGGCGGCAGCCGGCACAGGTGCGGCCGGAGCGGCAGGCACGGGTGCCGGGGGCTGCGGCGGCGGCACAACCGGCGGCGCAGCAGCCACCTGCGGCTGGGGCGGCACGACTGGCGGCGCGACGGCTACGGGGAGCGGCCGCGGCATGGGTGGCGCCGCAGCCACGGGCGGTTGTACGATCGCCGCTGACGGCGCCGTCATCGGCGGCAGAGGCAACGCCAGCACGGGGCGTTGCACAGCGACGGGCGCCACGGGCAACGAGCGGATCGCAACCGGCGCTGGCGGTGCCCTGACGATCGGCACGAGCGGCGGCATGTCGGCCGCCGATGTCGGCGCGGTGCCGGGGATGCGAATCGGCACGAGGTCGCCGGCCCGCGCTGCGCTGATCACACTGAGCGCCAGTGCAACGGCGATCAACCGCCAGCTGGCGGCGAGCCGAGCCGACGCTCTTCGTGGATGCAGCAACGCCATCGCCCCCTCCGTACCCCGCGGCCTCATCCGCTGATCGCCGCAAGTGCCTCGGTCGCGAGCCGGGCGAGTCGCGGATCCGCGTCATTCGCGGCCCGATCGAGTGCTTCACGGGCCGCTGCGGCCGGAGCACCGATCTTTCCCAGGGCCCACGCCGCCCGCTGCCTCACCGACAGGTCGGCTGGCGACGCCAGGCATCCCGTCAACGCCGGCACCGCACTTGCCGCATCCTCCCCGGCTCGCCCAAGCAGCGTTGTTGCCCAGTAGGCCACGAGCGGGTCGGCGTGGGCCACGAGGCCGATGAGCTGGCTGATAGCCTGTG
>JAPOJV010000218.1 GCA_029978085.1 bacterium
ATCATGTGACCCGGGCGGGGCCAGTCGAGGCCCCGCCCGGGTTTTTTTGTGCGCGTGGTGCCACGAGTGCGATGTCGCCGTACACTTTCAGCTGGGTGTGCGAGAGATCGACCCCGGACGAATGTCCTTTAAGTCATCGGCCAGACGCATGGGAACTGCGAAATCCACCTTCCTGTCATGGGCGATCGCGATTGCCGTGATCCTGCAGCCGTTCGCTGTAGCGGTCGGCGAGTTTCAGCAGTGGGATGTGGCGGCGAAGTTCGTGGCCTTGAAGCCCGGGCAGCCGGATGTCGCGATTTTCGAGCTGGCTGATGCATCGCGAGTCGAAGTGCCACTGGCGGCGCTTTCAGACGCGAACCGAAAGACGATCGAAGGGCTGGAAAAGCCCCAGTCAGCCGCCGAAAAAGCAGCGAGTCAGGATGACCGGGACGAACCGGAGGCCGATGGCAGCAGTGCAGCTGAGTTGGTCGCGCACGCGATCGACCTGCTGAAGCTCGGAAATCCCCAGTTGGCAAAGCAGGAGCTGCAAAAGGCGAGCAAAGCCGACACGGCCAGCAGTGAGGCCGACTTTGTCACGGCGATCATCTATGCGGTCGGGGCCAGGAACTACGAGAAAGCCGTCGATCATTTCGCCGAAGCGGTGCGCCGAGACCCAGCCAATGCGGCGGCGGTGGCAAACCTCGCGTTGTGCGAGCTCCACACGAAGCAGTACTCGAGTGCCGTCGGGCATTTTCGCCGTGCGCTCGAACTGAAGCCTGACGGACAGGCGATCGCGGACAACATGGCCTTGGCGATTCAGGCCGCCGGTTCCGGCCGTGCACGGATGACGGAGCGAGTCCTCGCGGATCTCAATGATCTCTACCGCAAATCTCTGGTCGAACTCAAGTTGTCGCGGCTGGATCCGGGAGCGAGCCGAGCCCTCGTTTTTCATGGCTTGGGCGGCCGTCCGTTGGATCCACAATCTCCCACCCTCTTGCTCGACGCGGTGCAGCCACCCGCGCCGGCAGCGGCTGCCGCGTCGGCCCAGACGCCGAATGGACCGTGAATGAAACCGCTGGGACCGGACGCGACACTCGTAACTTTTGTCCCTCAAAACGGCCAGCTATAGTACCGCTGGTGCGAAGATTCAGTCCGTCCTGCCTCGGAGCGTTCCTGAAATCATGCCTTACGTCCCGGCCAGTTCACAGTCGATTTCAGGTGTCGTGCCACCGTCGGTCGCCGAGGCGACGGTGATGACCGTTTGGCCGTCGGTGGCGTCCACCGGATTCGGGCGGATGCTCGGACGGCTGTATCGGATCAAGGACGGTTTCGGACCCGTGTCGGTCGGGCGGCTCGCACTGCTCGCCACGATTCCCGTCGGGCTGATGCTCTACCTGTCGATGCGGCTCCCCTGGGCCATCCGCCGCTACCGGCTCACCAACCGCCGCGTGGCCATCGAGCGGGGCATCAATCCGAAGGTCGAACAGTACGTCGATCTCGATCGGTTCGACGCCATCGACGTGGTCGTGCAGCCGGGACAGGAGTGGTATGCCGCCGGTGACCTTGTCTTCCGTCGCGGCCAGATCGAGACGCTGCGGCTGCCAGGCGTGAGCCGGCCGGAGTCGTTTCGCCGGGTGTGCCTCGAGACCCGGCAGGCGTATGTGAGCGTGGCCGCGGCCCAGCCGGAGCTGGTCGGCGCTCGTTGACGGAAGGATCAGTGGCAGCCGGTGCAGGGGGCGGGCTGCGAGGAGCTACCTGCCCAGTAGCCTGCGGGAGCGAAAGCACGCGGGCCTGAGCCGCTGAATGCGGAGCTGCCGTTGCCGAGTGAAGCGCTGCCGAGGCCGTTGCACGAGCCGCAGCTGCCAGCACTGCCGCCTGAGCCCGTGCCGGCGTTGTAGCGGGACGGGGCGCCGTACAACGAGCCGGCACCGACTACCGCGCCGCCGCGGATGTAGGGCGACGTGGCATCCGGCTCGACGAACACCACCCGCACGGCGTCGGCATCGACGCCCGTGAAGCCGGCCGTGGTCTGGAAGAGGTGGCTGAACTTCTCCTGGAGGAGCTTGTGGGCGACTTCGGCGGCTTCCCGCTCGCCATAGACCCGCTCGCGGAGGGTGAGGTTTAGCTTCGTCGAGATCGCGAACAGCAGCCCGTCGTCGCGGTGATACACCCGCACGCCGCTCGTCACATCGATGAAGCCCGGGAAATTCACCAGGTCGCTCGTCGAGGGCTCCTCCAGACGCTGCTGGAATTCCGAGCCGATGATCGCGGCGTTGGCCACCACGCGGTCGCCGGCGGCCGGGGAGACCGGGGCGGCGGAGGCGGGGGCGATCGACACGGCGAGCAGGGCGACAGCGAGGGCAACGGGGCGAAGCGAGGGCATGGGAGGCTCCGGGGCGCGACAAGGGCCAAAGGGACGCTTCGACGCTACTTTCGCGGTCAGAGAGGGTCAAATCCGCAAGGTAGCCCGGTCACGCCGTGACCGGAAAACAGCCTGTCACGGCGTGACAGGACCACGCCGGAAAACAGGCTGTCACGGCGTGACAGGACCACGCCGGAAAACAGCCTGTCACGGCGTGACAGTCCTACGGGAAAGCGAGCTTAGACGGCGCGGCGGCTGGCGACGGGGCCGCGGGCGGTGATGGCGGCGGCGATCGCGGTCCGGGCGGCGGCGTCGAGGTCGCAGGCGAGGGCCCGGGCGTTTTCCTGCACCTGCTCAGGGCTCGTGGCCCCGAAGAGCACGCTCGTGATGCCCGGCTGCTCAGCCGTCCAGGCCAGCACGAGGTCGGGCACGGCCACGCGCAGCCGGCTCGCGATCGGCCGCAGGGCCTCGACGAAGTCGAGGTTGCGCTCAAACTCGACGCCATTGAACATCGGGTATTTGTGCCGGCTGTCGGTCGCAGGGAATACCTGGCCCCGGTGCATCTTCGCGGCCAGAAGCCCCTTCATCAGCGGCCAGTAGACGACCATCCCCACACCGTGGCTCATGCACCACGGCAGCACCTCCCGCTCGATCTCCCGCTGCAGCATGTTGAAGTGCATCTGGCAGGCGGAGAGCGGACAGATGGCGTGGAATCGCGTGAGCTCGGCGACGGATGCATTCGAGAGGCCGACGGCCCGCGTCTTGCCTGCGTCGAGCAGCCGCTTGAGTTCGACGGCCGACTCCTCGATCGGGATCGAGGGATCGGGGGCG
>JAPOJV010000072.1 GCA_029978085.1 bacterium
AAACTTGCCCCCCCGGGGCTCACCCCTGCCGTGCCGAACAGGATTGGCAGGATGCCCGTAGCGAGCGTCCGGCGACGGGGCGTGGGCAACCCCGAACCGGCGCCATGACACCAAGGGCAGCCTCACCGATCCCGCGGCCGACGGCCGACGCGGACGGTGATCTCGCGCTGCTCGCCGTCACGGATGACGTTGAACACGACCGCATCTCCCACGGGCGATCGCGTGAGCATCAGCACAAGTTCCGCCGGATCCGTCACGTCCTCGCCATCGAACCGCACGATCACGTCGCCGGCCTCGATTCCCGCCAGGGCCGCCGGCGACTTCGGCTCGACGGCCACGACGACGGCCCCCGACGCCACCTCAGCATCGGGCTCGAGCGACCGCAGTGCCATGCCGACGTAGCCCCGATCCACGTGGCCGCTGGCCAGGATCGCCTCGCACACCTGCCGGGCCGTATTGCTCGGGATCGCGAAGCCGATGCCGCTGTAGTCCTTGCCCACGATCGCGGTCGTGATGCCCATCACGCGGCCGTGCACGTCCACGAGCGGGCCGCCCGAATTGCCTGGATTGATCGAGGCGTCGGTCTGGAGGAACTCTTGATACGGGCTCTCCACCACGCCCCGCCGTCCCACCGCGCTCACGATCCCGTAGGTCAGCGTGCGGTCGAGGCCGAACGGGTTCCCGAGCGCCCAGACCATCTCTCCCACTTCCACGCTGTCGCTGTTGCCCCAGCTGGCCGTCGGCAGGTCCTTGGCATCGATCCGGAGCACGGCCAGATCGGTGGCCGCATCGGCCCCCACCAGTTCGGCGACGAACCGCCGGCCGTCGGAGAGCGTCACATCGATCTCGTCACTGCGGGCCACCACGTGGTAGTTGGTGGCGATCACGCCGTCCGACTCGATGATCAGCCCCGATCCCAGCCGTTCACCGGTGGCCCCGGTCGGCGTCTGGCCGCGGAGCACCGCGATCTCGTCGGCGATCGTCAGCACACGGCGCTTCGCCGTCACGTTGACGACCGTCGGCCCGATGAGCCGCGCGAGCGTCGTGAACATCTTGCCGACGCTCGAGAGCTCGGCGACCTGCGCCGCGTCGCGGATCGCCCGCAGTTCGGCCCGCACCTTGGCGTACTGCAGGCGACCGGCCAGCGATGGCCAGGCAATCAGGCCCACGAGCAGCACGAGGCCGCTGAAGAGGACGAGCGTCCGCCGGTTCGCGGCGGCCTGGATCACGGTGTCGCTCATCGCATGACCTCCAGATTTCGGGTCGGCTCTGGTGCCCGTGCGGCCAGCAGTGACCGCCGGACGAGATCGACCGCCGTCTTCGCGGCCCGCGAGGGGGCGAGCGTGGCCCCGCCGCCGAGCCGGTGCGTGACGCGTTCGACACCCGCATCCGATACGAGCACGATGTCGAGCACCACGTTGCCGTCGGCGTCGGTCTGTGGCGGCCCGACGGCCAGGCCAAGATCGGCGCCGGCGTCCCGCCTGACCCGCTCGGCGATCGCAACTGGATCGTCGGTCGCACCGGGAGACAGCACCGTGCCCCCGCGGAACATGCGTTCGCCGGCGCGGGCGTCGGACTGGGCGAGCAGGGCCGCCACGCGGCCCTGGGTGCCGATCTCGCCGCTGGCCAGCGAGATGCCTGCCGCTGCGGCGGCGCGAATCGCCGCGTCTTCCACCTCGTCGTCCTCGACTCCGTAGACGAGCAGGCCCAGGCACGAACGAATCGTGGCCTCGTCGGCGGCGATCGCCGCTCGGCAGGCCGCCTCGTCACGCCCCCGCGCCGCGATCCGCAGCGTGATCGTGGCCTCGTGGGCGGTGATGCCCACGAGTGGCTCGCGACCCCGCCGCACGAGGTCGGGGAGCATCGCCTCGATCGCGCTCTCCCCCGCGCCGAAACACTTGATCCGTCGCTGCACGATCGTGCCTCGCTCCGGCTGCATCGCCAGCAGGACCGGCACGACCGTCTGCCGCCACATCCGTTTCATCTCGGCCGGCACACCGGGGAGGGCGAACACCCGCGAGCGGCCACCGTCGGACCGCAGGAGATCGACATCGAGCCCCGGCGCGGTGCCGTCAGGGTTGGGGATCATCCGACTGCCCCGCGGAAACAGCGCCTGCCGCCGGTTCGTCTCCGGCATGGGCATCCCCCGGCGGGCGAATCGCGACTCGACCGCCACGAGAGCCTCCGCCGACAGCTCCAGCGGCTGGCCGGCCACGGCTGCGAGCACATCGCGGGTAAGGTCGTCGGCCGTGGGGCCGAGGCCCCCCGTCGCCACGACGACATCGGCCCGCCCGGCCGCGATCCGAAACGCCTCCACTCCCGCCTCCAGCGTGTCGGTGGCGGTCGTATGGAACACGACCGGGATGCCGAGCACGGCAAGCTCCGCCGACAGCCACTGGCTGTTCGTGTCGAGCCGCGCCCCCGTCGTCAGTTCGTCGCCGATCGCGATCACTTCGGCCCGCATGGTCGATTCTCGCCTCCTGATGCGCTCGTGCTGGAGCAGCCCACTGTTCTACACCGCCCGCCGGCAGCCCGTCCCGCCGGCCGCTCTGGCCGGTTTGGCCCCGCCAGGAAACAATGTGTTGATGCCTCCTCTCGCCCCCACGAATGACGCCCGCACCTCCCCGAGCCTCACGCTCGGCGTACTCGGCGCCGACGCGGAGATCACAGCCCTCGTGGCCGAGGCCCGCAGCCGCGGGGCGCGGATCATCGAGATACCGGAGCCCGCGGATGGCGGGGCATCGGTCGCCTGGCAACGGCTGCTCGACGAGGCGACCTGCGATGCCGTGCTCGTCGGCACAACCGGCTGGAGTGCCGAGCGGGCCGAGGCGGTGCGGATGCTCGTGCAGGCGGGCCGCACGCTGGTACTCGCTCACCCGCTCGAACTGTCGATGCTCTGGGCGTTCGAGCTCGACATGATCCGTCGCGATTCCGGCGCGGTGCTGATCCCCTCTCTGCCCGACCGGCTGCATCCGTTCATCGCGCGTCTCAAGACGGCGATCGAGGCGGGCCTCGGCGGCACCGAACCGCTCGGGGAACTCGAGTCGGTGAAATTCGAGCGGCTCATGGCCGACCGCTCGAAGCGACACGTGCTCGCCGCCCTCGCCCGCGATGCCGACCTCATTCGCGCGCTCACCGGCGACCCCGCCCGACTCGGCACGCTCGGCGCCGCCGACCCCGAATCGGCCTGGTCGACGCTCGCGGTCGGCTTCACCGGTCCGACCCATGCCCCCGTCCGCTGGCAGGTCGCCCCCGGCAGCCCTGCGGGGCTTACGATCACGCTCCAATACGCCCGCGGCACGATGCAGGTCGCGGCCCCCGACGGCGAGACGCCGTGGACCTGGGCCGGTCCGCCGGCAGCCACCGCGCCGGCCAACCGCGCGGCGACGGTGCTCGACGAGCTGCTCCGCTCCCTGCGTCGCGAGCCGCCGCCCGACACGTCGCCCATCCCCCCGGCCACATGGTCCGACGCCGCCCGCGCGATCGAACTGGCCGACACGGTGCCGCGCAGCCTGGCGAAGGGTCGGGCCGTCGACCTCCATCAGGAGGAATTCTCGGAGCTGGGCACGTTCCGCGGCACGATGGCCTCGCTCGGCTGCGGCCTCGTGATGCTCGGCCTGCTCGTGCTGCTCGTCGCCACGCTCGTCGGCGGGATCGCCAGCGAATTCGACTGGGAGCTGGGCAAATCGATCACCGGCGCCTGGCCGGCCGTCGTGCTGGCCGTCCTCTCCGCGTTCCTCGCCCTCCAGCTCCTCCCCCTACTCATTGGCCCCGAAAAGGTGCCAGCCACCAAATCTGGAGAAGGTAGGCAGGGCGACTGACGGGCTTGCCCAGATTTGGTGGCTGGCACCTTTTTTACGGTCCGGTTGGGCGGACTCTGCCGACGAGGACCGTCCGGCATGGACCGCCGCCCCGGGCCGGCCGATCCAAGGGTGTGCCGTGGGCGTTCGCGTCCGGCGGCCGATGGGCCGGTGGCTGCTGGGGAGCGAATACCAGATGCGGGTCATGTGGGCCGTCTTGCCGTGGCTGGCCGTGCTCGTCGCGGCCCCGGCCGTTCGGGCGGACGACGCAACCAACGCCCGCCGCACGCCGATCGTCCGCGCGATCGAGTCGCAGCGGGACGCCGTGGTCAACATCCACGGTCAGAAACTCGTCGGCAACTCGGCTGATGCCGAGGGAGAACTGCGCCGAGTGAACGGCATGGGCACCGGCGTGATCGTCGATCCGCGGGGCTACATCGTCACCAACTATCACGTCGTCGAGGGCGTGCGGCGGATCGAGGTGACGCTCGCCTCGGGCCGCACGACATCCGCCTCACTCGTATCGCACGACCCACGGACCGACCTGGCCGTGATCAAGGTGGCGGTCGACCAGCCGCTGCAGGTGGTCACGCTCGGAACGTCGAGCGACCTCATGATCGGCGAGACCGTGCTCGCCCTGGGCAACGCCTACGGCTACGAGCACACGGTCACCCGCGGCATCATCTCGGCGTTGCACCGTAGCGTCGAGGTGAGCCGCACGCAGCAGTACGACGACCTCATCCAGACCGACGCCAGCATCAATCCCGGCAACTCCGGCGGCCCGCTGCTCAACATCAACGGCGAGGTGATCGGCATCAACGTCGCGGTGCGTGCCGGCGCCCAGGGCATCGGCTTCGCCATCCCAATCGACCGCGTGCTCGACGTGGCAACGCGGCTCATCTCGGTGGAGCGGGTCGACAACACCTGGCACGGCATCGTGGCCCGCGGTGCGGGGAGCGGCGGCGCCGTGGTCGAGGCCGTGCGCGGTGAGAGCCCGGCGGCCAGCGTGGGCGTGAAGGCGGGCGACGTGATCGTCCGCGTCGGCGACGTGCCGGTGGCGCGGCAGTTCGACATCGAGCGGGCCCTGCTCGGCCGCAAGGCGGGCGAGGCGGTGCCCGTGACGGTGATGCGGGCCGGCGCCGAGGAGCGTCTCACATTGCCGCTCGCATCCGTTCGTCGTGACGCGGAGTCGATCGACGAGCGGAGCTGGCGGGAGCTCGGCGTGCGGCTCGCCGCATTGCCGGCGACGAAGGTGCAGAAGCTCCAGTCGCAATACCGCGGCGGCCTCTCGGTGGTTGAGGTTCGCCCGGACGGCCCGGCCGCCGAGCAGGGCATTCGCGAGGGGGATATCCTCGTAGGCCTTCATATCTGGGAGACGATCGCTCCCGACAACATCGTCTACATCCTCGACAAGGCCGAAGACGAGCATCTCAACCCGATCAAGTTCTACGTGCTCCGCGGCCGGGAAACGCTCTTCGGGCACATCGTCTCCGACACCGTGATGCGGTAGTTGACACAAAGCTGCGATCCAAAACGCCGTGAGGGGCTGCCCACTGCCCCGAGAGCCGGCGTTGCTGACCAGCGCAGCCAGGATGGCGAAGCGCAGTCAGCATCGAGCGAGCGGAGGCATGGATGCCGTAGCGAGCGTCCGGCGACGGGGCATGGGCAGCCCCGAACCCACACCACAGGAGGCCGACCCGCTGCGGAATAGATGGGCCTGCGGTGTTCAGGCCGTGGTCCACATGCGGAGCATGTGGACTACGGCGCATGCAACGCATGCGGACGACGGGTGCGGTAGAGTAAGGGGCTCGCGCGTGGCAGGCCTTCCTATGGAAACCGACTTCGTCAATTGGCTTCTCGCCCGGATCCCCGCTGATCCGCGGCTCGAGGTGCCACCGGGCGACGACGCCGCCGTGCTGCGTCCGCCCGCCGGCCGGCGGACCGTGGTCACCGTCGACATGCTCATGGAGGGCACCGACTTCATCCTCGGTCCCGACTGCACGCCGCGGGCCGTGGGGCACAAGGCCCTGGCCGTGAATCTCAGCGATCTGGCCGCGATGGCGGCCCGCCCGGAGGCGGCGGTCGTGGCCGTGTCGCTGCCCCGCCGCGGAGGCGACGCCATCGGCCGCGGTCTGCTCGAGGGCATCGAGGCACTCGCGTCGGAGTATGGCGTGACGCTCGCCGGCGGCGACACAAACGCCTGGGATGGCCGGCTCGTGATCAGCATCACCGCCATCGGTAGCGTGGCCCCTGGAGCCGCCTGGCGGCGTGACGGGGCCAGGCCGGGTGACCTGCTCGTCGCCACCGGTGCCTTCGGCGGCAGCCTGCTCGGCCGACACCTCGCCGTGATGCCGCGGTGCCGCGAGGCACTGGCGATCGCTGCCCGTCATCGGGTGCATGCCGCGCTCGACGTCAGCGACGGACTCACGCTCGACGTCTCCCGCATGATGGACGCCAGCGGCACGGCCGCCGTGCTCGATGCCGCGCGGATTCCGATCCATCCCGATGCCGTCCGCATGAGCCGCCGCCCCGACGACGGCCGCACGCCACTCGATCACGCGCTGGCCGACGGCGAGGATTTCGAACTCGTGATGGCGATGCCCGCCGAGGCGGCCCACGCCGCCGTGGCAGGCAGCCGCGACATGCCGCATGCCACGCCCCTGAGCATCATCGGCGAAGTGACGGCGGGCCAGGGGCTGTTCCTCCGGCAGCCCGATGGCTCGCAGGCGCCGCTCGCGGCCCGCGGTTACCTCCACGACTTCGACAGCTGACATGCCCACGCTCACCCATGCCGTTCCCGACGAAGCTGCCCTGCCCCGGCTGGCGAACGCCCTCGCCGCCGCCCTTCCACCCCGAGCCTTCGTCGCCCTCCACGGCGACCTGGGCGCAGGGAAGACGACGTTCGTGAAGCAGGTGGCTGCCGCCGTGGGGATCGACCCGGCCGAGGTCGTGAGTCCGACGTTCGGTCTGATTCACGTTCACGATGGCCCGGTGTGCCGGATCGTCCACGCCGACATGTACCGGCTCCCCGACGCAGCCGATCTCCATGAGACCGGCTGGGACGATGCCATCAGCGATCCCTGCCTCGCCTTTGTCGAATGGCCGGAACGAATCGCGGCCGCCCTCCCGGCCGACAGACTCGACATTGTGATCACGATCGACGGCCCCACGTCGCGCACGTTCTCCTTCACGCCCACCGGCCCGACGCACGACGCTGCGGTCGCCCGCCTCCGCGATCTCCTTGCCGTATGATGGTGACCATGCGACTCACTCCCGTCACATCCCTGCTCTCCGTGATCGACGTTCAGGAGCGACTGCTCGCCGTCATCCCCGAGGCCGACCGGATCGTCGCCCGCTGCTCGCGACTGGCCGAGGCCGCCCGCATCCTCGGCGTGCCGGCCGTGCTCACCGAGCAATACCCGCAGGGTCTCGGCCCCACGCCGGCGACGCTTGCGGCATTGTTCCCGCCCGCCGCACCCAAGATAGCGTTCAGCTGCTGTGGCTGCGGGGGTTTCGACGCGGCCCTCGCTCCGGAGATTGCCAGCGTGGTGCTCGCCGGCCTCGAAACCCATGTCTGCGTCACCCAGACGGCGCTCGACCTGCTGGCCCGCGGTATCGGCGTGTTCGTGGCAGTCGATGCCATCACATCGCGGCACGCGATCGATCACGAGGTCGCCCTGCGGCGGCTGGAAGGGGCTGGTGCGGTGCTCACGACGACCGAGGCCGTGCTCTTCGAATGGTGCCGGTCGGCCGAGCACCCGCAGTTTCAGGCGATTCGTCGGCTCGTGGCGTCAGCCTGAGTCGCCCGCCGGGCCGGGCTCCTGCGTCAGATCGACGGGCTCCGTGCCCGCGGGCGTGTCGGCCAGCCCGCGGAGCCGACCGAGCTTCACGGCAGCCGCCGGCTCGCCCGGCTGCTCCTGCCCCGGCGCCGCCCCGAACCGGATCGTGCGGGCCTCGGGGCCGACGAGCTCCCAGACACGACCGCGGGGCGTGTCGGCGGCCCGCAGCTCACGAAGTCCCAGCTGTTTCCAATCCGGGCCGATCGCCGCGGCGACGGCCGCCGCCTCGTGCACGAGCGGGTCACCCCACCGCGATCCCTCCACGCCGAGCGGGCTCGACAGCACGTTGACGACCCGCGGATACTCCGCCGCCGCCTCGGCGGTGAAGTCGGCGCTCGGCAGCACCACGCCCTCGGCATCGACGGCGAGCAACCCGCCCGGCACGCCCACCATCGCCACAGGCTCACGGCAGCGAACCTCGATCGCCGCAGCCGCCGGCTCACGGAGCGTCACGCGTTCCACCTGCCTCACCCAGGGATGCATCGCGAACGCCCGCTCCAGACGCTGCGGCAGTTCGGGATCGTCGAGCGGCAGGCCGCCGTCGAGGCTCGCATTGCGCAGGGCCTCCGTTCTCAGGTCACCGCGTACCCACGGAGCAATCCCCTCCACGTCGATCGCCTCGGGAAAGAGCACCGTGTCGGGATTGGCCCGCACGGCCTCGGCGAACCGGTCCCAGAGCTGCCAGCCGATGAGGGCCGCCGCCGTGATCACGGCGATCGCCCCGAGTCCGGCCCGGTGCGTCGTGAGGGCCTCCGCCAGCGGCGCGGGCCGCGACGGCTCATCGACCGGCGGACGGCGGCGCGGAGGTGCATTCATCGGTCACGGCCCACGAAACAGAAATCAATCAAGCCATCGAGACCCGGCCATACCGAGCCCCGTGAACGCTCACCAGACCTCGATCTGGGGCGTGAGATCGACGCCAAGCGAGTCGCGCACGCGGACTCGCACCTGTTCGATGAGCGCTCGCACGTCGTGGCTGGTGCACTGCGGACCGGCCACCACGTAGTTGGCATGCTGCCCATACACCGCCGCGCCCCCCACCCGCATGTCGCGGGCTCCGGCCTGCACGACGAGCGACTCGGCCGTCATGCCCAGCGGATCCTTGAACATCATCGCCACGCTCCGCGTGCCGCTCGGCTGCTCGGAGCGGCCCACGATCCACTGCTTCTGCATCCGCTTCGTGAGCAGCTCGGCCGGCTCCGCGTCGAGATCGAGCCGGCAGGCGAGCACGATGCAGTCGTCGAGATTGCTCCAGCGGGCCTCGAAGGCGAGTCGTGAGGCATCGCGGGTCTCCACCGTGCCGTCGGCGAGCATCACGGTCACGTCCGCCACCAGTTCACCGATGTCGCCCCCCTTGCCGCCGGCATTGCCCACAAGCGCGCCACCGACGGTGCCCGGCACGTCCACGAGCGTCTCGAGCCCCGAAAGCCCGGCCTGCACCGCCGCCGAGACCACGTGCACGAGCTTCGCTCCGGCGCCCGCCCTCACGCTCGGCGGGGCCACGTCGATACCACAGAACGCCGGGGCCGACAGCCTCACCACCATCCCTGCGACCCCGTCGGCTGACACGAGCACGTTGGAGCCGCCGCCGATCACCTTTACCGGGATGCTTTGCTCGTGGCAGCGGCGAACCACACGAGCCAGCGCATCGACGTCGACCGGTTCACAAAAGAATCGTGCCTCGCCGCCGAGGCCAAGCCAGGTGTGATGGGCGAGTGGCTCGCGGCGCGACACCGCCACGCCCAGGTCGTCGAAGGGCGTGGCCTCGTGCCTGCCGGCCTCCACCGCCGCAGCCACACCGGGCGTCGTCGCTGCCTGACCGCGTTTGTTCATGAATCAGCACTTCCGGAGACGTGACACGTAGGCAGACCTGCCGCCCACTACCTGTGATTGTGCCGCACCCTGCGGTCCCGCGTCTATCCGGGCAGTCCGCCGAGCCACCCGTCAGGCGGCGCGGTGCCGGCCGACGGGCCGCGGCGGATGGGCAAGCTGCAGCCAGCCATCGACGACCCGCGGCAGCGAGGCCGCGTCGACCGGCCCGCCGGGCCGCGGCCCGGCCGTGGCCGGATCGCCGATCACGAGCACACAGTCCCGCGCCCCCGACCGCGACAGCAGCCGGTCGATCGCGGCATAGGCGGCCAGGTCGGCCTGGCCCGGGTGCAACTCCTCGTCATCCATCATCGTGGGCGGAGCCACCACCGACTCGTCGCACCACCGAAACACAGCCTGCTCGAAGGCATCGCGCCCCACCACGTCGACGGTCCGCTCGTCGGCGATCACCGCCAGCCGCCCCCGCGTGAGACCGCGGAGGCTGCGGAGCGTCGCCCGCAGCGCGTGGCCACTGGATGGAGCGTCGATGAACACCGGCACGTCCTGGCCGCGGTCGAGCCGCTCCATGCGTCCTGCCACGCTGCCGGCGGCCTCGAGTCCGGCGACGATCCGCTCGAGCGGCAGGCCGTGACGGAGACCGATCGCCGCCGCCGTCAGGGCGTTGCGGGCGAACGACGTGACGGGAGCATCGACGCTCACCGGCAGCGATTGCCCGCCGACCGAGAGCAGAAACGTCTGCCCGTGGAGGCTCCGCTCGATGGCCCGCGCCCGCACGTCGCAGGCCGCGGTCAGGCCGGCCGTCAGACAGCTCACGTCGCGATCGAGCCCCGCGGCGCGGGCAAGCAGACCGTCGAGGCCACCGTCACCGTCGGCGACGAGACAGCCCCCGTCGGCGAGGGCTGTGAGGATCCGCTCCTTGATCCGGCGATACGCGCGGGGCGTGCCGTGCTCGTCGAGATGCGCCGAACCGATGTTCGTCACCGCAACGGTGTCGCAGTCCACGCCCGCGAGCGTCTGGCTGGCGAGCATCCGGCTCGACACCTCGACGACGACGTGGCTCGAGCCCGCTTCGGCGAGCCGCGCCAGCCACTGGGCGAAGAGCCGCGGGTCGGCGTAGTCGCACGGTTCGGGTGTCGTGGCATCGGCGTCGAGGCAGCCCACGTCGGAGAGCACGCCCACGCGCAGCCCCGCCTCGGCGAGCACGGCCGCGGTGAGCCAGGCAGTGGTGGTCTTGCCGCTCGTGCCGGTGATGGCGATGACCCGCATCTCCCGGGCCGGGTCGCCGGCGAGGGCGTGGGCGAGCCGGGCGTAGGCCCAGTCGGTATCCGGCACGACGCACAGCGGCGTGCCTGCGGTGGGCACCATCCGCTCGGCGATCACGCCGGCAGCGCCACGCGCGACCGCCTCGGCCACTTCGTCATGGCCGTCTCCGTCGGTGGTCAGCCGGGCGACGAACACGTCCCCCTTGCGACAGCGGGCGGCATCGTCCGTGACGCTGCGGGCCACGATGTCGTCGCAGGCGAAGAATCGCGTCTGCGGCAGGATTCGGGAGAGAACCACACCGCGGCTGCGCAGCCCACGGACATCGTCGTTCGGCGTCATGATGGCCTCCTGCCACTCACACACATTCGTCCCGTCGCATCCATCCTTGAACGCGACAGGGCGGCATTGTCCGCAGGGGCCACAACGGGTCAATATCGTCTGCGGCAAGGCATGAACCCGCCGCCCGCGACCTTGCCTCGCTTGCCAAAACCCCGCCGACGCACGGCGCTCTCGTGATGCACGCCGGCGAACTGAGCGGCCGTTCGTCAGCTTGTCCCACAATGCGCAGGCATGTACTTTTTCAGAGCTGCGACGCATTGGCGGGATCACCAGTCTCAGGAGCCTGCACCGATGAAAACCGTGTCGTTCACCGACTTCCGCAGCCAGGCGTCGACGCTTTTCGACGCGGTCGAACGGGGAGAGACCCTGGTCGTCCTCCGGCACGGCAAGCCGGTTGCCGAGATTCACCCCGTGGCGGCCGGCGGCCCACGCACACCGTCGTGGCGGAAGCCGGGCCTGCGACTCGCGGCGAAGGGGGCGGCCTTGGCGGCAGCCATTCTCGAAGAGCGGGCGCATGAAAACGTTCCTTGACTCGTCAGCGTTCGCCAAGCGATTCATCGAGGAGCCCGGGAGCGAGGCGGTGGAATCGCTCTGTCAGGCCGCCTCGGAACTGGCGCTGTGCGTGACCTGCGTGCCGGAGATTCTCTCGGCGGTGAATCGGCGACTCCGCGACCGCCGGCTGAAACGCGAGCACTCCGACTTGATCAAGCGGCATCTTCTCGAGGATGTCGCCGACGCCACGATTGTCGATCTCACGCCCGCCGTCATCGCAGCCACGGTGACGGTGCTCGAGACGTCCACCATCCGTGCCGCCGACGCCATGCACGTGGCGGCAGCCACTGCCTGGGGGGCCGATCTGTTCGTCTCGGCCGACCGGCAGCAATGTGCCGCGGCTCGCAAGGCCGGACTGCCGGTGAAGCCCGTCTGAACCATGTCCATCGCCGCATCCTCACCACCCGCAGCTCCCCGTCGCCACGTGGCGTGGATCGGACCGACGCGCTCGGTGGAACTCGCGTGGGCTCGCGACCGCGTGGCAGCCTCTGCGACCGTGATCGAGGTTGCTCGTCCGGCTGACCTGGCGGCCCGCGTCGATCCGGTCGCAGGGCCGTGGCCGGCGATCGCCGTGCTGGCCAGCGACATGCCGAGCCGCTGGACGGCCGCCGATGCCGTGGCAGTGTCGCGGTGCTGGCCGCTGACGCCCGTTGTCTCGGCCTGCACATCGCTTGCCGAGGGCCGCCGCCGCAGCGGGCCGCCGTTGCCAGGCGTCGAAGAAGTGGCCTGGAACGAACTGCCGACCCGGCTCGCAGGCTGGCTGGCAGATCTCGACGCCGGCCGTCCGGGCGTCCTCGGGCTACCAGCAGCTTCACGACGCGAAGATCGCGTGCTCGAAGCGGCGGCCCGCCTCGGTGCGGCCGCTCGTTGGGCCGGCGAGCCGATGCGGGTGGCCGTGGCCGCCCGCCACACGATCGACCTCGACGGCACGTCGGGACTGCTCGCTGCGAGCGGCGCAGCCGTTGTCGATCGGGCCCTGGGAAGGCCGCGGCTCGACGTGCCGGCTCGCCTCGTCGTCTGGGATGTCGAGCAGATCACTGCGGAGGTGCTCACCTGGCTCCGCATGCTCACGATCCAGCAGCCTGACCTTGCCGTCGTACTGCTCGATTCGTTTCCCCGGGGCGACACATGCCTGGCGGCGCTCGACGCCGGAGCCCTGGCCGTACTCGGCCGCCCGCTCGCGGTCGAGTCGCTGGCGGGCCTGCTTTCCAGCCTGAAAACCCCCGTTCCACCAGCAGCTGGCATCGCCCCTCTTGAGCTTTGAATGTTCCTGTTCCGCGGGTCCCGTCACTTCCGCTCAGGGCTTCTTGGGCCTGTCTACTGATCTTGGAACGGCCGGACCGGGCCACTAGCATCCGGCCCTGATGCGGTTCCCCGCCCCCACCACCCCCTTGCCCCTCGTTGCCTGCGCGGCCGGCGCCTGCCTTCTGGCCTGCGCCGCCGGCTGCGTGCACTTCGTGGGCATCGATCCGCTTTCGCCGCAGGTGCGGTCGCTCCAGCAGTCGGTCGCCCTCCCCTGGCTCGACCAAGGCGACATGCCGGGCCGCACGGAGATCACGGCCGGCCAGCTCGTGATCCATGCCGACTTTCCGGTCGCCCACCAGCATCGCCTGATCCGCGAACTCGAATCGCTGCGGGTGGACGTGAGCCAGACGCTCGGCCTGCCGATCTCCGACGAGCCCGTGCATCTCTATCTCTTTGAAAATCCCACCCGCTACGACGAGTTCGTCGCCAAGCGATTCCCGGGCTTCCCTGCCCGCCGGGCGTTCTTCGTGGAGACCGACACGTCGCTTTCCGTGTTCGCCGCCTGGCAGGACCGTGTGGCCGAAGACCTGCGTCACGAGACCACGCACGGCTACGTGCATGCCGTGGTGCCGGCCCTGCCGCTCTGGCTCGACGAGGGCATCGCCGAATACTTCGAGCTGCCGCGGGCGGAAGGGGGCGAGCACAAGGCCCACGCGGCCCACCTCGCCGGCCGGCTCATCGAGGGCACCTGGCAGCCCGACATGCAGAAGCTGGAGGCGATCACGTCGGCGGCCGAGTTCTCGCAGGATCACTACGCCGAGGCCTGGTGCTGGGTGCACTGGCTGCTCGCCACGCCCGAACGCCGCACGCTCCTGCAAGAGTATCTGGCCGACGTCCGTCGCGACGCGACGACCGCCCCCCTCTCGATCCGGCTGCGGCACACTCCCGGCATGCCTGCGGACATCACGGCCGCCGTGAAGGCCCACGTGGAAGCGCTCTCAGGCGAGTCGGGGTTTGCCGCGTTACCGTAGGCCCGTCACTCCGTGACGGGCAGCCCGTTGCGGAGCAACGGGCCTACGGACGACACGGGAGGCGAGGGGGTCGGTGCAAGCTCGAGGAGCATTGGACCGAGTCTTCGAGGTCCCCGCGACGAGACTTGTACCGCCCCCGAGCCGGAGCACTTCGCCCGTTGCGGAGCAACGGGCTCACGGCTTGCGAAACACCGTGCCGTGTTCGACGGCCTGGAAGCCGAGCTTCCCGAAGAGGCTCAGCGCCGCCGCGTTGTCCTGGGAGACGTGCGTCTCGACGAGCGACACGCCCTCGCTCGCCAGATCGTGCATCGCCTCCGCCACGAGATAGCTGGCCAGGCCCTGTCGCCGCCGGGGGCCCTCGATGTCCACGTGCATGAGCCCCGCGGCCATCACGCCCCAGGCAGAGGCCAGCGGCTGCATGTCCCACAAGGTGGCCGAGCCGAGCAGTTCCTCCGCCTGGTTGCGGAGCACGTACCGTCGCAGGGCCAGCCCGGTGGTCGTGGCCGCCTCCCACCACGTGCGCCGCGAGGGCTCATCCACGACGCTCAGCGTCGTGGAGCGGCGAATGGCGAGCTGCAGGCGATTCACCGGCGGCCGGAATCCGGCCAGCGGTCGCCGCAGCACGGCGATTCGGCCGGCCGCTTCATAGCCAGCCCGTTGGAATGCCCCCTGCATCGCAGCCGACGAATCGAGCACGCCCGGCACATCGGAGCCACCGTAGAGCCCGAGGTAAAACCCGCCAAGATCGGGCCCGCCGCCGCCGAGGATCACCGTCGCCCCCCGGCCGGCGAGATAGCCCTCACACCGCGCGATCAGCTCCGCCGCGATCGACTCGTGCTCCGCATGCGGCACGACGACCACGAGCAGCGTCGTGCCCTTCGACATGTCGAGCGCCGACCGCTCGGCATTGGGCCCGAAGGCCGCATGGGCAAAGCCGACGGCCCGGCCATCATCGAGGGCGACGAACAGCCCCTGGCGGTCGAAGTAGGGCTTGGAGAAGACGGCTGCCTCGAGCAAGGCGGCGGTCATCGGCTGCATCGCGCTCGGCCCCAGGTCGGCGGTCCGCCAGATTTCGGCGAGCCGGGGTGGGTCGTCGTTGCGAAAGCAGCGGAACTCGATCATCCGGGCTGCTCCATGCCGGCGGCTGCGTAGCCGCCGGCCAGCCGCACGTACACGCGTCCCCCCTCTTCGCGGACCTCGTGCACGGTCTGCCGCGTCGTGGGAG
>JAPOJV010000155.1 GCA_029978085.1 bacterium
AGGAGGGTGGACGAAACACGGCTTCGGTAGGACTGGCGGCCAGACATGGCTGATCTCCTGGTTGGGGGTGCCGGGGGCGTTTGCGAGGGCGTGTCGGACGCCCTCTCCCATCACAGCGCGGTTTCCGCCCGCGTGTTACATGGAGGCCGCCGCCCGAAAAAACCCCGCGATCGATCGAAATTTTTGTGGGCCTGTAACACTCAGCCCTGTCCTGCGCTGAGGTGCTTGACGGGAAGATGCCGGGCCACGTCGGCCTGGCTCCTGCCGTTTCTCGAAGGAGTGTGAGCCATGACCCGTTTCCATGTTCCCTTTCTCGTCGCCCTTGTCGCCGTCGGCATGACCCTGCCGGTGCATGCCGCCCGGCCCCAGTTTGCAAACCGCGGCGGCGCGGCCGGTGTCGCGCGGCACTCGGCGCCGGTGCGGCGCCCTGCCTCCACGCTGCCCCGTCCGGTTTCCGGCGTGACTCGCGCTCCCACGACTCCAATCCGGGTGCCCGCCCCCCTCACCAAACGTCCGGCGGTCGGCATCGCCGGCAGGACCAACGGCGGCCCCAACTCGCCGTTCCCGGGGGCCGGTCGCCTGCCGATCGATCCGACCCGTGAGGAAGTGTCGCTGCCACGGCCGGGAAATCCCAGCCGGCGGCCGATCAGCGTCGAGAGGCCCGACCTCGACGTGTCGTATCGGCCGGGCCCGGAGATCAGGAACCCGAACGGCAACAACGGTGGCGGTGGCGGCAATAACGGCGGTGGCCGGCATCCGCACCCCGGACGTCGCCCGTGCCACGGTCCCACGGGGTGGGATCTCGTCGCCATCGGCCTGGCCACGGCGGCCCTTGTGGATGGGGGCGCTGGGCAGGGAGTCTGCTGTGCCGGCGATAGCGTGATCGTCGGACAGCCGACGTGCTGTGTTGGAACCCCGGTCGTGGAGTCGCAGGCGGTCATCGAGGACAACGCCACCACCGAGGCGGTCCTGCCGACCGCCCCGACGCTGCCTCAACTCCGCGTCGGCGAGCCGTTTCAACTGCCGACTCAGGGGCTGGGCGTCGAGCAGGGCCGGGCGGCGGTGAAGGTCGGTGCGGTGATCCACGACTGCCCGGTGACGGCGTGGAGCGATGCCGGCTTCGATGCGATGTTGCCCGAGATTGCTCTGACGGGCCCGGTTGCGGCGGAACTGATCGTGGCCTTCGCCGACGGCACGCTGGCAGCCGCGTTGCCCGTGGAACTGCTGCCCGCCGTCGCCAGGCAGTGAGGCTGGTCTCAGAAACGGCGCCGTGTGGAAACGAGGGCGGTCCGAGCGGGCCGCCCTCGTCGGCGCCAGGCCTCACTCGCCGAGGATCTCCTGCAACTTCTGCACGGTCCGCGACAGCATCACGCGGACGGCCACGTCGGAGCGGCCGGTGCGCTCCGCGATCTGCTTCGTGGCCAGGCCCTCCACGTAGCGCATGCGGATAACCTCTCGCTGCTCGGCCGGAAGGGCCGCGACGGCAGTCGCGAGGCGATGTTCCCGGGCGTCGCGGGAGAAGGCCTGGCTGGGGGTGGTCATGCTGACGGCGAGCAGCGAGGCGAACCCGGCGTCGTCGCCAGCCCCGCCCGGCCGCGGCGCGTCGATCGAGACCTCGCGGCCGGCGTCGCGCTTGGCCGCGCCGAAATGCCGCCGATGCGCGTCGATGATGCGTTGTTCGGCAATGTGGCACAACCACCCGAAGGGCTCCCGCTGCGGCCCCTCCGGATCTGCCAGGTGCGGCGGTCGGACCGCGGCCAGGCTCACCTCCTGGACGATGTCCTCGGGATCCAGCCGCTGCCGCAGCCCGGGCCCCATGCGGCCGGCGATGAACGCGACAAGTGCCCGCCGATGCTTCTCGACGCAGACCGCCACGGCCTCGGGATCGCTCCAGCGCACGGACTCGGCGGGCGGCTTCATGATCTCCAATGGTATTCCAAAACCATCCCCGCGGGCCATCTCGTGCACGTTGCGGAGGCATGTGGACCGTCGGTGGCGGAAAGACGATGCTGGATGGGCTTCAGGAGACCAGCGGCGTGAGCCAGGCCGGTGAACAGACCCCCGCGTGGGACGTGGTGGCCCAGCGTCTGGAGGCGTTCTTCGCCGCCTGGGAGGCGGGCTCCGCGCCGGACATCGCCGCCCACCTGCCGACCGGTCCGGCCGCAGTGCGGCGACTGGTGCTCGTCGAGCTCGTGAAGGTCGATCTCGAGTTTCGCTGCCGTGACGGCGGAGATCCGCGGATCGAGGAGTACGTCGCCACGTTCCCGGAGCTGGCTGCGGCGGACGGGCCGCCGGTCGAACTGATCTGCGAGGAGTACCACGTGCGGAAGTCCCGCGGGGAATCGGTCGAACTGGCGGAGTTCGGCCGTCGCTTCCCGGGCCGAGCCGCCGAAATGTGGCGCTGGTTCGGCGGGGTCGAGCGGACGATGACCACCAGCCTCGTCGCCGCAGCCGGTTGGGACGGCTTTCGATCGGGCGAGACGGTGGACGACTTTCTCGTGCTCACCGAAGCGGGCAGGGGCGCCTTCGCGACCGTCTATCTGGCCCGGCAGGTGTCGATGGGGCGAATCGTGGCCCTCAAGGTGACGGGCGACCGCGGCGACGAGGCCCGCACGCTCGCCCAGCTCGATCATCCGCACATCGTGCGGGTCTACGACCAGAGGTATCTCGAAGCGGCGGAGGGGCGGCCGCGGATGCGGCTCGTCTACGAGCAGTTCCTCCCGGGAGGCACGCTGGCGGACGTGGTCCAGCGCGTCCGCCGCACCGCGGTCCGCGATCGCGATGGCGGCATCCTCGTGGACTCCGTCCGCGCCGCGACCGCCGCCTCGGGGCTCGGGCTCGCCGCGGACTCGCCGGCGCTCACCGCACTCGCCCGGCTGTCGTGGCCCGCCGCAGTCGCCCGGATCGGCATCCAGTTGGCGCACGCGCTCGATCACGCGCATGCCGCCGGCGTCCTCCACCGCGACGTCAAGCCGGCGAACGTTCTGCTCAACGCCGAGGGCAGTGTGCATCTCGGCGACTTCAACACGAGCGTCCTCGCCAGCCATCCGGCACACGGACCGGCCGCCTCCTTCGGTGGCAGCCTGGCCTACATGTCGCCGGAGCACCTGGAGGCCTTCGACTCCCGGCACGAGCGGTCGCCCGAAGACCTCGATGGCCGCGCCGACCTTTTTTCCCTCGCGGTTGTCCTGGCCGAATTGCTCACGGGTCAGCGGCCATTCCGCGACCGGCCGGCGGCGGGCGACATCGCGGCGGCCCTCGCGGACATGCGCGCCCGCCGGCAGGCCGAGGTGATCGAGATCGACGTCGAACGCGCCGACCGCGAGGCGACCGCACTCGCAACGGTGGTGCGGCAGTGCCTGGCCGCCGACCGCTCGGCCCGCCCCTCGTCGGGCGCCGAGTTCGCCCACCGGCTCGCGCTCGTGGGCCAGCCGCGGGCCAATGCGCTGCTGGCGGAGCCCGCCGGCGGTTGGCGTCGGTTCGCGCGGCGGCAGCCGTTCTTGGCGGCCCTGGCATGCATGGTCGCGCCCAACCTCATGCTGGCCGTCGCCAACAATATGCACCAGCGGCGAATCCTGAGCGCCTTCGCCGCGCCAGGGTCTTCCCTGGCGGCGGATCCCGCTGCCGCCGCGCGTGCCTTCGACCTCGCGATCGCCGTCGTGAACGTCGTTGCCTTTCCGCTCGGGATCTGGATCGGCTGGCGGTTGATCGCGCCGATCGTGCGGGCCGTCCACGGGCAGGCCGACGGACATGCGGTCGCGGCCGTCCGGCGGGCCAGCCTCGTGTTTGCCGACCGCATGACCTGGATCGCCGTGGCCCTGTGGGTGGCCTGCGGCATCGGCGGTGCGGTGCTGTTCGCAGTGCGCGCCGGCCTGCCACCGATGGCCGTGCGGCTGATGTTCCTACAGTCGTCGCTCGTGTGCGGGCTGATGGCGGCAGCCTACACGTTCTTCCTGGTCACGCTCCTGGTGCTGCGGGCGATCTATCCTGCGCTTCTCTGTCGGAAAGCCGCGCCACACGATGCGCCGGAGCTCGCGGCCGTGGCCCGCCGCAGCGGCTGGTATCTGCTGATAGCGGGGGGCGGGCCGCTGGTGACCATGGCCGTGATGTTCGTGCTCGGATCAGAGGATCGGCCGGCGCTCGCGCTGCTCACGTTCGCCGGCCTGGCCGGCCTGGCTTCAAGTTTCTGGGCATATCGAGAGATATCGGCCGACGCGGCCGCGCTGATCGCAGCGGGCCGGCCGTTCGAAACGGCGGTCGCCGTGCCCGCGACCCGAGGTCGCTCCGACGAGTGGTCAGCGTCGTGAAGAAACGGTGTGCCGCGTTTCTTTCTCCGGCCGCCACCATGAAAAACAGCGGTGGGCTGGCACTGGACTGCTTGTTGCCGGCCGGGCTGGATGCGGCACTCATTGGAGGTGCCGAGAAGTTTCCCATCCACGCTCAGTGGCGGCTGACGTCCCACCTCCGAACGCATGCCAACCCAGTTCAGCATTCACGCCGACCTCCATCGGCACCAGTGCCGAACCGTTACATTCTCTTCTATAGTTCTTTCTTTTCTTCTTTCTTCTTCTATCCACTTATGGGGTCTCCTCGCGGCCCCATCCCTCTGCCCGATAGAAGCCCGCCCGTTCGTCCGGGATTTTCACCCCCTGATTCCGGCTTTTGCCGGCAGGCGGTTCCCGCGGGGCCAAAACTGTTAGGCAAAGCGTTAGGCGCAGGCGTTTCGGCGCAGAAATCCCGCGCCGAGCGACACGCGCCGTTCCCGAGGAATTCGCACAATCGCGACACGAGCGTGACTTGGCTGCGGGTTCTATTCGCACTCAAAATCCGTTGCCCGCAAGGGCGTGTGGGTTCAAGTCCCACCTCCGGCATTTGAGAACAAGGCGTTCACGTCAGGCACGCTTCCGCCGCCGCCACATCGAGAACCCACCGCAGGCCGGACCGGCGAGAGGGCCATCACGGAGATCGCAGGCTCGGGGACAACGCTGACCACCATGGATCGCGAGCCCACGTTCCAACTGATGTTCGCAGTGGTTCCCGGATTCAAGCCCAAGTCCTCGAGCGTCGTGTTCGTCCACGTTGCCGTCGAGGTAAGTTGCGTTCCGAGACTGTAGGAAAAGGGCAAGGCCACGAAAGAACCTGTGTACCCGAAGATCGGGCCGTTTCCAGAGGTTGCATAGCTTGTCAGGTTTGTCGATCCCAGCGACCCGGTCACGACACAATCTCCAAAATAGAAGTTGGCGGACGCAGTCGCCCCGACTCGAACGCTAGGTCCCGGAGGCGCAGGATTGATGAGGGAAGAGGAATTGCTATTGAACGAGAATGTCAACCCATCGAGATCCGTCAGCGAGCCGGAACCCGTGACGATGACATTCGCCCCGACCTGGTCGAAGACAATTCGGACATTTTCGGCATGTGCGGAACTCAGCATGCACGCCACACCGAGCATGGCGAGAATCAAGGCGAGCGGAGCGGCGGTCAGGAGTCGGTGGAGAGGATTCACGAGCGTTCCTTTCGCGCGGCGGAGGGCGGGTCGACATTCAGCAGGGATGTCGCGGGGTGAACAGAGGGTCTGACGAACGCCGTTGGGCCGTCAACGCCCAGAGACCAGAAAGTGACGAATCGGGAACGGGAAGGGACGAATCCGCCGAAGTCTGGAACGAATCCGCCGCGAGAGCCGGTCGTCGGCGGCTGGAGGCGGGCTGCGGCGGAGGGTGGAAACGTTCGTTTTCGTGGACGGTGATGCCATTGGTGGCCCGCGTATCGACGCCAGTGAGGCCCTCGAAACCGTTCACAGCCAACGGGTTTCCCAGCCCGTGCCGCCACCAGTCTGCGTGGCCCAGAAAACACCGAGGGCGTGCGATCGCCGGACTATCATTGTGTTCTTCTGCTGATGAGCGCATCTCAAACGGGTGAAGACGGGCTCGTCCGACGCATACCCTCACAAGACGTTCGAAATGATCTCGCTGTTGACTCGCTTGTTAAGAGCCAAGAACACGTCCACTGGTGTCGACCATCGCCGGCATCGCGGTCGCCGCGCTGCGCTGAGCGTCGAGTCGTTGGAGAGCCGTCTCGCGCTGACGGGCGGCTTTGAAATCGCCTACCTCGGCAATCTCGGAGCGGACTACAAGGGCCCCACACAGGTCTACCTCGCCGGTGGCGCCAACCCCATGACGGCGGACGCGTGGGATGCGTACGTCCCCCCGGACGGTTACATCAAGAACACGACACGGAACGTCCAGTTCAACTCGCAAGACGTGCTTACAAGCCCCGATTCAGCGACCGCGGAAACGTATATCACGACGTCCGACGAGTACACCTGGCTCTTTGTCGCGCAGACCGTGAGCGCCAATTGGCCGTTCAGCGCCGATGACTACGCGACCGACTACGACAGCGGCTACGAGGCTGCAGCGGTCACGACGACTCCTCCACCAGGCGTCATCAAGTACTCCGCCAATACCAAGAACGCCATCGTCACCTGGCTTGCCAAGGATTCGGGCGGTCAGCCGATCGAGCGCTACTTCATTCGTGATGCCTGGGGCAACCTCTACATCATGCAGACCGCGGGCGCGACCGACCAGGCCGATGTGCGGAGCAACTTCTTCTCCGCCGTGCTTCCGCGCGGCTGGCGAATGTTCTCCGGTTTCCTGAAACGCGACCTCACGACCACCCCCGCCTACGACTCGGACGGGCTCGCTCAATTCAATATCTTCCGCACCAGTTCCGACGACGCGTTTCAGCAGATTCGGTGGAGTGGGCAAGGCCGCGGCATCGCTCGGAAGATTCCCGACATGATCATCTGGGGCGGGACGACCTCGAATACGATCGTCGGCAGACGGCTCCAAGGCAACGTGATCCATGGCGCCCAGGGGAATGACCGAATTTTCGCGTACGGCATCAACGACCAGATCCACGGCGACGGCGGCGTCGACACGGTCGTGTTCCGAGGCAAGCGGTCGCAGTACGTCGTGACCCCGCTGGCGGCCGATGGATCGCTCGTCAGCGTGCGTACACGACGCGGTGGTATCGCCGCGCGGGTGACAACGCTCTCGAACGTCGAGGTGCTCCAGTTTCGGGACCGTGTCGAACGCACGGCACGCCTCGCCCGCCCTCTCCCGTGACAATCGCCCGTGAATCCGGCGCCTCCGACGCCGGCCTCG
>JAPOJV010000047.1 GCA_029978085.1 bacterium
GGGCGAAGAGCACGGCCTGGCTGTACCGCGTGTAGCAGATCGGGAAGCTCTGGAACGTGCGGCTCGCCTTCGTCAGGCCCACGAGCACGGCCCGGCGGTCGTTCATCTCGAACGTGCGGCCCAGCCGGTAGGGCTCGCAGGGCCAGGTCCGCTTGTAGCCGGCGTCGTCCATGATCACCGCGTCAGGCTTTCGCAGGTCGGCGATCGAGCCCATGAAGACACCCGCGGGCGCCCCCACGAGCGTGGCGTCGTCGAGACCGAGCAGAATCATCTGCTGGTAGTTGCCCTCCTGGATCCGGGCCCTGCCCAATCCCTTGTAGAACCGCACGGCCCACTCGACCCCGGGCACGCTCTTCACCCGGAAGAGTTCGGTGTCGGA
The DNA here is from genome assembly GCA_029978085.1 of bacterium. GTDB lineage: Bacteria > Planctomycetota > Planctomycetia > Pirellulales > UBA1268 > QWPN01. Next base: position 380 of record JAPOJV010000047.1, read on the forward strand.
AAGCGGCTTGATGTCGTCGACGTATTGGACGTTGCGATCCATCACCCAGATGTCGGGCCCCTCGGTGTCGCGGATCTGGCTGATCGTGAGCGACATCAGGCCGCAGAAGATGCTCGACTGCTGCGCGATCAGGAGAGCGGCGAAGACGACGCCGAACACGATGCCGAGGTACTTGACCCGGTTCCCGATCAGCATCTTCCAGGCGATCCACATCATGGCGGCCGATTGTACCGCCCTGCGGCGTGGCGTCTGGTATTCTCGGCTCCCTCCACCCCTCCCCAGGATGACACCGTGCCAGGGCCGGCCGACACCGCCACGCGTCCCGTCGACGATCCTGCGATCGCGGAGGTACTCGCGAAGTGGTGGGGGTTCGACGCCCTGCGGCCGCTTCAGGCCGACGCCATCCGGGCCGCGATCGACGGCCGCGACTCCCTCGTCGTGATGCCGACGGGCGGAGGCAAGAGCCTCTGCTACCAGCTGCCGCCGCTGGTGAGCGAGACGACCGACGTGGTGATCTCGCCGCTCGTCGCCCTGATGAAGGACCAGGTCGACTCGCTCGACGCGATCGGCTACCCGGCCGCAGCCCTGCACAGCGCTCTCTCTCAAGACGAGCGATCACGGATCCGCGATCAGCTGGCGGCTGGCGAACTGCGGCTGCTCTTCGTCGCCCCGGAGCGGCTCGTCAACACGGGCCTGCTCGACCAGCTTGCCCAGCTGGGCGTGAAGCGGTTCGCGATCGACGAGGCCCACTGCATCAGCCAGTGGGGTCACGACTTCCGCCCCGAGTATCGGCAGCTCGCCATGCTCCGCGACCGGTTTCCGACGGCGAGCATCCATGCCTTCACGGCCACGGCCACGCCGCAGGTGCGGGACGACATCGCCCGGCAGCTGAGCCTCCGCGATCCAGCCGTGCTCGTGGGCACGTTCGACCGGCCCAACCTCGTCTATCGCGTCGTGCCTCGCACCGACCGGATCGCCCAGACGCTGCAGATCCTCGGCCGCCACAAGGGGGAGGCCTCGATCGTCTACTGCATCTCGCGAAAGGAGACGGAGAGCCTCGCCGCCCGGCTCGCCGCAGAAGGCCTGCTGGCCCGGCCCTACCACGCCGGCCTCGACGCGAAGGAGCGGCACAAGACGCAGGAGGCGTTCGCCCGCGAGACGATCGATGTGGTCGTGGCCACCGTCGCCTTCGGCATGGGCATCGACCGCTCCGACGTCCGGCTCGTGCTCCATACGTCGCTCCCCAAGAGCTTGGAGGCCTACCAGCAGGAGACGGGCCGGGCCGGCCGCGACGGCCTGGCCGCCGAGTGCGTGCTGCTCTACTCGTCGGCCGACATGTTCAGCTGGGAGTCGCTCGTACGAAAGAGCGCCGCCGAATCGGATCTCGACCCCGACGAACAGGAGCAGCTGATCGGCAGCCAGGTGGCCCATCTCCACGCGATGCGACGGTACGCCCAGGCAGCCCGGTGCCGACACGCGGCGCTCTCCGAGTATTTCGGGCAGAGCTACGAGGCCGAGTCGTGCGGGGCCTGCGACGTCTGCCTCGGCGAGACGGAGAGCCTGCCCGAGGCGACGGTGATCGCCCAGAAAATCATCTCCTGCGTGGCCCGCGTGCAGGAGCGGTTCGGCGTGCGGCATGTCAGCGAGGTGCTGCGGGGCGCGAAGACGGAGGGCATCACCCGGTATGGCCACGACCGCCTTTCGACGTTCGGCCTGCTCGCCCAGTTCGACCAGCGGGCGGTCGAGAACCTCGTCCATCAGCTGCTCGATCAAGAATTGCTGGCCCGCACCGGAGGCGACCGCCCAGTGGTGACGCTCAACGAGCGGTCCTGGGAAGTGATGCGGGGCCAGCGGTCCGTGGTGCTGCTCGAGCCCCGCGGCGGCAAGGCGAAGACGACGAAGGCCGACGCCGACGACTGGCAGGGCGTGGATCGCGAGCTCTTCGAGCGGCTGCGATCGTGGCGGCGGCGGGTGGCCGAGGCCCGCGGCAAGCCCGCCTGGACGATCTTCGACGACAAGGCCCTGCGCTCGATCGCCCGCGAGAAGCCGACGTCGCCGGCCGCGCTGCTGCGGTGCCGCGGCATCGGCGAGAAGCGGCTCGCCGACTTCGGCCCCGCGATCCTCGACCTCGTCGCCGGCCGCACACCGGCCGATGAGTAGGATTTTCCGAGTCTCGAACACGAGCGTCTCCGTGCCCCGCGGCCGAGACGGCCGCAACGCTCGCGTCCGCTACGTTGTCACGGAGCCGGGGCCGATCCGGAAGATCCTTACGAACTTGGGCGAGCCGCTCGAACCACCGCCGCAGGCGGAAAGGAAGCCGATCAACGTACCGGCAACGGACGCTTCGGAAGCAAGGGCACGTCGCTCAAGAGCTGCTCCTCGTCCTGCACATCGTCGAGGAAGTGACAGTGACCGGGCCATCCGTCCTCGAAGGCAAGCAGAACGCTACTCCTCAGGTGCGGCCTGTTAGGCCGTCGCCTGCAGGAGATTGTTCTGCCACTTTTCTCGTTCGTCTCGCATTGCCGAGATCTTGGCTGCGAGAAAGACTCCGCCCAGCAAGAGGACAAACAGTCCGATCGAAGGGGAGATAAATGCCTGTCCTTGAAAGCCCGGCTCCTCGGGAACATCGTCCAAGTATTTTCTCTGTTGCGCGTCACTCATCTTTCACTCACTCGGCCGAACGCTGAAGCTTATCAGCGGCGGATCACAGACTCAGATTCGCCGCTGGACGCAAGCCGCCGTCTGATCCAGCGCCTGGTTAGCTGGCCTTGGCCGAAACGCGTGGCGCTGGGGCTCCCCGAAGCAGGCCTTCGACGCTGAGGTCCTCATCGATCTCCGGCCAATGAATGCCATACCCCCCGCCCGCAATCACACAGTTGGATCGCTGTTGCGGCGTCGCGTGCAGAAGGCGGGGATACCACGCCAGCGGAGCAGAGAGTGTCCGGCCGTCCGCCAGTTCAACGACGACGGAATCCTCGTTGCAACTAGCCCGCATGATGCGCTCACCCGGGTTCGCCATGCACTGCCTCCCACTCCTTCAGCAAATCATCGACGTGATCCTCGATCAGGCGCTCGATGTCGCGTAACTCTGGCGCTCGAAACCCAAGATTACTCGCCAAACCAACCGGCGACAACCAAAACTTGCACGACGCTTGGTCGCGGTCGATATGCACATGCGCGGGTTCGTTGGACTCGTGCGAGTAGAAGTAGACGCGGTATGGGCCACTTCGCAGCACTGTGGGCATCGGGCGTCCTTGGTCTGAGTACTGGCAAACGATGTGAAGCCAGCGAACGCTGAAGTTGATCAGCGGCGGACCACGGACTCTGCGTCACCGCTGGATTCGATCCGCCGTCTGATCCAGCACCTGGTTCTGGCTGCCCTGCTATGACAGTCTCTGCCGAACCCACAAGGGATCTCGGCGAGCATCTATGACTGCAACGACTACCAGGATGCCTTCGCTCAGGGTGTAGTAGATGCAAAAAGGAAATCGCTTCGACAGAGACCGATGGTATCCCAAAGCGATTTCATGAATGCCGCCGTAATACGAGAGGGAATCGATATCGGCTATTAGGCAGCTACGAAAATAGTCGCCGAGCCCGGGTGACTGCCGCTCATAAAACCAATAGCCCTCGGCGAGATCAGCCTCCGCATCGGAGGAAATGCTGACAATCATCGCCCGAGCTGCATCAAGCGGGCTTTTGCGTCAGACCAGGCGGACACCGTTGCACGCCCGTCCTCGAGCCGACGCCTACGATCCTCGAGAACCTCGCGGTGCCACTCAGGCGACTGCACATCACCGGGGTGAGCGCACAGGCTCTCCCAAACGCTTTCAAGGAGCCGCACCTTCTCGGCGACCGACATCGTTTCAATCGAGATATCAGTGGACATGGGTGCCTCCGACTTTTAGGCCCAGTATACCGGATTGCCAGAACGCTACTCCTCAGGTGCGGCCTGTTAGGCCGTCGCCTGCAGGAGATTGTTCTGCCACTTTTCGTTCGTCTCGCATTGCCGAGATCTTGGCTGCGAGAAAGACTCCGCCCAGCAAGAGGACAAACAGTCCGATCGAAGGGAAGATAAATGCCTGTCCTTGAAAGCCCGGCTCGAGCAGGCACGTGCTCGGATTCTCGGGCATATAGTAAACGCGAACGTCACTGCCTTTGGGGTAGCGTTCGGCGATGCGTCTTGCATGGGCCTCCCCCCCGCCGATATCTGCAGATGCGACGCGGTCTGCTTTGTATGTGGCGCCATCAACGGTGAACTCATAGGTCACGACGGCATAATAGGCCGGGCCACTAAACCGGATATGCTCGCCGCCTATCGGATCGGTGTCGGCGCGACGCTCGACCTTGGACTGCGTGATGCGGCCTTCAGTGGAGGGCCAGCTTCTGCTCGCAAAGCCCAAGGCAAGGCCGTGGATGCCGAAGCCCGTAAATACTGCTCCAGCGACGAGAAAAAGGGAAATCAAGGCCCACGTGACGATCGATTGCTGTTTTGCCGTCAGTCCGGGTCCAGCGGGCACTGCCTCTGGGAACTCCTTCCTCATTCTGGTAGCAATCCGCGCCGCCTCCATCGCGGCTTGCATCTTGCCAAGGCCCCTCTGGTCCATCAGTAACTGGGTCGCTTCAGGAAACCGGTTTTCAAAGATCAGGTCCTGAATGTCCTCGGGAACATCGTCCAAGTATTTTCTCTGTTGCGTGTCACTCATCTTTCTCTCTCTCGGCAGAACGATCGCGATCAGCAGATCGCAGCCAACAGACTATCCATACCGCGGGACTTCATCGCGATTCTGCTGCATCGCTTGGTTCGGCCTGCTCGGGCTATCACTCACGACTCTGCCACACAGCAGCGTCACGGTTGCCCTGGACTACGGCCAACACCTCCAGGCGATCTTCGTGGACACGGTAATAGACGACATAGGTGAATCGCCGCAGTCGCGCCGCACGCACGTTCCGCCAGACGATGCCATGTAACTCGGGCATACCTGAAATCCGAAGCAGGACATCTTGATCTTGAATCAAGAAGGCCTGCCCGAAGCCAGGTCGCAGTGCATCGAAGTAACCAATCGCCTCTGCCGCGTCCTTCGTGGCTTCTGGACGCAGGACGACGGGCAAGCTCATGAACTCCTCGACAATCGCGCCAGCACCGTTTCCCAAGGTTCAGCGGCCCCAGGATTGGCGTCAGCCGCTACGATTCGCCGCTCTAGTTCTTGGATATGCCAGTCAGGAGGTGTGTATGGCGCATCGTTGGGAAGGCTGTCCCAGATCAGACCAATCAACTCCACCCGCTGCTGTGCGTCGAGGCGGTCGATGCCAAATTGCGATAAGGTCAGGCTCATTGACGATGTCCTCCGCAGTTGGAAGAAGCCGGAGGTCATCATACCGGGCGGCAATCACACGAGGAAGTCAGCGTAGTGGCCGAACGCTTGAGCTGATCAGCGGCGGACAATCGGCTCGCCACTCCGCTGGATTCTATCCGCGTTAGTGCAACATACGTTCTGTAAATCACCGGTGCGTGTCCGTCCTCGTCTCGCTACGCTCGACTCGGACGGACACGCACCGGCGGCCCGAGTTGAAGAGGTGGGCCATCGAGGTTTTCTTGGAAGTGCTTACTCCACCAAGAAGGAACCTGCGATGACCCACCAAGACGAATGCCCAGCCATCAACGACCTCACGGCCCTGCTCATCGAGCACGGCCCAGCTGCCATGGCCTCTGCTCTTGCCACACTCATGAATCACGCGATGCAGATCGAGCGAGAGCAGGTGCTTCAGGCCGAGTCTCATCAGCGAACTGCCGATCGTCAAGGCTACGCCAACGGATTCAAACCCAAGACCCTGAAGACCCGCGTCGGCCGGGTCGACCTGCGGATCCCGCAGACCCGCGACTACCGCGATGAGAACGGGCGATGACCCTCGCCGTCGCCGAGATGTACGTCCAGGGCGTCAGCACCCGGAAGGTCACGGCGATCGTCGAGGAGCTCTGTGGCCTCGAGATCACCTCGACCCAGGTGAGCCGGGCGGCGGCCGAACTCGACGAGCAGCTCAGTGCCTGGCGCGACCGGCCAATCGGCGAGATCACATACCTCATTCTCGATGCCCGCTACGAAAAGGTCCGCCACGGCGGGGCGATCGTGCCCTGCGCCCTCCTCACGGCCATCGGGATCGGCCCAGATGGCAAGCGGAGCATCCTCGGCTGTAGTGTCCACCTCTCCGAGGCCGAGACGCACTGGCGATCCTTTCTCCAAAGCCTCGTCGATCGAGGCATGCGGGGCGTGAAGCTCGTGGTCAGCGATGACCACGGCGGGCTCAAGGCCGCCAGGCAGGCCGTCCTCACCGGAGTGCCCTGGCAGCGATGCCGGTTCCATCTCATGCGAAACGCGATGACCCACGCCCCCAAGGTCGCTATGCGACCAGAGATCGCGAGCGACATCCGCCGCGTCTTCGACGCCGACGAGCCTGCCGAGGCCGAGCGGCGTCTTCGCGACGTCGTGGCCCGCTACCAGAAGCCTGCTCCGCAACTCGCTGCCTGGCTCGAAGAGAACGTCCCAGAGGCCCTCACCGTCCTGCGGGTACCCGCCGCTCACCGGCGGCGGCTCCGCACGACCAACGGACTCGAGCGACTCAACAAAGAGATCAAACGACGGACACGGGTCGCAACACTCTTCCCGAACGAAGCGTCGCTCCTGCGACTCGCCTCCGCCGTCCTCTCGGAGATCAGTGACGATTGGGAAACCGAACGTGCCTACCTGACCATGGAAGCCAGATGACCCACCTCTGAAAACCCGGATTTACAGAAGGGGTGTTGCTTTATCTAGGCCCGCTCGGTGCTGCGAGCCCAGGTGCAGCGCGCGGGCCGCCATGCGAACGCGATCGAGGAGCTTCGGGCCGCGCGGTCGGTCGATGGGATTCCGCGAATCGGCCGGCGCCGCTCGACCGACGGGGGCGTGATCTTGAACTCGGGCGGGGTCTGAGGGCGGTCGCATGGCCAGGCTCCAGAAGTGTACGGACAAACACCATAAGCCTAGCGGCCCGTCGGCTGCGGTGCACGAGCCGCCCCGGTCGTGGCAGATCTTCGGCCTCGGCCTTCCCCAACTCGGCCTTGCTGCCCGTCTGCGGTTCGAGCGAGGCCTGCCAGCGGCGAGCCGCCTGGGCATACCGTCGCATCGCGTGGAGCTGCTGCACCTGCGATGCGACGAGCCGCTCACGAACTCAGATTCGGTGAAGAAAGTGCCATTGTCCGGGCTATCCTTGGGGCAGCCCCTCACGGGCGTATCGTGAATTGGAAATCGTGTCGTGATCCGATACGCTCGCCGGAATGAACGCCACCACTTCTCTTCACCGGCTCGGCCAGAGTCTCTGGCTCGACAACATCACCCGCGGCATGCTCGACGACGGCACGCTCGCCCGCTACATCCACGAGCTGTCGGTCACCGGCCTTACGAGCAACCCGACGATCTACAACCTTGCGTTTAAGAACACGCCGTTCTACGACGCGGCCATCGCCGCGAAGGTACAGCAGGGGATCACGGGCGAGCGGCTGTTCTTCGACCTCGCGATCGAGGATCTCTCGCGAGCCGCCGACCTGTTCCTCGAGGTGCACGACCGCACGAGCGAGATCGACGGCTGGGTGTCGCTCGAGGTCTCGCCCCGGCTCGCCTACGACACGGCCAGCACACTGGCCGCCGCGAAGGCGCTGCACGCCCAGGCCGGCCGGCCGAATCTCTTCATCAAGATTCCGGGCACCCCCGAGGGTCTGCCGGCGATCGAGGAGGCGATCTTCGCCGGCGTGCCGGTGAACGTGACGCTGCTCTTCACCACCGCCCACTACCTCGCCGCCGCCGAGGCCTATCTCCGTGGCATCGAGCGGCGGATCGACGCCGGCCTCGACCCGCGGGTCTGCTCGGTGGCGTCCCTGTTCATCAGCCGCTGGGACTCGGCCACGGCGAAGCAACTGCCCGAGCACCTGCGGAATCGGCTCGGGATCGCGATCGGCCAGCAGTGCTATGCGGCCTACCGGTCACTCATTACATCCGACCGCTGCCAGCGGCTGGCCAACTTCGGCGCCGCACCGCAGCGGCTCCTGATGGCGAGCACGGGCACGAAGGACCCTGCCCTCTGCGATCATCTGTACGTGCGGGAACTAGCCGCACCGCACACGGTGAACACGATGCCGGAAGCGACGCTGCTCGCGTTCGCCGACCACGGCACGCTCGGCAGCCCCGTCTCGGCCGGCGGCGGCACCGCCGAGCGGATGCTCTTCGAGATCCGTCAGGCGGGCATCGACATCGACGCCCTCGGCGCCGACCTGCAGAAGCAGGGCGCCGAGTCCTTCGTGAAGAGCTGGGACGAGCTGATGCAGGTGATCGACGCGAAGACGAAGTAGCCCGGTCACGCCGTGACCGGAAAAACGCAGGCCTGTCACGGCGTGACACGACTACCCTAAAAACGGCCCGTTGCTGAGCAACGGGCCTACCGCTCACCCCTCGCCGAGATAGGCGTCGCGGACGCGGCGGTCGGCGGCGAGTTCGGGGCCGCTGCCAGTGAGCGTGATCCGGCCCGTCTCGAGCACGAGCCCGCGGGAGGCGAGACGCAGGGCCGCCCGGGCATTCTGCTCCACCAACACGACGGCGATGCCGCGGGCGGCGAGCGACGCGATCACCTCGAACACCTTCGCCACGATCAATGGGGCCAGGCCGAGCGATGGTTCGTCGAGGAGGAGCAGCCGCGGCCGGCCCACGAGGGCCCGGGCGATGGCCAGCATCTGCTGCTCGCCTCCGGAGAGCGTGCCACCAAGCTGATCCAGCCGATCGCCGAGCACGGGAAAGAGCCCGCAGGCCTCGTCGATGTCGCGGGCCAACTGGGCCCGATTGGCCTGCGTGAACCCACCCAACTCCAGATTCTCCCGCACCGAGAGCCGTGGAAAGATTCGCCGTCCCTCCGGTGAGTGGCCGACCCCGAGCCGCATGATCTCGTGAGGCTGAAGACCCGCGAGCGGGCGACCCGCGAACGAGATCCTCCCGCCCCGCGGTGGCACGACGCCGGAGATCGCCATCAGGAGCGTCGTCTTGCCGGCACCGTTGGCGCCGATGATCGCCACCAGTTCGGCCTCCTCGATGGTGAGCGACACGCCGTCGAGAGCCCGGATCGGCCCGTAGCCCGCCACGAGATCGTTCACTTCCAAGAGCGGCATCAGGGTGTTCCTCAGAAGTCGCTGCCTAGGTAGGCCTCGATCACCTTTTCGTCACGCCGCACCTCGGCAGGCGTGCCCTCGGCGATCTTCACGCCGTGATCGAGCACGGCCACACGGTCGCTGATCTTCATGACGACGTTCATATGGTGCTCGATCAGGAGCACGGTCACGCCGCGGGTCCGAATCCGCTCCACGAGCGCGGCGAGTTCGGTGGTCTCGCTCGGATTCATGCCGGCGGCGGGCTCGTCGAGCAGGATCAGCGTGGCACCGGTGGCCAGCGCCCGAGCGATCTCGAGCCGCCGCTGGTCGCCGTACGGAAGCTGGCCGGCGATCCGGTTCGCGGCCTGCTCCAGCCCGACGAACCGCAGTTCCTCCAACGCCCGCACCCGGGCCGCCGCCTCGGCCCGGCGATACCCAGGGGTGCCAAAGAGCATCGCGGCAGTCCCGCCGGGAATCGCCCGATCGAGACCGACCAGCACGTTCTCGAGCACGGTCATGTTGGAAAACAGGCGGATGTTCTGGAAAGTCCGTGAGACGCCGGCCCGGGCGACGACGTGGGGCGAGCGGCGGCCCCGCTTCCAGACCGCGATCGTGCCCGCGAATCCGAGCACGCTGCCGCCCAGCAGGCCGAGGATGCCGCGAAGTCGGATCCGGTTCTTCCCGGCAGCCAGCCGCTGGAGCACCTCTTCCCGCACGACAGGCGCAGCGGCAGCCGCCGGCGAGGCCTGCTCGGTGTCGGTGACGACGGGCACGGTGCCGGGGCCGGCCCGCCGCGCGGTGACTGCCGCCTGCAGTTCGTTCCGCACCGCCTCGGCCTCCCCACGATCACGGCGGATTGCCAGCACCTCACTGCCGTCGGCGCTCACCACCCGCCACTTGCCCGCCATCTGGTCGAGCGCAAGATCGGCGCGAAAATAGCCACGCAGCCGCGCTCCCGCGCCCGATAGCGTAAAGGGCTCGCCGGTGATCATGCCCCGATTCACGACGGCCTGCCACAGCCGATCGACGTCGACGGCCGCTGCCGCGAATAACAGCCCGGTCAGGAGGCCGATGCCAATGGCCGACCAGAACGTGCCCGGCGTGAACGACCGCTCGAGACGCCGGCCGCGGAACCGCACCGTGCCGCTGGTCGGAGAGTAGATGCCACTGATGCAGTTGAAGGCCGTGGTCTTCCCGGCTCCGTTCGGTCCGATAAGCGACACGATCGCCCCCTCGGGCACGTCGAGATCGAGCTCCGCCACGGCCACGAGGCCGCCGAACCGAATCGCGAGCCGGTCGACCGCGAGCAGCGCCGAATCGGCCATGCCGGGCAGTGAGGGCGTGTCGCCATGACGCCTGCGGAGCTTCATGGGTGCCCCTCCTGCAATTCGGCCGCCAGCCGCCGCGAGGGCACGAGACCTGCGGGCCGATACCGCATCACGAGCACGAGCGCTAGGCCGAAGATCGCCAGCCGCCACCCGCTGAAGGACAGCAGGCTCGAGCCCGACGGATTGATGTTGAACTGCTGGATCCAGGAGTCGGCCCACGGGGCGAGCACGGTATCGAAGCCCACGAGCAAGGCGACGCCGAGCAGCGTGCCCGGGATGCTGCCGAGTCCACCGAGAATGACCGCACACAGCACCATGGTCGAGCGGTTGAAGTCGTAGGCGTTGGGATCGGCGGTGGTCGAGAGACTCGCCGCATAGAGGCAACCCGCCAGGCCGGCCACAGCCGCCGACATCGCGAATGCCGAGAGCTTGACCCGCACGGCGGAAATCCCCATCGCAGACGCGGCGAGTTCGTCCTCACGGACGGCCACCCACGCCCGGCCGAGCCGCGAGTGCTCCAGCCGCCGCATCGCAACCACGACGGCGGCCAAGGCGAGGAGCGCGAGGTAATAAAACCATCGTGGGTCGATGGCAAACGCCCGGCCGAGGTCGATCCCGGCCACGGTGACGCCGGCACCGGGGGGCGGCACTGGATTGAGCCCCTTCATACCGCCCGTGATCTGCTCCAGATTCCGCAGCGTCACCTTCACCACCTCGCCGAAGCCGAGCGTGACGATGGCGAGGTAGTCGCCGCGGAGACGCAGCGTAGGCGCCCCGAGCGCCAGGCCGATGCCCGCCGTCGCCAGCACGCTCACGGCCGCCGCCACCACGAACGGCAACTGGAAGGGATATATCGGCACGGTCAGCACGGCGCAGACATAGGCGCCGATCCCGAAGAAGGCGGCGATCCCCAGGTGCACGAGCCCCGTGTAGCCCACCATCACGTTCAGCCCGAGCGCGAGGATGCAGTAGATGAAGAGCGTCGTCACCTGGCCGCCGAGCGCCCCGCCGAGCGCAGGCACGACAAGCGGCGCCACGGCAAGCGCCACGAGCGCGACCAGCTCCCAACGCTCGCGGAGGAATTCCCGCATCAGACCTTCTCCTTCGTTCCGCGGCCGAGCAGTCCCTCAGGCCGAAACACGAGGATCACGATCAGGATTGCGAACACGATCGCGCCGGTCCAGCGTTCCCCGACATAGGCGCTCGACAGGGACCGCACGAGGCCGATCACCACGCCCCCCACGACGGCGCCGGGGATGCTGCCAATCCCTCCCAGCACCGCCGCAGTGAACGCATACAGCCCGTTCTGAAACCCCATCTGGAAGCTGATCGTGTTGATGTACAGCCCGTAGATCACACTCGCCGCCCCGCCGAGGAATCCGCCTACGAAGAACGTGGCCGCGATCACGCGATCGACGTCGATGCCCACGAGGGCGGCGGCCGTCGGATCCTGCGACACCGCCCGCATCGCCTTGCCGAGCCGTGTGGCCCGCACGAGAAACGAAAGGGCGAGCATGAGCGGCACCACGACCACGACCACGAGCAGATCCTTGGCGGAGAACTGCAGCCCGTCGGCCGCCAGCAGATTCGTGGCAGGGAGGAGCTCAGGGAACGACCGGTCGGCGGGACCGAGCCAGAAGAGCCCGATGTTCATGAAGATGAACGACACCCCGATCGCCGACACGAGCGGCGCGAGCTTCGGCGCGGTGCGGAGCGGCTTGTAGACGAGTCGGTCGACGGCCAGGTTGAGCCCGCCGCAAAACAGGCCGCAGAGCACGACGAGCAGGGCGATGCCGCCCCACGTGCCCGCCTGACCGCCGGCAGCGAGCCCCAGCCAGCCCACCAGCGACAGCGCGAAGCATGAGCCGAGCATGATCAGGTCGCCGTGGGCGAAGTTGATCAGCCGGATGATCCCGTAGACCATCGTATAGCCGAGTGCGACGAGCGCGATGAGGGCGCCGTTGGTGAGGCCGATCAGGCACTGCTGGACGAAGAATTGGAACGACATCGGCGGCACCTCAGGGCGTGGTCGCGGCCGCGGTTGCCGGCTTGTCCTCGACGTCACTGGCGTCGAGCACTTCTTCAAATACGAACCGGCCGTCCTTGACGCCGCTCACCGTCAGCGTGCGCATCGTGGTGTCGCCGTTGGCATCGAATCCCCAGTGGCCCAGGGCGCCATCGAAATCGCGAATGGCCAGGGCGGCGTCGGTGATGGCTCGACGATCCTTGCGGCCCACTTCGCGAATCGCCTGGAGCGCCACGCACGTCGCCTCGTAACCGTACACGGCGTACGCCTCCGGCAGCTCTCCGTGCCGCTCACGGTACCGGGCCACGAAGTCGGCCCCCTTGCCCGCCAGTTTGTCGGGAGGCAGGCCACCGAACGTGGCGAAGCAACGCCCCTCGAGGTTGGCTGCGCCGGCGGAGTCGATGAACACCTGCTCCAGGCAGCCATCGGGCACCATCAGCACCGCGGTGATGCCGGCGCTCACCATGTCTTTGGCCAGCTGCCCTCCTTTGCTCTGGGTGGTTCCACCGAAGTAGACCAGTTCGGGCTTGGCCGCCTTCACGGTCGCCATCAGCGACTTGAACTCCTGGGCCTTGGCATCGATCGAGTCGTGGCCGAGTACCTCGATACCGATCTCGCGACACCGCTCGTCGAAGAGGTCGGCGATGCCTTTGCCATACACCTCGTTGTCGTCGAGGATGTAAACCTTTTTCACGCCCCTGCCCTTCGCCCAGTCGGCCGAGAGCGGCCCCTGCAGGTCGTCGGCGGGCACGACGCGCACATAGTTGCGCCTTCCGGTGGGCCGATACACGTCGGGCTCTCCCGGCGCGCCCATGCCCGGCTTCGTCAGACCGACGGCGGTGTTGGCGGGCGACACCATCAGGAGATCGCCGAGGTTCAGAATCGGCATCGACACCTTCGCCGCCCCGGAATTGAAGGTACCGATATAGGCCATCACATTGGGATCCTGGAGTGCCCGCCGGGCATTGGCAGCCTCCGACTCGCTGGTCCACTGCCCCGCAGCGGCAGTCGAATCGTCGAGATCGAGGTATTCGATCCGAAACGGCCCCACGCGTCCCCCTGCCTCCTCGATCGCCATCCGGATGCCACGAACAATCGTGTCGGACTGCTGCTTGGCGGAGCCGGTGCGGGGCAGGCTCGATACGATCCGCACCACGTCGGGATCGGCAGGCCGACAGCCAGCCCAGGCGACGAGCGAACATACGACCGCCGCGATCACTGCTTCCCGGCATTTCATGACGAGAATGTAGGGCGTTGGTGGAAACCCCGTCAAACCACCGTGCGTTTCAAGCCGGCTCGGGGTCGGCAACTGTCGCCGCTGCGCGGTCCTTCGGATCGTCGCGGTGGACCTCGAAGACTCGGTCCAAATGCTCCTCGAGCAGTCGCCGACCCCTCGCCTCCCGCAGTGAATAGCCGGCTTGACGTCACGTACGCGAGACCAGTCGCCAGGCGCGGTGGATGCGTTCGTTGCGGAAGTCTTCGGGGATCGTCCGGTTCGTGATCTCGCGGATCGTGTAGGCGGCGCCGAGCCGGTCGACGTCGAGGTGGAACCGACGGAAATTGGTGGAGAAGTAGACGACGCCGCCTGGCGCCAGGTTCTTCGCGATCAGCTCCAGCAACTCCGCATGATCCTGCTGCACGTCCCACGGCGTCTCGCTCTTCGCCGAACGTGAGAACGTCGGCGGGTCGCAGACCACGAGGTCGAACGGCGGCTCGCCGCGGCGGGCCCGATGCTCCAGGAAGGCCCGCGCCTCGTCGCGGATGATCCGGTGCCGGCCGGCATCCTTGAAGCCGTTGGCGGAGAGGTTCGTCCGCGTCCACTCGAGGTAGGTGTTCGACAGGTCCACGCTCGTCGTCTCCGCCGCACCGCCGGCGGCCGCGTACACGGAGAAGCTGCCCGTGTAGCAGAAGAGGTTGAGGAACCGTTTGCCCTCGGCCTCGGCACGCACCATGCCCCTGGTCTGCCGGTGGTCGAGGAACAGCCCGGTGTCGAGGTAGTCGGAGAGATTCACCTCGAAGGCGAGATCCCCTTCGCGCACCGCGAATACGGCCCGGCGGTCGCCGACCTTTTCGTACTGGTCGCCGCCGCGCTGCCGCTTCCGCACCTTGAGAAATGTCTGGTTCGGCGGCACGCCCAGTTCGAGTGCGGCGCCTTCGATCATCTTGTCGAGCCAGACGTCGTGCTCGATCTCCGTCCGGTCGTGGGGCCGCTCGTACTCGGCGGCGTGCAGCCAGCCCGCGTACCAGTCGATAACGAGCGGAATCTCGGGGATGTCGCGGTCGTACACGCGAAACGCCTCGATGCCCTGCCGGCGAGCCCACTTGGAGAGGTGCTTGAATCGCTTGGCGAGCCGGCGGCGGAAGTCGCCCAACTGGGCGTCGGTCGTGCGCGCGCGCGGTCGGCCAGCAGGGGCTGCGTCCGTGGCGCCGGCGGCGCCCGGGTGGTGCGAGTTGGCTCGCGGGGGATCTCGCAGGGCTCGATCCGAACGCTCGCCATCCTCGCACCAGCCCGGGCTGGCGGCGGGGGAGGCGTAGGGAGGAGATTGCTGGCCTTCGACCTCGTGGGGTGGGGTGTGGGGGCGGGGTCGGATGTCGAGTTCGAGGATGCGGCAGGCGATGGGGCCGTTCATCATCGGCACGCGGTAGGTCGGTCGGAGGCCGAGCTTCTGCGCGGCTGGGGCGTCAGGGGCCAGGATCGCGGCTCGCCAGCCGCCGCAGTGCTGCACGAGCCAGTCGCCGAGCCGGCGAAAGAGGGCGCCGGCACGCGGCAGTGGCAGCCGCTCGCCGTACGGCGGATTGGTCACGACGAGCCCGGCATGGCCCCGCGGCCGTGCGGCCTCGAAGTGCAACTGCTCGATCGTGACGTGCGCGGCGACGCCCGCCGCCTCCGCGCAGGCCCGGGCGGCCGTAACCGCCTGCGGATCGAGGTCGCTGGCCTGGAACGAACCGGATGGCTCGTGGACCCGCGACTCGAGTTCCTGCATGAGCCGCTCGGCGAGCGGCTTGTCGCAGTCGCGAAACCGGAAGAAGCCGTGGGCACGACGGCGGGCCCGCCAGAGGCCCGGCGCCATACCGGCGGCGATCGTCGCGGCCTCGATGACGAATGTGCCGGAGCCACACATGGGGTCCAGGACGGGCTCGCCCGTCGCGGCATCCGTGGGCGTGTTTCCTGGACGCCACCAGCCCGCGGTCCCAAGAATGCCCGCGGCCAGCACCTCCGAGAGCGGCGCCTCAACTTCTCCCATCCGCCAGCCGCGCTGGTGGAGCGATCGCCCTGCGGCATCGCGGAAGATCGTGGCCACGTCGCCCACGAGATGCAGCGCCAGTCGCAGCGTGGCCCCGCGGAGCTGCACGCTCGGCCGCCGGCCGCTCGGCGTCCGCAGCTGATCGACGACGGCGTCCTTCACGATCTGCGCCGCATAGAGCGAGTGCGTCGTGAACGTGTCGTGAATCGCGGCATCGACCCGCAGCGTGTCCGAAACCTTCAGCTGCTCCGTCCAGTCGATCTCCTGAAGTGCCGCGTAGAGCGACTCGGGGGAGTCCGCGCGAAACCGCCCCAGGGGCTCGAGCACGCGGATCGCCGTGCGGCTCTCGAGCACCGCCCGGTAGAGCGTTTCCTTCTCCGCTCCCGGCGCCGCTGAAAACTCGATCGTTCGGCGGCCGAGCCGCAGTTCGCGGCCGCCGACCGCCTCCAACTCACGGGCGAGGATCCATTCCAGCCCCTCGAGCGTCCGCGCCGTGAGACGCGGCGGCTCGTCGAGGGTCGGCGCGGCCAGCGGCCGAGGCGGGAACGGAATCTCGGGAAACGAACCGCTACGCACAGATCACCGCCATGAACCAGCGGACATTCGATCCATGCCACCGCACCAATCGAGCCTGCCTGGCAGTGGAGGATACCACGGTGGCGATCGCGAGGTGGGTTCAGCGACCGAATGCGAACCGGAGCTTCGGCGACGGAATCCTCGCCCCCGCCCTTATCCTGCGAGAAGCGCGTCGAGGCCGGCCAGCCGGGAAGCCGACAGGTCGGCGATCGAGTCGACGACCATGTCGGGCCGGTAGGCGAACGATGCAAGGTCGTCTCGGGACGTCCCTCCCGACAGCACGAGGATCGTGCGGTAGCCCAGCTGCACGCCCCCGAGGATGTCGGTCTCCATGGTGTCTCCGATCATCGTGGTTCGCGACGCATCGAGCCCGAGTTCCTTGCGGGCAGCCCGCATCATAACCGGACTCGGCTTGCCGACGCTGAACGCGCGGCGGCCAGTGGCCGTCTCCAGCATGGCGACGATCGCGCCGCACCCGGGCCGCAGGCCGGCCTGGGTCGGGCAGTTGGGATCGAGGTTCGTCGCGATCAGCTTCGCGCCGCCCATCACCATCCGCACGGCCGTCTCGACCATCTCGTAGGTCACCGCGCGGCCCTCGCCGACGACCACGTAGTCGGGGTCATGATCGACGATCGAATACCCGTTGCGATGCAGGGCGTGGAGCAGCCCTCCCTCGCCGATGACGTAGGCCGTGCCGTTCGGCTTCTGCGACGCCAGAAACCTGGCCGTGGCCATCGCGCAGGTGAAAATGTGCGATTCATCGACGTCGATGCCGAGGCGATGCAGCTTCGTCACGACATCGCGCCGCGTCCGCTGGCTGTTGTTCGTGAGGAAGAAAAACGGCAGGTTGAGCGAGAGAAGATCGCGAACGAAGCGTTCCGCCCCGGGAATGAGCTCGCTCCCCCGGTAGATCACCCCATCCATGTCGATGAGGAAGCCGTGGGGCGCGGACGACGGAAACATCACCGAATCAGGCACTGAGCAGGGCATGGGCGGGCTCCGAAAACGAGGGAGGGCGACCAGCGTGGGGGAGAGATGCTGATCGACACGGAGCCGCCTGAACGTGTGAAAGCAGTCTGGCGGCGGTTCCGGAAAACTGCAACCCCCAGCCGCAATTTCACGTCGCACTGACCGGATGCACGTCGTGACCCATCGCTGGAAACCGGTCCTGGATCGGCTGCACGGTGAGCACGTCGGTCCGCATGCCCTCCATCGCCCGCACGCAGGCCTCGGCCGCCGGCAACGTCGTGATGCAGGGCACGCCATAGAGCACGCTCGCGGCCCGAATCCGCCCCTCGTCGGTCCGCGCGCCTTTCCCCCGCGGCGTATTGAAGATCAGCTGGACGCGGCCGTCGATGAGATGGTCGATCAGGTTGGGGTGTCCCTCCTGAAGTTTCTTCACCACCTCCACGGGGATGCCGGCGGCAGCGAGTTCACGCCCCGTGCCGGCCGTCGCGAGCAGCTCGAAGCCGAGCGACACCAGCCGGCGGGCCACGTTCACCATGTAGTGCTTGGCCTGCGGACTGGCGACTGAGATGAAGATCCGCCCCTTCTCGGGCAGCAGGATGCCGGCCGCGATCTGGCTCTTGGCGAAGGCGCTCGCGAACGTGTCGCTCACGCCCATCACCTCGCCCGTGCTTCGCATCTCGGGGCCAAGGGCGATGTCGACGCCAGCGAACTTCACGAACGGGAACACGCTCTCCTTCACGCTCACGTGGGCCGGCACCGGGTCGGCAACGATCCCCTGCTCGGCCAGGCTCGTGCCCGCCATCACCTTCACGGCCACCTTCGCCACCGGCAGTCCGGTGGCCTTCGCCACGAACGGCACGGTGCGGCTGGCCCGCGGATTGACCTCGATCACATACAGCGACTGGCCGCTTGCCCCGTCGGCATTCGCCTCCTTTTTCACTGCGAACTGCACGTTCATCAGCCCGACGACCCCGAGGCTTCTGGCCAGGCCGGTCGCCGCCTGCTTGATTTCGGCGATCATCTCCGGCGCGAGGCTGTGCGGCGGAATGCAGCAGGCCGAGTCGCCCGAATGCACGCCCGCCTCCTCGATGTGCTCCATCACGCCGGCCACGATCACGTCGGTGCCGTCGCAAATGCAATCCACGTCGACCTCGATGGCGTCCTCGAGAAACCGGTCGATGAGCACCGGCTGTCCCTGGGCGACGACGAAGGCCTCGGCGACGAACCGCTCGAACTGCAGCTGGTCGTAGCAGATCTCCATCGCCCGCCCGCCGAGCACGAAGCTCGGCCGCACGAGGCTGGGAAAGCCGATCCTCGCGACTTCGCGGCGGGCCTGCTCCAGCGTCCGCGCGATCCCGCTGTCGGGCTGCTTGAGGCCGAGCCGGTCGAGGAGGTCGCGAAACTTCTCCCGGTCTTCCGCCGTCTCGATCGTGTCCACCGTGGTGCCGATGATCGGCAGGCCGGCTGCGTGCAGGGCCCGGGCCAGGTTCAAGGGCGTCTGGCCGCCGAGCTGCACGATGACGCCGTCAGGCTGGATTCGGTCGGCGATGTTGAGCACGTCCTCGCAGGTGAGCGGCTCGAAGAACAGCATGTCGCTCGTGTCGTAGTCGGTGCTCACCGTCTCGGGATTCGAGTTGACCATCACGCTCTCGATGCCGAGCTCGCGGAGCGCGAAGCTCGCATGGCAGCAGCAGTAATCGAACTCGATTCCCTGGCCGATCCGGTTGGGTCCGCCGCCGAGGATCATCACCCGCTTCTTGCCAGGCGTCTTGGGCCGCGTCTCGTCCTCGTCTTCCCAGGTCGAGTAGTAGTAGGGCGTGTAGGCCTCGAACTCGGCGGCGCAGGTGTCGACCGACTTGTAGGTGGCCAGGATCCCCCGCCGCTTCCGCTCGGCCCGGACCTCGAACTCCGACGACCCGAGCATGACGGCCAGCTGGCGGTCGGAAAAGCCGGCCTGCTTCGCCATCCGGAGCGTGGCGTCGTCCAGGGCGGCGAGCGAGCCCACCGTGCGGAGCAGGCTCTCGATCTCGAAGAGTTGATGGAGCTGGTCGAGGAACCAGCGATCGATCGCGGTCGCCTCGAAGACCTCGTCCACCGTCATCCCGGCCTTGAAGGCATACCGCAGGTGCCAGACGCGATCGGGATCGGGTGTGGCGATCCGGGCCTTGATCTCGTCGAGCGACGGTTCGGCCGCCGTGCCCCATACGTCCTTGCCGTCGGAGCCGAAGCCGAAGGCTCCGACTTCCAGACCGCGGAGCGCCTTCTGAAAGGCCTCTTTGAACGTCCGGCCGATCGCCATCGTCTCCCCAACGCTCTTCATCTGCGTGGTCAGCCGGCTGTCGGCCTCGGGGAACTTCTCGAAGGCGAACCGCGGCACCTTCACGACGACGTAGTCGATCGACGGCTCGAAGCAGTCCTTCGTCTTGCGGGTGATGTCGTTCGGCAGTTCGTGGAGCCGCCAGCCGACGGCGAGCTTGGCCGCGATCTTCGCGATCGGGAACCCCGTCGCCTTGCTCGCCAGGGCCGAGGAGCGGCTCACGCGGGGGTTCATCTCGATGACGATCATCCGCCCCGTCTCGGGATGGACGGCGAACTGGATATTCGAGCCCCCGGTCTCGACGCCGATGGCGCGGATCACGGCGAAGCTGGCGTCGCGCATCCGCTGATACTGCTTGTCGGTGAGCGTCATCGCCGGGGCGACGGTGATCGAGTCGCCGGTGTGCACGCCGCAGGGGTCGAAGTTCTCGATCGAGCAGATGATGACGGCGTTGTCGTCGGCGTCGCGCATCACCTCCATCTCGTATTCCTTCCAGCCGAGGATCGACTCCTCGACGAGCACCTCGCCCACGGGGGAGAGGTCGAGCCCCCGCTGCACCATGGTGTCGAACTCCTCGCGGTTGTA
>JAPOJV010000075.1 GCA_029978085.1 bacterium
GGGTATCGGTGCCGGGAGACCGCCCCCCGAACTCTCGGTGCTCGCACCCGCAAGGTTTCCGCGACCGGCAGGCAAACGGCGCAAACCCTGCGGGTCGCGGAAGGAGGCCCGTTGCGGTGTGGGCTGTCACGCCGTGACAAGCATTCCGGTGTGGGCTTGTCACGCCGTGACAAGCATTCCGGCGTGGGCTTGTCACGCCGTGACAAGTAATCCGGTCACGGCGTGACCGGGCTACCAGACGGCGTGACCGGGCTACCGGCCAGCATGCCGTCGAGGAGGGCCGAGACGAACTGCTCCGGCACGAAGGCGTCGAGGTCGTCGGCCGACTCTCCCACGCCCACGAACTTCACCGGCAGCCCGAACTGCTCGGCCACCGGCACGATCACGCCGCCCCGGGCCGAGCCGTCGAGCTTCGCCAGCACGATGCCCGTGCAGCCGGCGGCCTCCTTGAAGCCCTTGGCCTGCGAGAGGGCGTTCTGGCCGGCGGTGGCGTCGAGCACGAGCAGCGTCTCGTGGGGCGCGTCGAGAATCTGCTTGGCGATCACGCGGCGGATCTTGCCCAATTCCTGCATCAGGTTCGACTGGGTCTGAAGCCGGCCGGCCGTATCGACGATGCACACGTCGAAGCCTCCCTCGACCGCCCGGGCCGCCGCCCGATGGGCAACGCTCGCTGGATCGCAGCCCGTCTCGCCCCGCACGATCTCGGCCCCCACGCGGCCGGCCCACATCGTGAGCTGCTCCACCGCAGCCGCCCGAAACGTATCCCCCGCGCCGAGCACCACCCGCTTGCCATCACGGGTGAAGAGCCGCGCGAGCTTGGCGATCGACGTCGTCTTGCCCGAGCCGTTCACGCCCGTGACGAGGATCACGGTCGGGCCACTCGTCGCCATGGCAATGCCGGCCTCGGCATTGGCGAGCCGCGCGAGCAACTGCCGGCGGATCGAATCGATCACCACCTCGGGATCGACGACGCGGGCCCGCAGCCGGTCGCGAACGTCCGTGACGATCGCCTCGGCAGCCGCCGGCCCCATGTCCGTGCGGACGAGCGCCCCCCGCAGCTCCTCGAGAAATTCGTCGTCAACGAGCCGCCCTTCCCGCTTGAACAGGTCGCGGACGTCGGTCGAGAGCACCTTGGCCGTCTTCGCCAGCCCAGCCTTGAGCCGGTCGAGGAAGCTCCGCGGCGCCGGCGCGGCTGCAGCCTCCGCGGCCGGCGGCGCAGTGGCGGGCGTCGCCACATCAGGCTGAGACTCGGTAGCGGGCTCATCGGCAGGCTTGCGGCCGAAACGAAACAGGGCCATGAAGGGGTGCTCCGGAGATGGAGTGCGTCACGCGACCGGGGGCTGCGGATTCGCCGCCAGGCTGTCGAGTAGACTGCCGAGGATACCGGCGACGAACCGCGGCGACGCCTCGGTGCCATACCGGCGGGCCAGCTCGATCGCTTCATCCACGACGACCGGCCCGGGCGTGTCGGTGTGCCGCAACTCGTGCACCGCGATCCGCAGCACCGTGCGGTCGGTCGCCGCCATCCGCGACACGGGCCAGCGGGTGGAGCGGGCGTCGAGCTCCGCATCGAGCTCCGCCCGGTGGCGGGCCACGCCGTGCACGATCCCCGCGGCGAAGGCGGCGAGCGTGCTCGAATGGAGCCGGCCGCGCAGGAAGGTCTCGAGCGCCTCTCCGTCCTCCGCCGTGTCGAAACCGGGATTGAACTCCATCCGGTGGAGTGCCTGAAGGGCGACTTCGCGGGCTCGGCTACGGCCTGGCATGCAGCGGGTATCTCAGCGGGCGGTGGCGGGTGAACGGGAGAGGAGCTGGCAGAGCGCGATCATGTCGAGCGCGGCCCCGGCACACTCGACTCCCTTGTTGCCGGCGAACCCATCGGCCGCGGTGCCGGCCGCCCGGGCGAAGGCCTGGGCGAGCGTCTCACAGGTGAGCACGCCGAAGAGCACGGGCAGTCCGCGGACACGGGCCGTCTCCTCGATGCCCCGGGCCACGGCCTGGGCGATGTGCCGATCGTGCTCGGTCTCGCCGCGAATGATCGCCCCGAAGCAGAGCACGGCGGCATAGTCGCCGGTGGCCGCGAGCCGATCGGCGGCGAGCGGCAGCTCGAACGACCCCGGCACCCAGGCCACGTCGATCGCCTCGTGCGTCAGGCCGGCCGCATGGAGCCGCCACACCGCCGCATCGAGCAGCCGCTTCGTCACCTGGTCGTTCCAGCGGGAGACGACGATCGCCACCCGCGTGCTCGCGGGCAGCGGAGCCGCCGCATCCCCGACCAGTCGATACGATGCCGCTCCGCCCATGCCCCGCGCGTCAGTCATGCCTGGTTCACCAGTCCGCATCAGGATTTCAGGGCCGCCAGGAAGTCGGCGTTCGCCTTCGTCTTGCCCAGCCGATTGATGAGCAGCTCCATCGCATCGGTCGGGTTCATCTCGCCGAGCACGCGGCGCAGCACGCAAATGCGACGATACTCATCGGGCTCCAGGAGCATCTCCTCGCGGCGGGTGCCCGAGCGATTGATGTCGATGGCCGGGTAGATCCGCTTGTCCACCAGCCGGCGGTCGAGCACGATCTCGAGATTGCCGGTGCCCTTGAACTCCTCGAAGATCACGTCGTCCATCCGGCTGCCCGTGTCGATCAGGGCCGTGGCGATGATCGTGAGCGAGCCCCCCTGCTCCACCTTGCGGGCACTGCCGAAGAACCGCTTCGGCCGCTGGAGGGCGTTGGAATCGACGCCGCCGGAGAGGATCTTGCCGGAGTTGGGCACTTCCGAATTCCAGGCCCGGGCCAGCCGCGTGATCGAATCCAGGAAGATCACCACGTCGCGGCCATATTCGACGAGCCGCTTCGCCTTCTCGATCACCATGTCGGCCACCTGGACGTGGCGGGAGGCATTCTCGTCGAACGTGGAGCTGATCACCTCACACGACGGCCCCTTCACCTGCCGCTCCATGTCGGTGACCTCTTCCGGCCGCTCGTCGATGAGCAGCATGAAGACGTAGGCCTCGGGGTAGTTGGTGAGGACCGCCTTGGCCATCTTCTGCAGCATGATCGTCTTGCCGGCCCGCGGCGGACTCACGATCAGGCCGCGCTGGCCGAACCCGATCGGCACGATCAGATCGATGACCCGGGTCGACAGCTCCTCGGCCGTCGTTTCCATCACGATCCGCTCGTCCGGATGGAGCGGCGTAAGCTCGTCGAAGAACGTGCGGGTCGAGAGCTTGGCCGGATCCTCGCCGTTGATCGCCTCGACGCGCAGGAGCGCGAAGTACCGCTCGCTCTCCTTCGGCGGCCGGATCTGCCCGGCCACGGTCATGCCGTTCCGCAGGCCGAACCGGCGAATCTGGCTCGGCGACACGTAGATGTCGTCGGGGCACGAGAGGTAATGGAAGTCGGGGCTGCGGAGGAAGCCGAAACCGTCGGGCAGGATCTCCAGCGTGCCCTCGCCGAACATCAGGCCATTGAGCTTGATCCGCTCCTTGAGGATGCGGAACACGATGTCCTGCTTCTTGGCGCCGCTGACGTCGCCGATGTTTTCCCGGCGGGCCAGCTCCACCAGCTCCTGCATCGAGAGCGCCTGCAGGCTGGCGATCGACGGGTCGCCCTTTTTGAGCGCCTCGTAGTGGCCGGTCACGTCCATCCCGTCCTTGACCTCGGCCGCGATCTCTTCGGCCAGCGACATCGGCTCCCGCTCATCGTTGGCGGGAGTGCCCGAGTCTGACGCTGAATCGGAAGCTTGCATGCTGCACCTATGCGGGCGAATGCCCGCGAAACGGGACGGAGGGAGGATGAGACAGGCGAGAAACGAACGGGACGGTGCGTGGGGGCTTTCGGGCGGGAGACTCGTCGAGCCGAGGCCGGATGTGCATCCGGCTGCGGAACCCCATGCCGAGTCGCTGAAAACCCCAGGGACGGGAATCTTTCGAACCTGGGGAGCCCTGCAGCTCACAGCCGCTGCAGGTCGGTCCACGTCCGATCGATCGTTTGAGAAGTATAGGTCGGATCGCCGGAGGCATCCACTCTGAGGATTTTCGGTTCGAGGTCGCGGGGCGGCGCGGAGCCGCGATTCCAGGCTGCTTCGCGGGCCGCCTGCTGCTCGGCGGTCCAGCCGCGGCCGGCGAGCCGCCGCCGCCGCTCCGCGTCGTCGCACTCGACGACCAGCAGCCGGTCGCAACGCTCCGCCCAGCCGGCCCGCACCAGGAGGGGCACGTCGAGCACGACCACACGCCGGCCTCCTCTCGCGGGAGGCAGGCGGCCAAGCCGGTCGAGCTCGGCCTCGATCCGGCGTCGCACCCGCGGATGCACGATCGCCTCGAGGTCGCGAAGCGCCGCCTCGTGGGCCGCGGTCGGCCCAAAAACCAGTCGCGCCAACGCAGCGCGATCGATGCTGCCGTCGGCGGCGAGCACGCCGGCGCCGAACCGGGCGGCGATCGTCCGCCGCACGTCCTCGTCGGCGAACTGCTCGTGGGCGATCCGGTCGGCGTCGATCACGTCGGCCCCCTTGGCAGCGAGCAGCCGCGCCACGGTCGACTTGCCCGCGCCGATCCTGCCGATGAGTCCCACGACGAGCATCACGGTCACCCCTTCTCGCAGGCCGCCCAGCTCTCACCCGAGTGGACCGAGACGTCGATCGGCACCGACAGCGTCATCGCCCCCTGCATCTCCTCGGCCACGAGCCGCTCCACGGCTGCCTGCTCGTCGGCGGGTGTCTCCAGGAGCAGTTCGTCGTGAATCTGGAGCACGAGCGCGGCACGCAGGCCTTCCCGCCGCAGCCGGGCATCGACCCGCAGCATGGCGAGCTTGATCAGATCGGCCGCCGAGCCCTGCACCACCGTGTTGACCGCCTCGCGTTCCGGCAGCGTGAGCGTCATCACGCCGGCCGAGTTGCGTCGCTTGTCGCGGTCACGCACACCGGTGATCGCCCGCCGCCGGCCGAGCATCGTCGCCACGTGGCCGGCGGCGCGGCAGCGGTCGAGCACGTCGTCCATGAAGGCGGCCGCCCCGGCGAACGCGCGAAAATAGCCCGCGATGAACTCGCCGGCCTCCGCCTGCGGGATGCCGAGCGTCTTGGCGAGCCCGAAGGCCGACTGGCCATAGAGAATGCCGAAGTTCACCGCCTTGGCGATCCGCCGCATCGCGGCCGTGACCTCCTCCGGCGTGACGCCACACACGGCCGCCGCCGTCCGCCGATGGATATCCTCGCCGGCGGCGAAGGCCTCCTGCATCGCCGCATCGCCCGAGAGATGGGCCAGGATCCGCAGTTCGATCTGCGAATAATCGGCGGCCACGAACCGCCAGCCCGTCTCCCCCGGCAGGAATGCCGCGCGGATCTCCTGCCCTTCGGCCGACCGCGTCGGGATGTTCTGCAGGTTGGGGTCACTGGAGCTGAGCCGCCCCGTCGCCGTCACCGTCTGGTTGAACGTCGTATGAATCCGCCCGCTGCCGGGATCGACGAGCGCGGGGAGCGCGTCGACGTAGGTGCTCTTGAGCTTCGTGTACTTCCGATGCTCGAGCAGCTTGGCCGGCATGGGGTGCAGCGGCGCGAGCTGTTCGAGCACCTCGGCATCGGTGCTCGCGCCGGTCTTCCCCCGCTTCATCACGGGCAGCCCCAGCTCGTCGAAGAGCACGGCCCGCAGCTGGATCGGCGAGGCGATCGAAAACGAGCGGCCGGCCAGCTCGTGGATCTCCCGCTCGAGCGTCTCCAGCCGTGCCGCATAGTCGGCCGAGAGTGTCGCCAGACGGTTGGCGTCGATCCGCACGCCCCGGCACTCCATGTCGGCCAGCACGTGGGCCAGTGGCAGTTCGACGTTCGCGAACAGGTCGGCGAGTCCGGCCGCCGCCAGCGACTGCGGCAGCACGGCCGCCAGCCGCTGCACGAGCCGGCAGTGGATCGCAGCATGCGCCGCATCCACGGGCCGATCGACCGCCGCCGACACGGCCGTATCGACGCCCCCGACGCCATGCCGATAGGCCGTCTCCGTGAGCCCGAGATTCCGCTCACCCGCCTCCAGCAGATAGGCCGCGAGCAGCGTATCGAACGCCGCGGCCTCCAGCCGCACCCCGAGCGTGCGCACCGCGACGTCCTGCCGCTTGAGATCATGGCCGTGCTTCGCCACCGCTGGATCGGCGAGCAGTCCGCGAACATCGGCGTTGCTGGCGAGCAGCTCGGCATCGAACCAGGCCGCGGTGCCCCCGGCGGCGATGACCGCTCCGAGCGGCCGCGACCGGATCGTCGCATGCGGCGGCCGCACCACGCAGACCGCGACCGGCGCCTCGGCCCGCAGGCGGGCGACGACCGCCGCGATCTCGCCCGGGTCGCGGGGTTCGGCGACGGCCGCGGGAGCCGGCGGCGGCGCGACCGCAGCACGATCACTCCCATCCATGTCGAACAGCGTGCGGCCGGCAGCCGGCTTTGGGGCGGCGGCCGCGGGAGCTGCAGGCGGCTTCGTCTCGCCCCCCTGCACGACGCGGCTGAGCAGGCTGCGAAACCCGAACTCCCGCAGCAGTTCTGCGAGCGCCTGCGAGTCGGGCGGATGGAGCGCGGCCGCCTGCCACGGAATCGCGACCGGCACATCGGCCGCCAGACGGATCAGTTCGCGACCGGCCCGCGCGGTATCACCATGAGCCCGGAGGTTCTCCTTCCGCTTTGCCCCCGACACGCTCTCCACATTGGCGAGCAGCGCATCGAGCGTGCCGTGCTGCTGCAGCAATTCCGACGCGATCTTCGGCCCGATTCCCGGCACGCCCGGCACGTTGTCCACCGCATCGCCGACGAGCGCGAGAAAATCGACCACCTGATCGGGACGGATGCCCCATTCGGCCGCCAGTTCTTCCGTCCGCAGCGGCTGATTCGTCCGCAGGTTGAGCAGCGACACATGCGGCCCGAGCAGCTGCCGCGCGTCCTTGTCGGAGGTCGCGATCGTGCAGTCGCCCCCGCCGGCCACCGTCTGCATCGCAAGCGTCGCCAGCACGTCGTCGGCCTCGTAGCCGGGCATCTCCAGACAGGGGATACCGAACACCTCGAGCAGCCGGCGGACGAGCGGAATCTGCGGCACGAGGTCGGCCGGCATCTCGGCCCGGTTCGCCTTGTAGTCCGCGAACTGCTCGTGGCGAAACGTCGGCCCGGGCGGATCCATCGCACAGAACAGATAGTCGGGCTTCCGCTTCTCGATGATGTCGAGCAGGTCGCGGGTGAGGCCAAACACCACCGACACCGGCCGCCCATCGGGCGCCGTCATCTCGGGCAGCGCATGAAAGAGCTGGTAGACCCGCGAGAGCGTGTCGAGCGCGAGCACGGTCTTGCCGCGCAGATCGGGCACCGCCTCGCTTTTCGCTTCATCCGTCATGCGGCTCAGCATACCGGTTCGGGCTCCCGGAGAGGGCAGTCGGCGGTGACGTCTCAGGGGCAATGAATCGGGGCCGGATTGGTTCGGCCGGCGGCAAGACGCTCCGTCGTCGCTCCGGGATTCCTCCCGCCACCCGTGTACCCAGTGGCACGCACAGAGCTACGGATATCCCTGCGCTCCTCCTCCGGTCTCGCCGACCGTCCTCCTGTGGTCCTGTCACGCCGTGACAGGCATTCCGGTCACGGCGTGACCGGGCCACACGAGGGCGGGCAACACCGCTCAGTCGGCGCTTGGGGGCTCGTACTCGAAGTCCTTCCACTTCATCGCGCGGCGGAAGGGCTCGATGCGGAGCACGACCTCGCCATTCTGAAAGATGCGAACGGTGCCGCTCGTCTCGCTCACCGCGACGGCCACGCTCCGCGTGCGGCGGGTGATCGCGGCGGCGGCCCAGTGACGGGCGCCAAGCCCCTTGGCCACCGATACGTTTTCGGCCGAGGCGTCGATATAGCGGGCGGCGGCCTCGACCGTGGCGTCGCTCCCCACCACGAAGGCGCCGTCGAGCTGTGCGATCTCCTTGATGCCTTCCCGCACCCGCGGGTCGCTCAGGCGGCGCTCGGAGCGGCTGTAGCCACGGACGGGGTCGAAGCCGGCGGAGTGGCTCGACTGGATCACCTTCCGCGAGTCGCCCACGATGAACAGCGTGCCCACAGGCTTGCCTTCGCGGCCCTCGCGTCCGATCTCGACGGCGAGGTCAACGACGAGCTTGAGCGTCTCGAGGGGGACCTTCGTCTCGATGCTGCGCAGGTCGCGGACGGTGAGCTGGCCGAGATGCTCTTCCAGTCGCAGCAGGCTCACCGAGTCGATGACGCCCGCCTCGAAGCCGCTGTAGACGGCGACGACCTGGGCCTCGGGGGGGACCATTTCGGCGGCCACGCACTCGAGCAGGGCCTGTGCGAGCCGCTCGTGCACGGGCAGGCTGCCGACGTCGAGCGTGACGGCGCGGAGTCCATGATCGGTGGCGCCGGCGACGGTGGCCTCTTCCTCGGCCGCCACGAGCACCGCGGCGGTGCCGGTGATCGCGCGGACCCGCGCCCAGTCGAGCCGCTGCTCGGCCAGCACGAGGATCGCCTCCGAATCCGTCTCGGCGACCAGCCGCGCGGCCGCGTCGAGGAGCTGCTGCAGCTGCGGCAAGAGGTCGGGCTGGGTCATGGCGACATTCCGGTGGTGCGAGGGGCCGGCCGACGAAGACCGTGCCGCTGCCACCGACCCGCCGGGTCTGCGACGCTCCCGCTCGCCTGCGTCGGAAGCCTACGTGTGCCCCCGCCGGCGTTCAAGGACGCCGGCTCAGCGTCGCGCCGGGGTCTTCTCCGACGGCTCGGGCCGGTCGGCGACGAGAGGCTTCTCAGACGCCTTCATCGGTCCATGGTAGGCCGCGATGCCACCGGGGAGCACGACGCCCCAGGCCCGCTCCTGATAGATGTTCAGGGCGTGCAGGGCATGGCCGAGCGGGCCGATCTTCCACTCCCGCGACGGCTCGCGGGCTAGCGCCGACGAGAGGAACTCGGCCGCTGCGACGACACGGGTGTCGTAGAGCTGCTCCTGGGAGAGCGAGGCCACCAGCCATTCGAGAATGTGACCCGTGGTCTGGATCTTGCGGTCGATGTCGTCCGCGCGGTCGGCCGGGTACTTGAACCACTCGGTGCTGAACGAGCCGTCGCGGTTCTGCAGCTTCGTGAGGGCGAACTGCTGGTAGTCGCGAACGTATTTGTCGGCCCGCAGGTAGACGCCGTCGAGCTGGCCCGTCGCTCGCAGCCGGCGCTGGCAGCCGTAGGCGAGCCCGAAAAGCCGATGCGTGCCGCCGCACGGGGCGCCGCGGATCGGCTGCACGATCTCCTCCTCGACGAGCCGCTCGAGCGACCAATCCTTGCCGTCGCGACTCTTCCACTCGGCGTCGGTCGGCAGGTAGTGGGCCAGCGAAATCAGGGCGAAGGTGAGTTCGGTCTTCTCCTTGCAGGAGAGCTTCTCTTCCTCGATGAGGTCGGCGACCGTGAAGTTCTTGCCATTGACCGCGATCGGCGAGTTGGCTGCCACTCGGCACTGGGCGAGGATGGCCAGGTACTGCGCCGAGTGCCCCTGCACACCGAAGCCCTTGAGAGCCGTGAGCCGATCGCCCGATGCCGCGAGCATCACCTGGCCGCGGCAGCGGCCGCCCATGTTGGACCAGCCGATGGCGTTGACGAGATCACCCGCCGGACCGCCGACGCGAACCTGCGTGGGAATGCCGAAGGCGATGAAGCCGTGCATCACTTCCCAGGGGGTGTTCTGCGCCGTGTTGAGTGGCCGCCGCTGATACGTCGCGAGCGTCTGGGCGATGCGAACGCGGAGCCGCTCGAAACGGGTGGACCGGGGCGGCGGCGCACCCGTGGCCTGGAGCCGCGTGGCGACGATCGGCAGCGTCTTCTTGGGCGTGACGGTGACGGTGGCCGGCGGCAGCTTCGGCACCGGCGGCTTGGGCACGTAGCTGTGGTCGGCCGCGTCGGCAGCCACGATCACGGCGACGTCTCGGAGCGACTTGCCGAAGGTGACCGTCTCGCTCCATGTCGGGAGCTTTGCCGGCTGACTCAGCTTGGTCGGGATGGCAGCGGGCTTGGTCGCGGTCGACGTGGCTGGCGTTTGCTTGGTCGTGGTCGCCGTGGTGGCCTTCGGTCTGGTCTCGGCCGGCCTGGTTCCGGCCGGCTTCGTGACCACCGGCTGCATCGTGGCGGCCGTTTTGGGCACCGCAGCGAGCCGCTGCAGTTCCGGCACGTCGGCCTCGGTCGGCGGCGTGGGCGCCTGAATGAAGGCCGGCTCCGGCTGCTTCGGCATCAGGCTCTCGAAGAACCGGATCGGCCCCCGCGGCTTTGAAGGGCCCGCGGCATTGGCCGGGGCCGTCAGGCAGGCCAACGCCAGACAAAGCAACACCCATGACGGGCCGCGGACAGAGCGTTGGTTCCGCGGACAGCTGACGTTCGGCAAAGGCATGGGCGGTCGAGCCGGGGACAATCGTGGTGTTGTTGAGAGGGGTATCGGCACGCGGGCGATGGAAATCGTTGCCGCGCGCAAACCTGGCCGAGGGGTCGGGACAGGCTTCCCTGACGCCGCAGCTTGCCCCGGCCAAACATCGGGGATCAGAGCCGCGAATCAGAACAGCTTGCGGAACGTCTCCGCAATCGACCATTCCGCGCTGCTGCCCTCCGGATCGGCCGCCCATTCCCGCCATTTATTGACGTCGTCGCCCAGATCCCGGCCACTCACCTTCTTCAGCGCCCCGACGGCCCGATACTGGACGGCCGGGTCGGAATCCTCGAGGGCCTTCGCCAGCACCGGCACCGCCGCTTTGTCGCCGAGCTCGCCCAGACACCGCAGCGCCCGCAGCCTCACGTCGAGCTCGCTGTCGGTCTGGTAGCGGGCCCCCAGCATCTCGACCGCATCGGAGCCGCCGCGGGTGACCCACGCCGAACAGCCTGCCATGCGCACGCGTGGATCAGGATCCTGCATCGCTCCCTTGCAGATGGCGGTGGCCATCGGGGTGTCGAGCGGCACGACGGCGTCGAGCATGGCGCACCGCACCCGAGCGTCGTGCTCCGAGACCATCGCGGTGGCGATCTCCTGGCTGAACCGCTCCTGCTCGGCCGCCGATCCCGCCTTCACTGACTTCGATTTTTCGGCCAGTTCCTTGATCCGTTGGTCGGCGGTGAGGCCATATTTCTCGCGTTCCTGCGCGACCTGCTTCTCGCTCTTCCACGGCGACCAGGTGGCACAGCCGGCCAGACAGCAGGCGATGCAGAAGGCGATCGGCAGCCAGGTCCGGCCATGGCGGCTCGGCTGACCGACGGGCGGCAGGTGACTCATGGGCGCAGCTCTCCCAGGGGGGCCGCGGACGGTAGCGGCCGGATCGCCCGCGAGGCCAGATCAATCCCGTTATGGTGGTCGCCGGTTCAAATACCCGCAGTGCAGGCCGCCGGCTCGGGGGCGGTACAAGTCGAGTCGCGGACCTCGAAGACTCGGTCCACATGCTCCTCGAGCTTGCACCGACCCCCTCGCCTACCCGGTTTGGTTTCGACTGGACGCTGCGTGTCGGATCTTCGTCATCGAAGATCTGCCCTTCCGTGAGGCGGCGGCGTGTGGTCGCATGGGCCGGTTTTGAGAGGCCTCGGAGCCTGACTGCCCGTGCTTTCGCGACGCCACGCCCTCGGGTTCGCCCTCGTCACCGCGGAGACGGTGCTGCAGGGCATCGGCCGCGCGGAGCCCGCGGCTGCGGCAGCCGAGCCGAAGACGACGTTTGCCCGCCTGACCGTCGCGTCGGCCGCCGGGCCGTCGGCCCTGGAGGGCCGGATCGTGGCCGAGGCGGTCGATGGCGGGCTGCTGCTGGAACTCGCCAGCCAGCGGTACGTCGTGGTGCAGCCCGGTGAGATCCGATCGCGCGAGCCGGTCGCGCCGCCGGCTGCGGAATCCCCGCGCGATCTCGGCCGGCGCATCCTGGCGGAACTGCCTGCCGGGTTCGATCTCCACCTCACGCGGCACTACGTCGTCTGCTTCAACACGTCGCGTGACTACGCGAAGTGGGCGGCGACGCTCTTCGAACGGCTGCACGAGGCGTTTGGAAATTTCTGGCGGCAGGCGGGCCTCGAGCCGCATGCGTCAGACCGGCCGCTCGTCGTGGTGATCTTCGCCCGCCGCGCCGACTACGAGGCCTACGCCGCCCGCGACCTCGGAGCCGCCGCCGATCGGATCGCCGGCTACTACAACTTTCTCAGCAATCGCGTGACGACCTACGACCTCACAGGCAGCGGCGCGACCGCGCGGCCGGGCCGCATCGGCGACGAGATTCTCGCCCAGCCCGAGGCGGCCGGCCTCGTCTCCACGCTCGTGCACGAGGCGACGCATCAGATGGTCTACAACTCCGGCCTCGCTCAGCGGCTCGCGCCGGTTCCAGTGTGGCTCAACGAGGGCATCGCCACCGTGTTCGAGGCGCCCGACATGCGGGCCGCCGGCGGCTGGCGCGGGCTCGGCCAGATCAACCGCAGCCGGCTCGATCGGTTTCGCACCTCCTACCAGGCCGGCTCGCTCGAGCCGCTGATCCGCGGTGACGAGGCGTTTCGTAACACCGCAACGGCGATCGACGCCTACGCTGCCGCCTGGGCCCTCACCTGGTTTCTGCTCGAGACCAGGAAGCCGCAGCTCATCGGCTACATGCGGGTGCAGGCGGCCAAGCCGGCACTGGCGGATGATTCCCCGGAAACACGGCTCCGCGAGTTCACCGACGCCTTCGGCGCGTCCCCCGCCGACCTCGAGCCCGCCTTCATCCGCCACCTCTCGCGACTCGAACTCCGCCGGCCGTGAGCCTGCGGAGAAGAAAGATGGGCCTGCGGTGTTCAGCCCTGGGGCCACATGCGGAGCATGTGGACTACGGCGCGAGCGGATGCCAACCAAGACGCCGTGAGGGGCTGCACACTGCCCCGGGAGCCGGCGTATGGCGGCAAGCGCAGGCAGGATGCCGAAGCGCCGCCGCCATCGAGCGAGCGAAGGCATGGATGCCGGAGCGAGCGTCCGGCGATGGGGCATGGGCAGCCCCGAACTTTCGCCACAGGAGGTTGACCTGCGGGGGAATAGAAGGGCCTGCGGTTTGTATACCGTCGGCCGCATGCGGACTACGGTTGCGGCAGGAAGGTCGTGTGAGGTTTGCACCGTAACGAAACGCATCGGTACAGTGATGTGCCTTCGTATTCGGTTCGCCCTGTCCTTCATCGGGAGTCTCTGTCGTGAACCAGCCCGTGAACCATCATGTGTTCCCCTCCCACGTTTCCCGACGCACGTTCCTCGGTGCTGCAGCGGCATCCGCGGCCACGGTCCAGGCGGCCACGCGGCCGGGTGCGGGACTGTTTTCCGGTGCGGGGCGACTGCGGGTGGGAGTGATCGGCTGCGGCGGACGAGGCACGGGCGCGGCGGTGCAGGCGGCGGCAGCGGCGCACGACGTGACGGTCACGGCGCTGGGCGACCTGTTCGCCGATCAGCTTGCCGAATCCGCCGGCCTGCTCGAGCGGGCTGTGGGCCGTCAGTTCGACTGTCCTCCGGACCGACAATTCAGTGGCGTCGATGCCTGGCGGCAGGTGCTGGCGAGCGACGTCGATCTCGTGATCCTGGCGGCGCCGCCGGCCACGCGGCCGGCGCAGTTCACCGCCGCCGTTCGCGCTGGCAAGCATGTCTATTGCGAGAAGCCGGCGGCCATCGATGGCCGTGGCCTGGCCGACGTGCTGGCCGCCTGCGGCGAGGCCCGATGCCGCGGCCTGTCGATCGGCTCCGGGCTCTGCTTCAGGCACGATGAGGAGACCCGCAGCATCGTGGGCCACATCCACGGCGGTGCAATCGGTGACGTGCGGCACGTGGCGGTGCATGCCAGCATCGGCCTTCCCTGGCAGCGGATGCGGCAGCCCGGCTGGTCGCATGCGGAATGGCGGCTGCGGAATTGGGTCGTGGATTCCGAACTCTCCGGTGGCGCGTTCGTCGAGCACCACATCGATGCGGTCGACAAGGCCCTCTGGACCTTGGGCGATGCCTGCCCCGTAGTCGCCCTGCCGTGTGCGGTCGTCCAGCCGGCTGGCGGCGTCGGCACGAGCGGCACCAGCGTGGTCTATCGGTTTGCCGATGGCAGGACGGTCGCCGCATCGCTCGACCGGCGGGCTGGCAACGGCTCCCGGATCGCGGAGGTCGCGGTGGGCAGCCGCGGTGCCGCCAACCTGCGTGCGTCGGAACCCAACGGTCGGCCGAGTCCCCACGCGGCTGCCATGCAGGCCTTGGTGGCGTCCGTGATCGCCGGCGAACGGCATGACGACATGGCCGAGCTGTGCCGCAGCACCCAGGCGGTGATCATGGGGCGGATGGCCGCCGAAACCGGCCGGGCAATCGGCTGGCAGGACGTGCTCGGTCCGCTCGCCTGAGCACCGCGGTCATCCCAGGCCATACAATCGGCAGTGTCGTGATGCCGTCGGCGGCCGCGGGCCGATAAACCGAGGGCATCGCAGTCTCGGATGCCGCCCCAGGGAACTCCACGCGCATGGCCGCCAACCGGACGCTGACGACGCTCAGCATCGCGCTGATCGTGTTCGTGATGCTCACGTTCGTGCTGGCCGTGACGACGTATCTGTTCTTCA
>JAPOJV010000026.1 GCA_029978085.1 bacterium
GAAGCCCTGACGCCCGTGCATGAACACGAGATGGTGATCGAAGAGCAGGGGATCGGCCGGGTCGATCTGCTGTGGCGTATCGTCCACCCGCACGCCCAGTTCGCGGGCGGCGGTCCGCAGGATGTTGGCGAGTGCCGCCGGTGCCGCATCGCAGAGGCCGGCATGCTTGAGTTTCGCGATCGCCAGTTGCCCACGCACCCGGTCTTCGGCCTTGCCGTCGTCGGCCGGCGCGATCGCGAACAACTGATCCTTGCTCTTCAGCTCGCGGTTGGTCGCGTAGGCAAGCACGTTGGTGCCGATCGCCAGCGCCGCCTCCACTTCCCGACGCACCGCGGGCTGCAGGCGGCCGCGGGCCGGGCCGCCGAGCTCCCAGAGGCAAGAGAGGCTCGGCATCGCATCGCGGCCCTCGCTGGGCGGTGCGTAGACGAGGCAGGTGCGGCAGCCGTAGTCGATGCCGAGGAGCGGCCGGTGCAACTCCGGCGGCACGATCTCTTCGGCATGCCAGGCCGGATGCTCGGGGGGCAGGAGATGCAGCCGATACTCAGGCTCGGGGAAGATCTCCTCGGCGAGCTGGCGGAGTCGCTGGTCGAAGCCGCCGCTGTCGGGACAGCAGGCCTCGGCGAAGATGAAGCCCCCTTCGTCGATGTACCGCCGCAGCCGTGGTCCCGCGTCGGGGCCGAGGTCGAAGGCCTTCCGACCCGAGAGCCAGAGCACCGGGGCCTGCAACAGGTCTTCACGTTCAGCCGCAGGCGTGTCGAGCACGTGCCACGAAAGGCCGGCCGGATAGTCGTCGTGCCAGCGGGCCTCGACGTATTCGACGAGGTGGGCGATGTCGTGGCCGTGCTGGTTCCAGTCACTGCCGGGCGCCTGGCGGCTCTTGGCCACGATCACCGGTCGGCGGCCCTTGGCGAGGAACAAGAGCGCGAAGCTCGTGGCCACGACGGGGTCTTCGAGGCGGGGTGCGTTGAACCGGCCGGTGAGTCGGTCCTGCACCCGCACGAACATCTCCGCCCCCTCCAGATACCAGTCGTGCTCGCCGATGAACCGGCGGGCCGTGAACCGTCCCACGCGTTCGAGGCCATACAGATAGTAGTAGAGCCAGGTCTGGCCCCCGGTGCCGGGGTTCTCCTCGACCGAGAACCGGTTGCCCAGCCACTTGATGCCCCGCTCGAGCACATCGGGCGAACCGCCGCCGCCGCAGCAGGAGACGGCCCCGTCGCCTGCCCGCGCGTCCGGGGCCCCCACGTGCTCGGCGGTGATCCACACGCTGGCGATGCCGGCGCTCGTCATGCTGCCGGAGCCGCCGAGGTTGCCGATCGTGTAGCCCCAGGAGCCGTCGGGGTTCGCACACCCCACCCAGTAATCCTGGGCGCGGAGCCACGTGTCGTCCCGCACTCGCACGCCGGCCCGCGCGGCCTCATGGAGCGCGAGGAGGGCAAACTGGGAGTTGGAGTTGTCGCCCGCCCCGCCTCCTCGCCTCTGGTCGTAGCTCCACGAACCCTGGGTCGGCCCCTGCTTGACCTGCGCCTCCTCCAGCCAGGCGACGTTGCGTTCCAGGATCGCGCGGTCACGGTCCGGGGCGAGCATCGCCAGCGCGAGCGTCTGGAGCGACACGGAATAGGTTTCGTTCGGCTTCTGGGCCCGCATCCAGTCGAGCGCCCGCACCATCACCGGATCCTCGGCCATGATCCCCGCATTCGCGAGCGCCAGCATCACGAGCCCCGTGGGGCCGACGTTGTCGTTGCCCGCCCGCATGGCGCTCACCCACGAGCCGTCGGGCCGCTGCTGCTTCACGAGCCAGGCCCGGGCCTTCTCGATCGCCTGCTGGATGGCGTCGGGGGGCAGGGGCGCCGCGGAAGCCACCGGCATCCAGCCGCCGAGCGCGGCGCAGAGCATCAGCGACGCAGCAACGGCCCGGACCGGCATCGATGAGACGGAGCGAAGCCTCATGGTCGCATCGTACCACGCGTCGGCAAATCGCCCGGTGGCAGACACTCGGGTTTGCCGCCCCGCGGGGCAACCCCGATACTGATGGATGTCGCCCCGTTTCCGGCAGCAAGGATGGTCGCGTGTCCACAGCCTCTCGCCCCAAGTCGCTCGACGAGATCCTCCAGGAGTTCGCCCAGCACCGGCGGCTGATGCAGGAGGAACTGCAGAAGGTGATCGTCGGCCAGGCCGACGTGATCGAACAGCTCTTCGCGGCGATCTTCACCCGCGGCCACTGCCTGCTCGAGGGTGTGCCGGGATTGGCGAAGACGCTCATGGTCTCGACGCTCGCCAGGATCCTCGACGTCGGCTTCAAGCGGGTGCAGTTCACGCCCGACCTCATGCCCTCCGACATCACCGGCACCAACGTGCTGGAGGAGGACGAGTCGGGGCGGCGGCAGTTCCGCTTCGTCGAGGGACCGATCTTCACCAACATCCTGCTGGCCGACGAGATCAACCGCACGCCCCCGAAGACCCAGGCGGCGCTCCTCCAGGCGATGCAGGAGCGGGAGGTGTCGGTCGGCCAGGAGACCTACACACTCCCCGACCCGTTCTTCACGATCGCCACGCAGAACCCGATCGAGCAGGAGGGCACGTATCCGCTCCCCGAGGCCCAGCTCGACCGGTTCATGTTCAACATCAAGGTCGGCTACCCGACGGCCTCCGAGGAGGAACAGATCCTGCTCTCCACCACCCGCTCGGAGAAGCCGGAGGTGCGGAAGGTGCTCTCGGGCCGGGCGATCGTCAACATCCAGAAGCTCGTCGGCAGCGTGGCCGTGAGCGAGTTCGTGGTGAAGTACGTGGCCCGGCTCGTGCGGGCGACACGGCCCAAGGATCCGCAGGCGCCGGCGTATGTCCGCGACCTCGTGGACTGGGGCGCCGGGCCGCGGGCCGGTCAGTTCCTCATCCAAGGGGGCAAGGCGATGGCGGCGATGGACGGCCGCTTCAGCGTGTCGCTCGACGACGTGCGGCGGATCGCCGTGCCGGTGCTGCGGCACCGGATCGCCACCAACTTCCAGGCCCAGGCCGAAGGGCTGACGAGCGAGTCGATCATCGAGCGGCTGGTCCGCGAGACGCCCGAGCCCGAGATCCCGAAGCTCGTGAAGTGACCGCGCGGAGGCGGCTGCAATGGCCCGGGCGGTCGAGGAATACCTGAAGCCGGAGGTCGTGCGGCAGATCGCCCGGCTCGACCTCCGCGCCCAGTTCATCGTGAAGGGCTTCCTCCAGGGCCTCCACGCCAGCCCCTACCAGGGCTTCTCCGTCGAGTTCAGCGAACACCGCAAGTACGCGGCGGGCGACGATCCGAAGGACATCGACTGGCTCGTCTACGCCAAGACCGACAAGCATTACGTCAAGAAGTTCGAGGCCGAGACCAACATCACGGGCTATCTCGTGATCGACACGAGCGGCTCCATGGCCTACTCCTACAAGGGCCAGGTCACGAAGCTCGACTACTCGATTTCGCTGGCCGCCGCCCTCTGCTGGCTGATGATCCACCAGCAGGATCCCTGCGGGCTCATGGTGTTCGACGACAAGCTCCACGCCTGCCTGCCGGCCCGCTCTCGCCGCTCGCAGATCGCCCAGGTGCTCTCCGTGCTCTCGAAGATCACGCCGTCGGGCACCACCGACATCGCCCGCAGCCTCGTGCAGGTGGCGGCGATGCTCCGGCACCGCTCGCTCGTGATGGTGTTCAGCGACCTGCTCGCCGACCCGGCCCCGATCCGCGACGCCCTTCTGCGGCTGCGGCACCGCGGCCACGACGTGATCCTGTTCCACGTGCTCGACGAGGCCGAGGTGAAGTTTCCGTTCGAGGGCATGGTGGAACTGACGGAGCCCGAGGCCCGCGACCGGCTCGTGATCGACGCCGACGCGGCCCGCAAGTCGTACGTCGATGCCGTGCAGTCGTTCCGCGACGACTACCGCCGCCCCTGCGTCCAGGCTGGCGTCGACTACGTGCCCCTCGACACGGGCATGCAGTTCGACAAGGCCCTGATGGAATACCTCGTGAGCCGCCGCAACCGGTTCTAAACGTAGGCCCGTTGCTCCGCAACGGGCAGGAAAGACCGCATGAGGAACGCGACGATCAACTCGCCCACAACGCCGGAACGGCAGAAGTCTCCTCGCAGGGACCTCGCAGACTCGGTCCAAAGCTCGTCGAGCTTCCGCCGATTCCGGCTCGCCCCCAGGCTTCTACGCTGAGATCATGGGCATTTCGTTCCTCACACCGATGCTGCTGGGCGGCGCGGCGCTTGTCGCCGTGCCGGTGGTGCTGCATCTCGTCATGCGCCGCAAGCCGGTGCCGTACGACTTTCCGGCGCTGCGGTTTCTCAAGGAGCGGGCGGTCGCGAACCGCCGCCGGCTGCAGGTGAGTCACCTCCTGCTCCTGCTTCTGCGGATGGCGGCGCTGGCGCTCCTGGCACTCGCCCTCGCGCGGCCCGTGCTCCGCGGGGCTGCCTGGCTGGCCGATGGTGAGGCGCCGGTGGCGGCGGCCTTCGTGTTCGACACGGCGCCGCGGATGCTCGTGCGGGAGGGGAACCGCACGCGGCTGGAGCAGGCGGCCGTGATGGCGAAGGTACTCTTTGAGAAGCTCCCGCCCGGGAGCGATGTGGCCGTGCTCGACACCCGGGGCGGGCCGGCGGCGTTTTCGCCGGCACTCGCGGCGGCTGTGGCTCGCGTCGACAAGCTCGCGGCCGCGACGACGCAGCAGCCGCTGCCGGCCGTGGTCGCGGCGGCAGCCACGCTCTTGGAGCAGAGCCCGAAGCAGCGGCGGGAGCTCTATGTGTTCACGGACTGCTCGCATGGCGCCTGGGATGCGGCGCAGGCCGCCGATCTTGCGGCCGCCTGGCCCGATACGAGCCTGCTCGTGGTGGATGTGAGTGCCAGCCGCGCGGAAAACATCGCGATCGACCGGATCGATCTGCCCAGTGACCGCGTGCCGGCAGGCGCGCCGCTCGTGCTCTCGGCGGCCATCTCGCGCGTGGGGCCTGACACGAAGCGGACGGTGGCGGTCGAGCTGCTTCAGCCCGACGGGCATTACGCCCGGCGGGCCGTGAAGCCCGTGACCTGCAAGTCCGGCGGGACCACGCGGGTCGATTTCGAAATCGCGGGGCTCGAGCCCGGCACTCGGCAGGGCCGGGTGCTCATCGACGGCGCCGACGATCTCGCGGCAGACGACAGTCGCTCGTTCACCGTCGCCGTCGGCTCGCCCGACGGCGTGATCGTGGCCGCGCCGGCGCCGGCCGACCGCACAGGCATGTTCCTGCTCCAGGCCGTCGCGCCGGCCGGCATGGTGAAGGCGGGCAAGGCGCGGTTCGAGGCCGTGCTCGTTGCAGCCGAGGAACTCGACGCCGCGCCGTGGAACGACGCCAAGGGGATCGTGCTCGTCGATCCGCCGCCACTCGCTGCCCGCACGTGGGAGGCGCTCGAGCAATGGGTGCGATCCGGCCGCGGCCTCGTCGTCTGGCTCGGGCCCCGCGCCGGCTCGGCCGCGGCCTTCAATGCCGCTGCGGCCCGGCGACTGCTCGGCGGCAGGCTCGTGCGGGTGTGGCGCAGCCCGTCCGGTGACAACTATCTCGCGCCGGCGGCGCTCGATCATCCGGCGCTCGCCGCCTTTCGTCGCGTGGGCGACGCGGTGCCCTGGCAGGATTTTCCGGTGTCGCGGCACTGGGAGTTCGAGCCGGAGGCGGTGAGCGACGATGATCCGGGGGCAACGGTGATCGCGGCGTATCGCAACGGCCTGCCGGCGGTGCTCGAGCATCGCGTCGGCGAGGGCACCGTGATGGTCGTCACCACGCCCGTTTCGCAGGCGGCCGACGATCCTGATGCCTGGAATGCGCTGGCCACCGGGTTCGAACCCTGGCCGTTCGTGATGCTCGCGAATGAACTGCTGCTTCACGTGCTCGACACGACCACCGACCGCAACATCGTGGCTGGGACGCCGGCTGTGCTGCGGCTCGAGCGACGGGACTTCGCTGCCGTGTTCGTGCGAACGCCGGGAGGGGACGAGTTTCCCGCGGCGATCGACCAGGACCGCGGGCTTGTGACCGTGACGGCCACCCAGGAGCCGGGCAACTATGCCGTGCGGGCCGGGGGCGATGTCGGTGGCGCTGCCACCGGCTTCAGTGCCACCCTCGCCGCGGCCGACACCGACTTCACCCGGCTCACTCCCGCTGATCTGGCCGGACTGCTCGGCCCACGGGCCCGGCTCGCG
Organism: bacterium; assembly: GCA_029978085.1. Taxonomy (GTDB): domain Bacteria; phylum Planctomycetota; class Planctomycetia; order Pirellulales; family UBA1268; genus QWPN01. The sequence continues at coordinate 6,197 of JAPOJV010000026.1, forward strand.
CGGACCGAAGCGGAACTCGTCCGTGACGTGAATCTCGAACGCGTTGGATCGGAGCTCTACGGCTGGGTCATCCTCCTGGCTGCGCTGGCGATGGCCGGCGACTGGATCGTGGCGAACCGCTTCTACGCGCCGCGGGACGAGGTCGGCGTCGCGACGGCCGCGGCTACCTTCGCGGATGCGGCCGCGTCTGGTGACGAGGCGGTACCGCCGCCCTCGGGCCAGTCGCCGACACCTCCCCCCGTGCCGCCGCCGGCGCCGCGGTCGTCACCCCCGCCGGTGCCGACGGGGGCTGCGCGGTCGGCTCCGCCTCCCGTGCCGGAGGTGGAGGCATGATCGCGGTCACCACGCTCGAGGATGTGTCGCTCCACTTCGACCCGGTGGGATCGTGGACACTCGTGGCGGTGATCACGCTGCTGCTCGCAGCGGTGCTGATCGCCGTGCCCCCTGACCGATCGCGAGCCGGAGGTGGCCGGCTCCTCGTGCTCGTGGGCCTGCGGCTGGCCGCGTTTCTGGCGCTCGTGACCTGCCTGCTGCGGCCCACGTTCGTCGCCAGCCAGAAGGCACGGCAGCAGCAGACGCTCGTGGTGCTCGCCGATACATCGAAGAGCATGACGGTGGCCGACGGCCCGGACGGCCGGACCCGCTGGCAGGAGCTCGAGGCCGCGCTCGCCGCCGCCGAACCCGCCGCCCGCGGGCTCGTGGCCGACGGCGACTTCGAGATCGCGGCCTGGCTGTTCGACAAGGAGGCCCGGCAGCTCGCGGCGAAGGACGGCAGGCAGTTTCCGCTGGGCGAGTGGCGGGAGGCGGCCACGGCCGAGGAGACCGCGATCGGTGCGGCGCTCGATGACGCGGTGCGGGCCGCGGCCGGGCGGAGTCTCGCCGGGGTGATCGTGCTCGGCGATGGCGGCCAGCATGCCTATGCCCCGCGCGATCTCCCGCCGCAAACGGCGGCGCGGCGGCTGGCGGATGCCGGCGTGCCTCTCTGGAGCGTCACGTTCGGCCAGCAACGGGCCGGCGGGCAGGGCCGCGATGCTGCCGTGGTGAACCTCGCCGCCGCCGAGACGGTGTCGGTGAAGAACACGCTCGAGGTCGCGGGCCGCGTGCGGCTGGAAGGATTCGCGGGGCGTGAGGCCGAGGTGCGGCTGCTTGCCGAGGTCGCCGACGGACGGATGGAGCAGGTGGCGGCCACGCGGGTGCGGTCGGACGGCGAGGTGGTGGAGGAACCGGTGCGGCTCACGTGGACGCCGACGGAGGTCGGCGAGCGGAAGCTCACGCTCCGAATCGAGCCGGTCGACGGGGAGGTGATCGTCGCCAACAACGAGCTCTCGACGTTCGTCGACGTCATCGATGGCGGACTGCGGGTGCTCTACCTCGAAGGGGCCCTGCGGGTGGAGCAGCGGTTCCTCCGCCGTGCCTTGGCGGCGAGCCCCGACATGCAGGTCGACTTCCAGTGGATCGACTCTGGTCGTCGCGACCGCTGGCCCGTCGATCTCGCGCGGGCGTTTGCCGGCGATTATGACGTGGTGCTCGTGGGCGACCTCGATGCGGCAGCGCTGCGGCCCGACGATCTGAAAACGCTCCTGGCAAAGGTCGAGTCGGGCGCGGGACTCGGCCTGCTGGGGGGCATTCATGCCTTCGAGGCCGGCGGCTGGGGGAGCACGCCGCTGGCGCCGCTCGTACCGTTCGAGCCCGATCGCCTCGCCCGGCAGCCCTTCGACGAGCCGGTGCGTGAGAGCCTGCACCTGCCCGGGCCGCTGAAGATGCTGCCCGATGCACGGTTTGGGGGCGTGTCGATCCTGCGGCTGGGGAGTGATGCCACCGACACGCGAGCCGCCTGGGAGGCCATGCCACCCGTCGATGGCGCGAATGATCTCGGCCGTCTCGTGCCCACTGCGAAGCCGCTGGCGGTGACGGCGGATGGGCGGCCGTTGCTCGTGGCCCGTGAGTACGGGGCAGGCCGCGTGCTGGCCTTTGCCGTCGATTCCACGTGGCGGTGGGTGATGCAAGGGGCTGCCGACGCCCACAAGCGGTTCTGGCGACAGCTCGTCCTGTGGCTGGCAAAGCAGGACGACGCGGCGGCTGACGCCGTGTGGGTGCGGCTCGCCCAGCGGCGGATTCCTCCGGGCACCCCGCTTCCCTTCGACGTCGGCATCACCACGCCCGATGGCACGCTGCCGGCGGGCGCGACCTTCGAGGCGACCGTCGTCTCGCCGTCGGGCCAGCGGCGGTCCGTGCGTGTCGCACGCCGGGGCGAGACGTTCTCCGGCCAGATCACGGAGTGCGTCGAGCCGGGAGACTGGAAGCTCGTGGTGCAGGGTACGCGGCCCGGCGCGGCCGAGCCGAAAGAGTGCACGCGGCGGTTCACCGTGTTTCGTCAGGATCTCGAGCTGGCGAACCCGCGGGCCAACCCGCTGCTCATGAAGCAGCTGGCGGACGTGACGACCGGCGGCGTGCGACTCCCGGAGGAGCTGCCGGCGGTGTTCGAGGAGATCGCGAGCCGGCCGCCTGAGTTCGAGACCCGCGAGCAGTGGACGGCCACGCCGTGGGACACGTGGCCCATGCTGCTCCTGCTGGCGGGCTGCCTGTGCGGGGAGTGGACGCTCCGAAAACGCTGGGGCCTCGTGTGAGAGGCGGGGGTTTCGGCGTTTCGGGCAAGGGCGGTGTGTGCTACCGTCCCCGCTCATCTGCCGCCGGAGTTCCCGCGTGCCGAAGCGCCGCCAGATTCGTGAAAAGCTCTTGTTCGGCGGCCTGCTCGTGGCGGTCATGGTCGCCGTGCTGTCGGCGAGCAGCTTTCTCGGCATCTACTCCTACCGTCGACTCGTGCGGGCGCTGTCGTGCCGGGCGGCCGAGTTGCCCCGAGCTGCCCAGCTCGGCCATTCGGTGAGCCTGGTGCGGCTGGCGCATGCGCGGGCGCTCGCCGGCGACGTCGAGGCCGTGACGGAGTTCGTGGCCGGGATCGTGACCACGGGGGCCGCCCTCGACGGCTACTGCGCAGAGCTGGCGGCCAATGAGCTCGACGACATGCCGTTTGCCGACCGCACCCGCGAGCGCGACACCGCCATGCGGATCGCCGGCTGCCTCGAGTCCATCGACGGCATCGTGCGTCGTGGTGGCGGTGTCGATCTCGGGCCCGCCGACTCCCGCCGCGCGATGCTCGCCGATGTCGAGCCGCAGCTCGAGTCGCTCGCCGACCTCACGGAAGAGCTGCCCTCGTTCCTCCAGGCGCGGCTTCACGACCTTTCCGACGAGGTTCGTACCCGCTATCGCACGCTCATCTTCACCACCTGGGCGGTGGCGACCGCGGCCGTGATCCTGCTCGGGGCGCTTGGCGCGCTGACCTACCGCTGGGTGTTCCGCCCACTCCGGCAGCTGGGGCATGGCTCCCGCCGCGTGGCGGCCGGCGACTTCAGCTACCGGCTGCAGCTCGACACCCGTGACGAGATGGCCGAACTGGCCGACGCCTTCAACGCGATGACGGCGCGGTTTCAGGAGGTCCGTGACGACCTCGACAAGCAGGTGCAGCTCCGCACCCGCGAGGTGATCCGCAGCGAGCAGCTGGCGAGCGTGGGCTTCCTGGCGGCAGGTGTCGCCCACGAGATCAATAATCCGCTGGCGTCGATCGCGATGTGTGCCGAGTCGCTCGAGAGTCGGCTCGAACCGGCCGGGGCCGACGACGCGGAGGCGCGGGTGGCCCGGCGCTACGTCGAGCTCATCCAGGCCGAGGCCTTTCGCTGCAAGGGCATCACGGAGAAACTCCTCGACTTTTCCCGGCTGGGTGAAGTGCGGCGGCAGCCGACGGCGCTGCTCGGGCTGGTGCGCGACGTGGCCGACATGCTCCAGCACGTGGGTCGCTTCAAGGGCCGCACGATCGAGATCGAGGACGACCGCGACGTGCTCGCGCTGGTCAATCCGCAGGAGATCAAGCAGGTCGTGCTCAACCTGCTCGTCAACGCGCTCGACTCGATCGAGGCCGAGGGGCGGGTGCGGGTCGCCGTCCGCCGCAGCCCGCTGCCCGAGTCGCCCACCGGCGGATGCGAGGCCGTGCTCACGGTGGCCGACAATGGCTGTGGCATGACGGAGGAGGTGCTCGACCACCTCTTCGAGCCCTTCTTCACCCGGCGAAAGTCGGGGCAGGGAACAGGACTCGGCCTGTCGATCGTGCACCGCATCGTGACCGACCACGGGGGCCGCATCGAGGCCACGAGCGCGGGGCCGGGCCTGGGGTCCACATTCCGGGTCACGCTGCCCATCGCCGAAGCCGGAGTGACGGCCCGCGAGTCGCGGGCCGCCTGAAGGCTCGCCCCGCATCCATCCGATCATCACACGAGGAAGAATCGATGAAGCCACCCGTTCGCCCCCTCCGGGTCTTGTTTGCCGACGACGAGGCATCGCTGCAGGAGCTGATGCGGATCGAGTTGCCCCGACTCGGACACGAGGCCACGATCTGCCCCGATGGTCGCACCGCGATCGCGGCCCTCGATCGGACGAGCTACGACTGCGTGATCTGCGATCTCGACATGCCCGGCGCCGGTGGCCTGGAGGTGATCGCCCGCGTGCGGGAGACCTCTCCCGACACCGAGACGGTGATCGTGACGGGAAAGTCATCCGTGGAGAGCGCCGTCACGGCGGTACGGCAGGGCGTCTTCGACTACCTCACCAAACCCTGCAAGCTGGCCGACATCCAGGCGGTGCTCGAACGGGTGAGGAAGAAGCGTGAGCTCACGTCGCGGCTACGGGCCCTGGAGCAGCGGGTACGGCGGGCGGAGGGGGCCACGCAACTCGTCGGCGGCTCGGCCACGCTCGAGCAGGTGCGTCGGCTGGTCGGCCGCGTGGCGGCCAGCGAGGCGACGGTGCTCGTCCGCGGCGAAACGGGCACCGGCAAGGAGCTCGTGGCCCGGGCGATTCACGAGGGGAGCCCACGGGCCGCGGGGCCGCTCGTCGCCGTGAACTGCGGCGCACTGCCGGAGCATCTCGTGGAAAGCGAACTCTTCGGGCATCGGAAAGGGGCCTTCACCGGCGCCGACGAGCACCGTGCCGGGCTGTTCGAGGTGGCCGATGGAGGCACGATCTTCCTCGACGAGATCGGCGAGTTGCCAAAGCCGCTGCAGTCGCGGCTCTTGCGGGTGCTCGAGAGTGGTGAGATCCGCCGCGTAGGCGACAACCAGCCGATCACGGTCGACGTGCGGGTCGTCTGCGCCACCCACCGTTCGCTCGAGAGCATGGTGGCGGCGGGTGAGTTCCGCGAAGACCTGCTGTTTCGCATCAACACGTTCGAAATCACGGTGCCGCCGCTCCGCGATCGCCGCGAAGACATCCCCGAGCTGGTGCGGCACTTCGTGCGGCGGTCGCGGCCGCAGACGCCGCCCGACGCAGTGGTCGCCGAGCCGGCCTTCCTCGATGCGCTCGCAGCGCACCAGTGGCCGGGGAATATCCGTGAGCTCGCCAACGTGGTGGAGCATGCGCTCGTGCTCTGCGACAGCCTGCCGCTCACCGTGGCGCATCTGCCGGCGCGGCTCGGCGGGATGAGGCTTGCGGCCGAGAGCCGTGCCGCGGTGCCGGCTATCACCACGGCCCCGGCGGCTGCGCCGGCCGCAGCAGCCCAGCCCATCACGCTTCGGGAGCTCGAGATGCAGGCGATCCTCGCCTCTCTCGAGCGGCACCGCGGCAACAAGCCGCGGGCCGCCGACGAGCTCGGCATCAGCCTGAAGACGCTCTACAACAAGCTGCACCAGCTGCACGACACCGCCGCCGAGCGACCGGCGTAGCTCCACGCAGCCCGGTCACGCCGTGACAAGCCCACAGGTAGCCCGGTCACGCCGTGACAAGCCCACAGGTAGCCCGGTCACGCCGTGACCGGAAGAGGCCGTCGCAATGAAGGTCACGTCTTGCGGACGACGCCGACGAGCACGCCGAGCACCTTGGCGGTCTTCACGTAGATCGGCTTCATCGACGAATTCGCGGGCTGCAGGCGGATACGGTCGCGCTCCGGAAACCACTGCTTGAGCGTCGCCTCACCTTCATCCGTCTGAGCCACCACGATGTCGCCGGAGTGGGCCGACTGCTTCTTCTGGATCACCACCCAGTCGCCATCGGCGATCTGAGCGTCGATCATCGAGTCGCCCATCACCTTGAGCACGAAGTGGTTGTCGCGGTTGAAGAGGTTCTCGAAGTCGATCCGCTCCCCCTGCTCATCGGCCGTGCGAAGCGCACCGGCCGCCACCCAGCCAGCCATCGGCAGGCCGCGGAGGTGGGCCGGCTCGTTCACCAGTTCAATTGCCCGCGACATGTTGCGGCCGCGGGTGATCAATCCCTTGCGCTCCAACGCCTTCAGGTGGCAGACGACGCCGTTGGGCGAGCGGATCTTGAACGCCGTGCCGATTTCCCGCACCGTGGGGCCATAGCCTCGCGAGTGGATCTTGTCGCGGATGAAGGCATAGATCTCCATCTGTCGCTCGGTCGGCGCGTCGCCAGCATCCGCTTCGACTGCGGTGGTGGGCAGACCCAGCGGATTGCCGCGAAGGGCGGCGGCGGCGGCAGCGACCCGGCGGGGCTTGGGCCGCTCCGACGAGCCGCGGGCCGATGTGGGGCGCTTGGACGAGTTACGACGCTTCGATGCGGTGGCCATGAATGACGAGCGGAAATCCGCTTTCCTGGGGGATGCAGAGCGAGGGGAAGGCGTATGAACGCCAGTATCTTACTATACGAGCGTTCAATTTCAAGGGGGGCCAAAAGTTTTTTTGGGGCAGGCGATGCCGGCTAGGATGGCCTCATGGTTGTACCTTCCCTCGGGAGCGATGCGATGCTTGGCGTGTGCCGTTTAGGAGCAGGGATCGGAATGGGCGCCTGGGTGGGGTGGCTCGCCTGGCTCGGAGGCGGCCCGGTCGCAGCGGCGCCGACGGCTGCGGAACCGCCTGCCGCCGTGGCCGGCGACGAGGCCGATGGGGCCGGAAGAAGGGCGAAGGCGGCCCGCAAGCAGCCTGCGGCTGTCATCGCCCAGGTCGCGATTGCCGGCAGTCTGCCGGATGGCGTGGGGCAGGGGGGGCTTCTGGCCGACGTCTCGCCCCACCTTCACCGCGTCGTGGAGCGGATCGACAAGGCAGCGGCTGACAGCCGCGTGAAAGGCGTGCTGCTGACGATCGAAGCTCCCGAGCTCGGCCGTGCCCGGATCGACGAGTTGCGGGCGGCGATCGGCCGCGTCCGGAAGGCAGGTAAACCGGTGACGGCTCATCTGGTGAGCGGTGCCGCCGCGGCCTATCTCGTCGCTTCCGCCTGCGATGCGATCACGCTCGCTCCGGCGGTCACGCTGGAGATCACCGGCGTGCGGGCCGAGATGACCTTCTTCAAGGCCATGCTCGACCGGCTGGGCGTCGACGCCGAGATCCTCCAGGTCGGCGACTTCAAGGGGGCTGCCGAGCCTCTCACACGCACGAGCATGAGCCCGCAGCTGCGGGCCCAGTACGAGAGCTTCGTCGGCGACCTCTTCGAGCAGCTGATCGAGCGGGTGGCGGCCGACCGGAAGCTGCCCGCGGATCGCGTCCGCGAACTCGTCGACACGGGCGTGTTCACGGCCGAGGCGGCTCGCGCAGCCGGCCTCGTGGATGCGGTGGGATACGAGGACGAGGTGGCCGCAGCGCTGGCGAAGCAGATCCGGGCCGATGAGCCGAAGCTCGTGCGGGACTATGCCCGACGGACGATCGACGACGATTTCTCGGGCATCGGCGGTCTCGTGAAGCTGATGGAGCTGATCTCCGGTCAGGCACAGGACGCTCCGAGTGGGAGCGGGAAGCGGATCGCCATCGTCCACGTGACGGGGCAGATTCGCGAGGGCCGCAGTCGCGACGAGCTGCTCGCGGGGGGCGCCGCCGGCTCCGAGACCGTGATCACCGCGATTCGCGATGCAGAAAAAGACGAGCAGGTGGCGGCCATTGTCCTGCGGATCGACTCCCCGGGCGGATCCGCCCTGGCCAGCGACCTCATCTGGCGCGAGGCCGAGCGGTGCCGCAAGCCCGTCGTGGCCAGTCTCTCCGATATGGCCGCCAGCGGCGGCTACTACATCGCCGTGGCCGCCGACCGAATCGTGGCCGCTCCGGGCACACTCACCGGCTCGATCGGGGTCGTCGGCGGCAAGTTGGCCGTCGGCGACGCGTTGGAGAAGGTCGGCGTGCAGACCGACGTCGTGAGCCGCGGACGCAACGCGGGCTGGCTGTCGAAGACGACGCCGTTCAAGGCCCACGAGCGCGAGGCCTTTCGGGCCACGATGGAGGAGGTCTACCGGCTGTTCACGTCGAAGGTGGCGTCAGGACGCAGGCTCGATCTCGACCGGGTCAAGGAACGGGCCGAGGGGCGGGTATTCACCGGCCGAATGGCGAAAGAGGCGGGGCTCGTCGATCAGCTCGGCACGCTCGATGACGCGATCGACGAAGCCCGGAGGCTGGCTGGTATCGCGGCCGACGAGACCACCGACCGACTGCTGCTTCCGAAGCCGAAGGGGCTGTTCGACGATCTGCTCGGCGCGGCCGGCCCACTCCCCGACTCGCTCACGGCCGTCCGCATGATCGTGCTGGGGCGGATCGGCAGCCTGCCCGGCCTCGAGATGCTCGCCACGGAGGCCGACACGCTCGTGGAAGTCTGCTCGGGCACGCCGCAGCTCATCATGCCCGCGCGAGTTCGCATCGAGTAGACGGCAGGCCCGTCACTCCGTGACAGGCAGCCCGTTGCGGAGCAACGGGCCCACGCTGCTACCAGGCGAAGTGCGCGAACGCCTTGTTGGCGTCGGCCATGCGGTGCACGTTGTCACGCTTCGTGACGGCGGCACCCTCACGCTTGTAGGCGGCGATGATCTCTTCCGCCAGTTTCTCGAACGTGGCACGGCCCTTCTTTTCGCGAACGGCCTGCAGCAGCCAGCGGATCGCCAGCGACTGCTGCCGGTTGCGATTCACCTGCATCGGCACCTGATAGGCCGCACCGCCCACCCGCTTCGAGCGGACCTCGACAGCCGGCTTCACGTTCTCGATGGCCCGGTTAAAGACCTCGATTGGCTCGGTTTCGGTGATCTTCTTCGCGACGATGTCCATCGCCTTGTAGAAGAGGTTTTGAGCGATGCTCTTCTTGCCGTCTTCCATCAGGCAGTTGATGAACTTGCTGGCGAGGAGCGACCCATAGCGGGGGTCGGGGCGAAGCTGTTCGCGGCTGGCGGTGATGTTTCCCATTGTCGTCTTGTGGTGTCAGTGTCTGGTGGTACGTGCCTGTGTGGATCAGCCCTTCTTCGCGCCGTAGAGACTGCGCGACTGCTTGCGCCCCTGCACGCCGAGCGTGTCGAGGGCACCGCGAATGATGTGGTAGCGCACGCCCGGCAGGTCGCGAACTCGACCGCCGCGGATGAGCACGATCGAGTGTTCCTGGAGGTTGTGACCCTCACCCGGAATGTAGACCGTCACTTCCTTCTGATTCGACAGCCGCACGCGGGCGATCTTTCGCAGGGCCGAATTCGGCTTCTTGGGCGTCATCGTGCGGACCTGCAGGCATACACCGCGCTTCTGCGGGCACCGGTCGAGCACGGGCGACTTCGAGAACTTCCGCTTGGGGCGGCGACGGCTGCGGACGAGCTGGCTGATCGTGGGCATAGGTGATAGTGGGGGCTGGAACTCGGGAACCCTGAAAGGTAGCCGATGAACCGAGGTGGCGAAAGCCGGGCCTCGAAAAACCGGGGTTTTTCGGCCTCAGGCGGGAAACAGCAGCTCGCCGCGGCCGCCGGTGAGCGCGTCACCGTGCCAGTGCTGCCATGGGCCCGAGGGGGCGCGGGCGGGGGTGAATCCGGCGCGTTCCAGTCGGCGGAGGAGGAGCGGGATGAAGGCGGGATGCCAGGTGGCGCCGCGGCGGAAGGTCGGCGGGACGGACGGGCAATCGGTCAGGGCGATCACCGAGCCACGCCGCATGCCGATGCCGGCCCGCGGGCCCACGCGGCCGCCGATCACGACCGTGCCGGCCCGCAGCTCGAATCCCGCGGCTTCGCCGCAGTCGCCGCCGATCGCCAGCATCCCGCGCCGCATCCGCGCTCCGGCGAGCGGCCCGGCGCTGCCGCGCACGACCACGAGCCCGCCCCGCATGCCGAACTGGCTTCCCGGCAGGGCGGCCGCGGCGTTGTGGCCCACGCTGCCGCCGACGAGCACCTCACCGCCGGTCATTTCGGCGGCCAGCCAGTCGCCGGCCGAGCCCGCAATGGCAAGCGTGCCGCCGGCCATGCCCGCGCCGGCATGGCGGCCGACGTCGCCGGCCACGTCGATGCGGCCGGATGTCATGGCGGCGCCAAGAAAGTGCACGCGGGAAAAGTCGCCGCGACATTCGATGGCCTCGTCGCATGGATCACCTGCCGGAGCGAACAGCTCGCCCAGCTGCGCCAGCCGGCCGTCGGCGCGGATCGGCAGGCGGGCGATGGCGGCGCGGTCGAGGTCGCGAACGGTGTGCGGCACGATGCCGGAGAAGTCGATCGAGAGCGGTCCGCGGTCGATCGCGAGCGGCGTGAGAACGAGCGGCATGGGGATGCAGGCCCACGAAACACGAATGGCCGCGGGAAGCGAACGCCTCCCGCGGCCATCAGCATAGCGGCTGTGTGGCCTACCGTTCCGTGGAGCCCGCCAGCACGGGCACCTTGCGGCTGGTGCTTGTCGGCGACTTCGTCAGTTCGACGGTGAGCACGCCCTTGTCGTAGCGGGCCGTGACCTTTGCCGGATCGACGGCCTCAGGAAGCGGGATGGCGCGGCTGAAGCTGCCGTAGTGGCTCTCGCGGTGCGTCCAGCCCTCGCCGCTCTCCTCCTTCTCGCACTTCTTCTCTCCCGCGATCACCAGGCGGTCTTCCGACACGCTCACGTCGACGTCCTTCGGCTCGATCCCCGGCAGCTCGGCCCGCACGTGGATCTGCTTGTCGGTCTCAGACATGTCGATCGACGGCAGCCATTGGCCCGGCTCGGCCGTTTCGAACCAGCCGGGCATCTGCAGCGGTCGGCTGAAGAACCCTTCGAACAGCCGGTTCATCTCGTTGCGGAAGTCGGCCAGGGTGGCGAGGCTTCCCGGCTCCATGCCCGTCGCGCGCTTCGTGCGAAAAGGAATCAGACTCATCGTGGATCTCCTTCTCTCGGGAGGTGAATGGATCAGCAAAGAACACGATCGACGAGGAACGGGGGCGACCGCCGGCCAACGGCGATCGCCGCCGAGGGTCAGGCGGTCCGCACCGCGATCTTTCGCGGCCGCACCGCTGCCAGCCGCGGCACGTGGATCTCCAGCACCCCACGGCGACACTCCGCCGAGATCAGCGAGGCATCGAAGCCGTCGCCGAGCTTGAACGAGCGGCGGTAGTCGCCGATGCCGTATTCCTGCTGGAGGATTCTGCCCGGCAGCGTGCGGGCCGCCACCGGTGCGTGCACCGACAGCACGCCGTCGTCGAACGACACGTCGATCGCGTCGGGCGTGGCGCCCGGCACGTCGGCGACGATCAGCACTTCGGCCCCGCAGTCGCAGATGTCCACGTTGGGGCGGTAGGTGAGTTCCGTCTGGGTTTCAGTGGCCATGACTGTGCTCCTCGATGACAAGGAAATGGGAGAGTGCCAGGGATGATGCCGACTCGATCGCAGCCGCAGGCAACGGTCACGACGACCGCACCGCCACCTTGCGGGGCTGTGCCTGGGGGGCCTTCGGGCAGGTGACCGTGAGCACTCCGTCGACGAGCCGAGCCTCAACCCGCGTGGCGTCGACGGCCACGGGCAACTCGATCCGCCGCTCGAACGTGCCGCTGCCCCGCTCGCGGCGGTGCCAGGTGACGGCCGCCGGCTTCTCGCCGTTGCCCGCGGGCTGTTCGGGCCGGCCCGTGCGCGAGCCGCGCAGCACCAGCTCGTCGCCGGCGACGGAGATGTCGACGTCGCTCGCATCGAGGCCGGGCAGTTCCGCCTCGACCAGGATGGCTTCGTCGCTCTCGCTCACGTTCACGGCCGGGAACAGCCGTTCGGCCGGCGTGGCCGGCCAGCCGTGCAGCGGCGGGGCGGCGGTGAGCGATGTCCAGAGGCGGTCGAACTCGTCGCGCAGATCCTCGAGCCGGGGCGCGATCCCGGCATGAAACGCGGGCATGGGAGGTGCTCCTGAAAAGGTGAACGAAGGCACCGTCCCTGGAGCGGGGGAATCATTCGCAGCACGCCCCCCCGAAAACAACACCCGGGCGTTGTGGGGGATGGCCCGAACCCTATACTGCGGGCTTCGGTGGTCAGGCCCAGACGAAAGGACACGGCATGCGGTTCACCCTGTTGGACAGGGTCATGGCGATCGAGCCAGGGAAGAGCATCACGGCGGTAAAGGCCGTATCGCTTTCCGAGGAGTATCTCGCCGACCATTTTCCCCGGTTTCCGGTCCTGCCGGGCGTCATGATGCTCGAGGCGATGACCCAGGCGGCTGCCTGGGCGATTCGGCTGGGCGAAGACTTCGCCCACAGCATCGTCGTGCTCCGCGAGGCCCGGAACGTGAAATACGGCGACTTCGTGCAGCCAGGCCGCACGCTCACCGTGACGGCAGAAGTGCTCTCTCAGGACGCGACCCACACCAAGGTGAAGGCCAGCGGGAGCGTGGGCGACCGCACGAGCCTGACCGCGCGGCTCGTGCTGGAGCGGTACAACCTCGCGGATCGCACGCCCCACGGGGCCGCGATCGACGCCCGGGTGCGGGCGGAGATGCGCAAGATGTGGGCCGTCCTGCACGGGGTCGGGAAGGCGGCGGGCAGCGGCCCCCTTCCGGCCGCGATCGTCGCCCCTGCGAGCGGCCGTGTGCGGCTGGCTGCAACGGCGAAGTAGCCCCTGTTTTTCGGCGGCTTCCGCACGCGGTGCCGGAAAAATGCCCGATTCGGGTTTCCATGGGGCCGGTCCGACATTACAACCAAAGCCTGTTACGTCCCCACTATTCCTCGTTTCCAAGGTGAATCGTCGATGCCGTCCCGCGAAGAAATCTTTGACAAGGTGAGAGCCGCTCTCGTGGAAGCCCTGGGTGTCGACGAGGAGGATGTCTCCCCGGAGGCGACGATGGTGGGCGACCTGGGCGCCGAGTCGATCGACTTCCTCGACATCGTGTTCCGGCTGGAGAAGGCGTTCGGCATCAAGATCTCGCGCGGCGAGCTCTTCCCCGAAGACGTGCTGTCGAGCACCGAGTTCGTCTCCAACGGCAAAGTGAACGCGGCCGGCCTCGCGGCCCTCAAGGCCCGGATGCCGTTCGCCGACCTCGCGAAGTTCGAGGCCAATCCGAGCGTTCAGAACTTTGCCAACACGCTCACCGTGGAAGACATGGTTCGCTACGTGGCGAGCAAGCTGGCCGGTTGATCACAAAGGGCTGCCCGTAGGCGACGAGGACCGATGCGCTGGTTTTGGGTTGATCGTTTCGACGAGTTCGTCCGCGCGAAGCGGGCGACGGCCGTCAAGAATGTGTCGCTCGCCGAAGAGCACATGCACGACCATTTTCCGGGCGCGGCGCTGATGCCGAACTCGCTGGTGGTCGAAGGCATGGCACAGACCGCCGGCCTGCTCGTGGCCGACGCGATCGAATTCAATCGCCGCGTGGTGCTCGCAAAGGTCGCCGCGGCGGAGTTTCATTTCGACGCCGTGCCCGGCGATTCGATCCGATTTCACGCCGAGATCCTCGACCTCAAGCCGGGCGGCTCGCTCACGAAGGTGAAGAGCACCGTCGGCGACCGCGTGCAGGGCGAGGCCGAGTTGTTCTTCGCCCATCTCGAGCCGGGCGAGGGCGTGCCGCAGTTGTTCGAGCCGCATGAGTTGCTGCAGTGGCTTGACCACATGCACATTTACGACGTCGGCCGCGACGAGTCCGGCCAGCCGCTGGCCCGTCCCGACTGGTGAGTCGCCGATCGGCGGCGAGGGCCTCGTTTCACGGAGGGTGAGAGCATGGTGGCCGGCAGGCGCAGAGTGGTCGTGACGGGAATCGGCTGCATCACGCCGCTGGGCACGCGGGTGGAGCAGCTCTGGAAGAACCTGATCGCGGGCGCCTCGGGCGTCGGCCGCACGACGGTCTTCGACGCCTCCAGGTTTCCTACCAAGATCGCCGCTGAGATCCGCGGCTGGGACATCACCGACGAAGGGCAGGATGAAAAGCTCTGGCACTTCTGCGGCCGGCACACGCGGTTCGCCGCGGGCGCGGCCCTGCAGGCGATGGCCGACGCCGGGCTTCCGCAGGGCCTGCCCGCCGACCCGACCCGGCTGGGCGTGTATCTCGGCAGCGGCGAGGGGCAGCAGGATTTCGACGCGTTCACGCGGATGATGATGGCGGCGATCGAGGGCGAGACGCTCGACGTGGCCAAGTTCACGAAGCTCGGCCTGGAAACGCTGCATCCGCTCGCCGAGGTGGAGCAGGAGCCCAACATGCCCGCCGGCCACCTGGCCGCGATGTTCGATGCCCAGGGGCCGAATCTCAACTGCCTCACGGCCTGCGCCGCCTCCAGTCAGGCGATCGGCGAGGCGGTGGAGATCGTACGGCGAGGCGAGGCCGACGTGATGCTGTCGGGGGGCTGCCACAGCATGATCCATCCGTTCGGCGTGACGGGCTTCAACCTGCTCACCGCGCTCTCGACCCGCAACGACGAGCCCACCCGCGCGAGCCGGCCGTTTGACAACGACCGCGACGGCTTCGTGCTCGGCGAGGGGGCCGCGATGGTGGTGCTCGAGGAGCTCGAGCATGCCAAGAAGCGCGGGGCGAAGATCCATGGCGAGGTCATCGGCTACGGCTCGACCGCCGACGCCTACCGGATCACCGACACCCATCCCGAGGGCCGCGGCGCCGCCTCCTGCATCACGATGGCCCTCAACGACGCCGGCCTCGGCACGCACGACATCCACTACATCAACGCCCACGGCACGAGCACCGACGTCAACGACAAGGTCGAGACGCTGGCGATCAAGAAGGTGTTCGGCGAGCACGCCTACAAGATCCCGGTGTCGAGCACGAAGAGCATGATGGGCCATCTCATCGCCGCCGCCGGTGCCACGGAACTGATCGTCTGCCTGCTCGCCATTCGCGACGGCCTCCTGCCCCCGACGATCAACTACGAGACGCCCGACCCCAACTGCGACCTCGACTACGTGCCGAACAAGGTCCGCGAAGGAAAGTGCGACCACGCCCTCTCCAACAGCTTCGGCTTCGGCGGCCAGAACATCTCGCTCATCGTCAGCCGCTTCGCTGGCTGAGTGAAGAGATGCCCTGCGTACGGCGAGGCGAGGGGTCGGTGCAAGCTCGAGGAGCATGTGGACCGAGTCTTCGAGGTCCCGCGACGCGACTTGCACCGCCCCGAGCCGGCGATTGATGGCGGAGCTTACCCAGCTTTCCACCCGCAGGGTTTCCTCAATCGGCGCCTGCGGTGCGACCGATACGACCCGTAACGCGGAGGAGTGCGCGGGGCGGTGGTTCGCCGCCGGCAGCTCGGCCGCCCATGCGGAAACCCCTGCCATGAAACGCGTGTTCTCGCTTGCCGCCCTGGTGGTCCTCGTCGCCGGGGCCAGCGGCTGCTCGATCATCGACCGCCTGTTCCTGCTCAATACCGATGGGCCGTACGCCCATCACGCCAAGCATCATGGCGGGCAATGCCAGGATGGCGCCTGCCAGGAGTGTCAGGACGGCAGCTGCCCGACGGGCGACTGCGAGGCCGGCGCCTGTCAGGAGTGCCCGGGCGGCACCTGCCGCGTGCCGCACACCGGCCGGTACGGCGGCCTCGCCAAGCACCACCTCTCGCCCGAGGAGAAGGCGGCGCTGGCGGCGAGTGACTACGGCGCCACGCAGCCGGCCGGCCCGCCGACGGGGGCGGTCGCGTATCCCTACTACACGACCCGCGGCCCCCGCGACTTCCTCGCCAAGAACCCGGCGTCGATCGGCCCGCAGTGACGCAGGCCCGGCCGTCGCGTTTGGGCCGCTCGTGCCGGTAGGCTCTCCGCCTGACCGGCACGCGTCTTTTTTGGGAGTCGCCTCATGGGTTCGTCGTCATCCGTCGGCACCACCGCATCCGGTCGCCTCTCGCTCACCGGCTGGCTCGTGTGCGCGATCGCGGCGATCGGCTTCGCGTTCGACATCTACGAGCTCCTGATGCTGCCGCTGGTGATCAAGCCGGCACTGGCGGCGCTCGGCGGCATGTCGGCCGAGGGCGTGCCGCTCCTCGTGCCAGGGTCGCCCGAGTATGCGAAGTGGGCCCGGGCGCTGTTCTTCGTGCCGGCCATCGCCGGCGGCGTGTTCGGACTCGTCGGCGGATACCTCACCGACCTGCTCGGCCGGCGTCGCGTGCTCACGTTCAGCATCCTGCTCTATGCGTTCGCCGCATTCGCGGCCGGCTATGCCACGTCGCTGCCGCAGCTGCTCTTTTTCCGCTGCCTCGTGTTCATCGGCGTCTGCGTGGAGTTCGTGGCGGCCGTCGCCTGGCTGGCCGAACTGTTCCCCGACCGCGAGCAGCGGGAGCGGGTGCTCGGCTGGACGCAGGCCTTCTCGTCGATCGGCGGCCTGCTCGTGGGCACGGCCAACGTGCTGGCCGCGCGCTATGCCGACCTCATGCCGGCCATCAATGGCGGCCACGAGGCCTGGCGGTACACGCTCATCTCGGGCGTGATCCCCGCGCTGCCGCTGATCCTGATCCGCCCGTTCCTCCCCGAGAGCCCGGTCTGGGCCGAGAAGAAGGCGGCCGGCACGCTCCGGCGTCCGAGCCTCCGCGAGCTGTTCAGCCCGGCGCTCGTCCGCACGACGATCGTCACCACGCTCGTGTTCGCCGCCAGTTACGGGATCGCGTTCGGTGCGATCCAACAACTGCCGCAGATCCTCGGTGGGCCGAAGGGGCATGCGGCGATCCTCGCCACCGCGAAGGCGGCGCAGGAGGAGGCGGTCGCCGCGGCCGAAAAGGCGGGCAAGCCGGCGCCGACGGCCGCGCGGCTCAAAGGTATGGCGGGCAACGCCACCGACGAGGCGGTGGCCCAGGTCACGATCTTCCAGGAAGTGGGCGGGCTCGTGGGTCGCGTGCTGCTCGCCTTCGCGGCGCTGCGGATCGCCAGCCGGCGGACGCTGCTGCGGATGTTCCAATGGCCGGCGCTCGTCGTCGTGCCGGCGCTCTTCTGGTGGATCTCCACGCAGCTGGGCAACGTCGAGTCGCTCCCCTGGATCAAGGCCGGCATCTTCCTCGCCGGGCTGCTCACCGTGGCCCAGTTCAGCTTCTGGGGCAACTACATTCCGCACGTCTTCCCCACGCATCTGCGGGGCACCGGGGAGAGCTTCGCCGCGAACATCGGCGGCCGCGTGCTGGGCACGGCCGCGGCCTGGCTCACGCTCACCTTTGCCGCGGCGACACCGCCGGACCCGCTACGGATCGCCGTCGTGGGCGGCTGCGTGGCGGGAGGCTACGCCCTCGTGGGCGCGATCCTCACGCACTGGCTCCCCGAGCCCGACACCCGGCTCGAGCACTGAGCAGCCGGCGATACCAGTATTACGTGGGCTTGTAGGCCGGCACACCGGCTGCGGCTGCAGCCGCGGCGAGTTTGTCGTCGAGCGTTGCCAAGGGCAATCCATGCCGCAGCGAGAGCTCAAGGTACGTCGCGTCATACACCGAGAGCCGGTGAGAGCGGGCCAGGTGGAGTGAGTGCTGCCATGCGCGACTCGCTGTCTCCTCATCCAAGGTAATTGGCAGAGCCGTGAGCAGGCTCAAGAATGTCGTCACTTTGGCCTCGGTCGCACGCTTGCGACGCTCCCCCATGAGAAGTGCATTGGCGACCTCCAGTGGCCAGAGCGTCGGTACGATCGCTGCTGCCGTCGGCAGGGAATCCTCGACGGCTTGCGCGTAGCTGTTCGTTTCGTCTTCAAAGAACCAGGCTACGGTCAACGAGCAATCCAGCACGAACGTCGTCGCTGCCGCTCGCTGTCGCTTTCTGCCCATCACAACGCATCCTCATCCGGTCCAAGCCGCATCAGAACCGTCGACCTTCCTCGATCAAATTGCGAATGGTCACGCCTTTGCCGAGCCTGTTGCCGCGGCGCAGTTCCTTCATCGCGCCGATGACCGCTTTGACGTCTTTGGGAGTCTCCTCGGGGGGCGGAGTCAGGAGAGCGGCCGGACGGCCATGGCGGGTAATCAGGATCCGCTTCCCTCTCGCTACTTGATCGAGCAGTTCTGAGAAGTGGGTGCGCGCCTCGTAATAACTGATGGACGACATCGCCTCCTCCTCGGACTCCTCGGATCGACCGGTCTAATAGACCAGTCTATTGAGGCGGGCCCGGCTCGGTCAGCCGTCTTTCGCTCGGTATCGCCGGCCTTTTGTTGTGAGATCGATGCGCCTATCTTCTGCGACTCATCGCAGGGAGCAGAACACTCCAGGACACGCCAGGAGAGGATCAGATGCACCAGATACCATGCAGGAGACCACGGCGGATCGGCCTCATGATCGCCGTGGCGTGTGTGGGGGGCGGGCTCGCAGTGGCCCAGCCGCCGGCGCTTGGGCCGACGTCCGCCGTCGTGCAGGCCGCACCCGTCACCTGGCCCACGCGGCCGCCGACGAAGATCTATGTGCTCCCCTTCGCAATGGAGCCCGGCCTGCAGGAGCAACTGCAGCAGCAGGCGTCGGTGCTGCCCCAGGGGCCGGTGCGGAAGCTGATCTCCGATCGGCCGCGGGTCACCGATCTCGTGACTGGGCACGACCGCAGCGTTCCGGCGGGTGTGGCGATCGCCAAGCTGGTGGCCGACGAACTCGCTGCGGCCGGCTGGCCGGTGACCTATTGGGATCGGCCCGAGTGGCCGCCGGCCGATGGCTGGAGGCTGACCGGGCAGGTCGTGAGCCTCGACGCGGGCAGCGCCGCCGCGCGGAACATGATCGGCTTCGGCGCCGGCAACGCGAGCATCGGCATCGACGTGGCCGTGTCGGATCCGGCGACGGCCGGCGGCCAGCCGTTCTTCATCCTCGACAGTTCCGACAAGGGACGGCGAATGCCGGGCACGCTGCCGATCGCAGCGGTGGCTGGTTTCAATCCCGCCGTCGTCGCCGGCAAACTCGTGGCCTCGAACAGCGGCCTCGCCGACATCGCGCAGCAGCAGCGGATGGCCGATGAGATCTCCCGCTCCGTGGCCGAGGGCGTGCGAGCGCGTTGGCCGCAGTGAGCGGTTACTCCGCGAGCGTGCGCGGCGGCTTCGGCGCGTCGTCGGGGAGTGTGGGCACCGTCCAGATCGTGTAGAGGCCGACGCCCACGAGGCCGAGCACGACGTACCGCAGCCACCACGGCAGCGCACTGTAAAAGAGGCTGATCGCGACCACGGCCACGACCATCATGATCGCCCGGTGCTTCAGGCTGCGGCGGATCCCGTGGTAGTGGTGCCAGTCGTCGAGCGTGGGGCCGAACCACTGCGAGCGGTGCAGCCAGGCGTGGATCCGTGGCGAGCCGCGATAGAAGCACCAGCTCGCCAGCAGCAGAAAGGGCGTGGTCGGCAGCAGGGGCAGCACCGCGCCGATCATCGCCAGCCCGAGGCAGGTCCAACCCCCCGCCACGTAGAGAAAGCTGCGGAGCGGATCGGTGACGGGGCGGAGGTCCATGAACCGGGGCGTCCGGAGTTCTGCCAGGAGGGTGAGGGGATTCTACCACGCGGGCTTTTCTCGTATGCTCCGCCAGTCGTCAGCCCCGACGGCCCCCGCCACCCAGATATTGGAGATGCTCCCATGCCGCTCGTCCCCATGCGGATTCTGCTCGACCACGCCGCCGAACACGGCTACGGCCTCGCTGCGTTCAACGTCAACAACATGGAGCAGATTCAGTCGATCATGGAGGCGGCCAAGGAGACCGACTCGCCCGTGATCGTGCAGGCCTCGCGGGGCGCGCGAAGCTACAGCCAGGACAACTACCTCCGGCATCTCATGCTCGCCGCCGCGGAGCTCTACCCGCTGATTCCGATCGCGATGCATCAGGATCATGGCAACTCGCCGGCCACCTGCCAGAGCGCGATCGACCACGGCTTCACGAGCGTGATGATGGACGGCTCGCTCAAGGACGACGGCAAGACGCCAGCCGACTTCGACTACAACGTGAAGGTGACGAAGGAGGTCGTGCAGCTCGCTCACCGGCAGGGCGTGTCGGTGGAAGGCGAGCTCGGCTGCCTCGGCTCGCTCGAGAGCGGCGAGGGCGAGGCCGAGGACGGCCACGGCGCCACGGGCAAGCTCTCGCACGACCAGCTCCTGACGGATCCCGACGAGGCGGCTCGGTTCGTGGCGGCCACCGGTGTCGACGCGCTCGCAGTGGCGATCGGCACGAGCCACGGTGCCTACAAGTTCACCCGCAAGCCCGACGGCGACGTGCTCGCCATGAAGCGGATCGAGGAGATCCACGCCAAGCTCCCCAACTGCCACCTCGTGATGCACGGCTCGTCGAGCGTGCCGCAGGACCTGCAGGACATCATCAACAGGTTCGGCGGCAAGATGCCGCAGACCTGGGGCGTGCCCGTGGAGGAGATCCAGAAGGGCATCAAGCACGGCGTCCGCAAGATCAACGTCGATACCGACTGCCGAATGGCGATCACCGGCGCGATCCGCAAGGTGCTCGCCGAGAGCCCGGAGAAGTTCGACCCGCGGGACTACCTCAAGCCGTCGCGCGAGGCGATGAAGAAGGTCTGTGCGGAGCGCATGGTGCAGTTCGGCCAGGCCGGCAACGCCGGCAAGGTGAAGTGCATCACCCTCGCCGACATGGCGAAGCGCTACGCCGGGACCTGAGAGGGCTCGACGCGCCCAAGCCGGCTTCGGGCTGCCCACGCCCCATCGCCGGACGCTCGCTGCGAACATCCTGTTCTTCGCTCGCTCGGATGCCGCCTGCGCTTCGGCATCCTGCCTGCGCGTGGCGGCATACGCCGGCTCCCGGGGCATGGGCAACCCGAAGCCTCCCGTTACCGAAGCCGGATAGGACCAGTAGGCGCCGGGGAAATACGCGTTGCGGGCCTTGCCTAGTCGGCCTATAGTCCCGCCCCCGCGCGCCAGAGCGCGCGGATCCTCCAGGGCTGGATCGACATGGTCGACGCAAGCGACGGCAGGCTGATCGAGATCGGACGAACGATCCTCCGGGCCGAAGGCGAGGCCGTGCTGCGGGCGGCCGACGGCCTCGACGGTGCGTTCGCGCGGGCGGTGCGTCTGCTGCTGAACTGCACCGGGAGCGTCGTCGTCACCGGCATCGGCAAGGCCGGGCTCGTGGCGCGAAAGATCTCCGCGACGCTCGCCTCCACCGGCACGCCGAGCCACTTTCTGCATCCCGCGGAGGCGATGCACGGCGACCTCGGGGCGCTGCGTCGCGACGACGTGGTGCTCGCGATGTCGCAGTCGGGAGAGACCGAGGAGATCGTGCGGCTGCTACCGCATGTGGCCGCCCGCGATATTCGCATCGTGGCCCTCACCGGCCGGCCGGCCAGCGCGCTCGGCCGCGCGGCCGACGTGGTGGTGCCGACAGGCGACGTTCGGGAGGCCTGCACGCTGGGGCTCGCCCCGAGCACGAGCACGTCGCTCATGCTCGCGCTCGGCGACGCGCTGGCCCTCGTCACCTGCCGACTGCGAGAGTTCACGCCGGAGGACTTCGCCGCCCGCCATCCCGGCGGCAGCCTCGGCCGCCAGCTCATGCTGGTCGACGAGGCGATGCGGTCGCTGCACGAGTGCCGGATCGCGGCGCCCCAGGAAACTGTCCGCGCGGTCTTCGCCCGGCCGCTGCCCGCCCGCCGCACGGGTGCCGTCATGATCGTCGACGAGGCGGGGCTGCTGACCGGCTTGTTCACCGACAGCGACCTCGCCCGAATCTTCGAACGCCGCGACGATGCCGCGCTCGATGCGCCGATCGGCCGCGTGATGACGCCACGGCCCACCACGACCCCGCTCGGCACGCGGCTCCGCGATGCGGTGGCGATCCTGGAGACGCGTCGGCTCAGTGAACTGCCGGTGGTCGATCGTGAGGGGCGTCCGCACGGGCTGCTCGACATCGTCGATCTCGTCGGCCTTGTGTCGCCGGAGACGGCGGCCGCGCCGACATCGGCCGCTGCCGCCGCGGCCTGATTCGCCCGCTCGACGCTCGCCCTTCAGGTTTCACGATGCCTCCCCCCGCCGATCTCGACCGCCGTCTCGCCGGTGTGCAGCTGCTGCTGCTCGACGTCGACGGTGTGTTGACCGACGGTGGTGTGACCTGGAGCAACGACGGCGTCGAATGCAAGACGTTCAACATTCGCGACGGCCTGGGCC
>JAPOJV010000109.1 GCA_029978085.1 bacterium
CGGCTGGGCACGGTGCTGGCCGATGGCGAGGTCAAGGAGATCGACCTGTTTGCAGACCTGATCGCCAACGGCCAGGTCGAGGTCTGGCTGCAGTGCCTGGAGCCAGGACAGTATTACGGCGTCGCCCAGGCGGACTTCTATCTGCGGGCCGGCGAGGGATCGTTCGCATTCAACTACGCCAAGAGCTGCCTCGGCATTTGGTTCGCGATGCTCGTCGTGACGGCGCTCGGCGTGATGTTCAGCACGTTTTTGGCCGGTCCGGTCGCGCTGCTCGCGGCGCTCTCCGTCGTTCTCATCGGCCAGTTTCGCGAGTTCATCGCCCGGCTGTTCGAGAGCCAGGTGACCGGTGACGCCACGATCGTGCCGGGGGGCGGCCCCATCGAATCGCTCTACCGCATCGCGACGCAGACGAGCATCACGCTCGAACTCGATCCCACGCCGGCCGTGCAGGCGATGAAGGCGTTCGACACCGTGCTCCTGGCCCCGATGCGGCTGGCCGCCGGGATCTTCCCGTCGCTGTCGGCACTCGGCACCGGCACGTTCGTCGCCGAGGGCTTCGAAATTCCGTTCGACCTCCTGGCCGCGCACGCGGCCGAGACCGCCGGCTTCGTGCTCGCCTTCCTGATCGCCGGCGCCTTCTTCCTCAAGGCCCGTGAGGTGGCGTCATGAGCACCGCTCCCGCCCGCTCCCGTGGCTCGGCGACGCAGTGGCTCGGCCTGCGGCCAGCCACGCTCGTCACGCTGGTCGCCCTAGCCCTCTTGCTCGTGCCGCTCTCGATCCTCGCGCAGCCGGCCGACTCGGCAGGCCCCGGGGGTGTGCTCGCCCGGCTCCGCTCGGCCGCCGGCCTGTCGCAGTCAAACCTCGGCGAGGTCGATCCCACCGGCGAGACGATCCGGTTCGCCACGCTCGGCCTCAAGAACATCGCCGTGACGCTGCTCTGGGATCGGGCCAATCACTACAAGAAGGTGGAGGACTGGACGAACCTCTCGGCCACGCTCGAGCAGATGACGAAGCTGCAGCCGAACTTCTATTCCGTCTGGGACTTCCAGGCCCACAACCTTTCCTACAACATCTCGGTCGAGTTCGACGACTTCCGCGACCGCTACGCCTGGGTCATGAAGGGGATCGAGTTCCTGCGGCAGGGCATCGCGCTCAACCTGCGGGAGCCGCGGCTGCTCGGCCGGATGGGCTGGTTCATCGGCCAGAAGATCGGCAAGTCGGATGAAAAGAAGCAGTTCCGGCGGCTGTTCAAGGCCGATGACGACTTCCACGACCGCGACCGGCCCGGCCGCACGCTCCCGGAACGCGACAACTGGCTCGTGGCCCGCGAGAAGTATCTCGCCGCCCAGCGGCTTGCCGACGCCGGCGCCCCGCTCAAGACGACGGCCCTCATCTTCCACAGCGAGCCGATGATGACCGCCATCAACCATGCCCGCGCGCTGGAAGAAGACGGTACGTTCGGGACCACCGCCCGCGACGCCTGGAAGCTCGCCGGTGACGAGATGCGGCGGTTCGCGATGCGGGAGATCCCGACGAGCTGGGACGTGCCGATCAGGCTCGGGCTCCGCGAGGCGGAAGAGGAGCGGGCCAAGCGGATCGCAGCCGAACTCGAGGCGTTGCTGCCGGGACAGTTCGCCGCGCTCACCGAGCGCAAGCGGACGGACCTGCCGGCCGATCAAAAGGCCGCCCTCGACGTGCCGCCGTTCGAGCGGAACGAGAAGCAGCAGCAACTGGCCGCGGCCGCCGAGGCGGCCCTGCGGGTGACCTGGCCGATGGTGGCCCGCGAGGCACCGCCGGAGACCCGCGACAAGGCCAAGGAACTGGCTAGGCAGCACGTCGAGGCCACCGAGACGGCCACGATGATCGATCGGTATCGCGACATCGTGAACTTCGACTTCTGGCGGGCGACCTGTGAGGCCGAGGTGACCGAGCCGGCCCTCCGGGCCCGCGAGAAGACCTGGGAGGCGGAGCGGGAGTTCGCCGACGCCAAGCTGCAGCCCGCGAAGCAGGCCTTCGAGGAGGCATTCAAGGCCTGGCGCGAGGTGTTCGACGCCTCACCGGTACTCAGGGACGACCAGCTCACGGCCGACGACATCGCCGAGATCGTGGATCGCTACCGCAAGCTCCTCGAACAGCTCGACGAACCGTTCCCGTCGCCGTTCATCCTCCAGGACATCCTCGACAAGGCCGGCCCGCTCGATCAGTGAGCGGCTCCGCAGAGGAGCCGGGCCTACGAAAACGACTCAGGTGCGTTTGACCAGGAGCTTGTCGATCCGTCGCCCGTCCATGTCGACCACCTCGATATGGAGCCCCTGCCAGCGGACGATGTCGCCTGCGGTCGGAATCCGCTCCAGCTCGGCGAGCACCAGGCCGGAGATCGTCGAGTAGTCGCGGGGCAGGGCGTCGGTCTTGAGGCCGAACGTCAGTGCGAGATCCTCGATGCCGGCGCTGCCGTCCACCAGCCACGAGCCGTCCTCCCGCTGCACGAACGGCAAGACCTCGTCGCGGCGGTGCTCGTCGTGAATTTCGCCGACGAGCTCCTCGAGCACATCTTCCATCGTCACGAGCCCTTCCGTGCCGCCGTATTCATCGAGCACGATCGCGAGCTGGTTGCGCTCCTTCTGGAACAGCTCGAGCAGCCGGTCGAGCGGCATCGTCTCGGGCACGAACAGGGCCCGGTGCATCATCTTCCGCAGCTCGAGCGGCCAGCCCATCCAGTTGTGGCGGAGCACGTCCTTGAGCGACACGTAGCCGAGGATGTGGTCGAGCGATCCCTCGTAGACGGGGAGCCGTGAGTAGCCGGCCATGGCGATGGCGCCGAGGATCTCGCTCGCGGGTGTGTCGATGTCGAGGGCGTCGAGGTCGATGCGGGGCCGCATGATGTCGCGGACGGTCCGCTCGCCGAGCCGCAGCGCCTCGGCGGCGACGGCGGTTTCAACGGCTTCGAGCACGCCTTCGGCCCGGCCGGCTTCGAGGAGATGCTCGATGTCGTCGACCGACACCGTCGGCCCCTCCTGCTTGTGGGCGCCGAGCAGGAAGAGCACGGCTGATGTCGCCGTGCTCATGCCCCAGACGAGCGGCCGGGCCACGAGGGCGAAGATCTGCATCACGGGGGCCGCGAACCGCGCGAAGGACTCCGCACGCCGCAGCGCGAGCCGCTTGGGCACGAGCTCGCCGAGCAGGAGCGTGACGAACGAGAGCAGCATCACGAACAGCGTCAGTGCGATCGTCTGGGAGGCGGCGGCGATCGGCGGCGGTGCGTGGGCCGCGAGCCAGGCGGCCACGTCGCCGACGAGCCGGTCGCCGCCATAGGCCGCGGCCAGTGTGCCGACGAGCGTGATGCCGATCTGCACGGTGGGGAGAAAGCGATCGGGATTCGATGCCAGCTCGAGGGCCGTGGCGGCCCGGGCGTCGCCCTGGTCGGCCATCTGTCGGAGCCGGCCCCGGCGGCTGGCCACGATCGCCATCTCGGCTCCGGAGAAGAAGCCGTTCGCCAGAATCAGCGCGAGGACGATCAGGAGTTTCTGCAGCATGGGCTTCCGATGGAGGCAGTCGAGGGGCTATCCGGCGTCGGTGATGTGGTCGCGGGCGATTACGGCGAGGTTGTCGCGGTGCACGACCTCCTCGTAGGGAATCGACCCGAGCAGTTCGGCGATCCGTTCCGTGCGCATGCCGGCGATCCGGCGCAGCTCGGGCGCCGAGTAGTTGACGAGTCCGCGGGCGAACACGCGACCGTCGCCGGCCGTGAGGGCCACGACGTCGCCGGCGGCGAAGTCGCCCGCGATGTCGGTCACCCCCGCCGCGAGCAGGCTGCGGCCGCCGTCGATCACGGCCTGACGGGCGCCGCCGTCCACCGTCACGGTGCCGCGGGCGTCGGCCGACCAGCCGAGCCACCGCTTCCACGACGGCATGGCCGCGGAGTGTCCCGTGAACAGCGTTCCCACGGCGTCGCCCCTGCAGATCTCCTCGAGCACATGGTCATTGCGGCCCGAGGCGATGATGCAGGCACCTCCGGCCTCGGTCGCGATCCGGGCCGCGGCGATCTTGCTCGCCATGCCCCCCTTCGACAGGCCGCCGAGCCGGTCGCAGGCGAGTCCTTCGATGCCTGCGTCGATCTGCGGCACGTGCCGCAGGACCGAGGCGTCGGGTTCCGCGGGATGCCGGTCGAAGAGCCCGTCGACGTCGGAGAGCAGCACGAGCAGCGGAGCCCCGAGGACGGTGGCCACGAGGGCCGCCAGCCGGTCGTTGTCGCCGAACGACGTGCGGAGCTCGTCCACGCTCACGGTATCGTTCTCGTTGATTACCGGGATCGCCCCGTAATCGAGCAGGGCCCGCAGCGTGTTGCGGATGTTGAGGTACCGAGCGCGGTCTTGCAGGTCGTCGGCCACCAGGAGCACCTGGGCCGCATGCCGGCCGCGGCTGCGGAAGGCCCGTTCATAGGCCTCGATCAGGCTGCTCTGACCGATGGCGGCCACGGCCTGGAGCTGGGCGAGTTCCTGCGGCCGTTTCGTCAGCCCCATCCGTCCCATGCCGGCTCCGACTGCCCCGGAACTGACGAGCACGAGCTGTCGCCCCTGGGCGAGGACGGCGTCGAATTGCCGGCCGAACGACTCGATCCGCGCCGTGTCGAGCAGGCCGTCCGGGCCGGTGAGCACCCGCGTGCCCACCTTCACCACGATCAATGCCGCTGACGACGCGATGGCCTGGCGGACGGGATCGGGTGTGCTCATCGGCGGCGACGTGGCGGACGCGGGGCTCGGGACGGAAAATCGGACTCGCATCGTACCCGCCCGCGGTCGCCGGGACCACGGAAACAGCCGCGTTGCATGCCGCCCGTTGAGGCGTCGCCCCACCGGTTCGTATAAAAGCGTCAGACGCGACGGACCGAGCCCTTCCCGCCGAGGCCCAGGCGATGAGCGACCTCCAGCATGAGTGCGGCCTCGCCGCGATCTACCACCTGCCCGTTCCGGACGCGGAAACCAGCCCGCTCTGCCCCGCCCAGGGGCAGGAGGAGGCCTCGCGGCTGCTGCCGCGGATGCTGCTCGACATCCAGAACCGCGGCCAGCTCTCGGCCGGGATCACCGCCTGGAACCCGAGCCGAAGCCAACTCCTCGCCACCTACAAGGACGTGGGGACGGTGAGCGAGGTGTTCCGGATGAACCACCGGGGCAAGTACGAGAGCGTGATGGAGCAGCATGCGGGCCGGGCGGCGATCGGCCACGTCCGCTACGCCACCTGCGGCGCCGAGGATCGGGGCTATGCCCAGCCGCTCGAGCGGCCCCATCTCCAGAAGCGGAAGTGGTTCGCCTTCGGGTTCAACGGCCAGCTCGCGAACTATCCCGAATTGCGTGCCGAGATCCTCGCCGGTGCCGACAGCCATCTGTCGCGAGACAACGACACGGAAGTGATCATGCACGCGATCAGCGCCGAGTTGGCCGGTGACAATGATCCTGACCCGGTCGACATGCTCGCGGCGATCAATCGCCGGTTCGACGGGGCCTGGAACATCGCCATGCTCGACGCCTGCGGGCGGCTGATCGTGGCCCGTGACCCGCTCGGCATCCGGCCGATGGAGTACGCCCAGGTCGGGCCGCTCGTGGCCGCCGCGAGCGAGAGCGTGGCCCTGCTCAATCTCGGCTTCCCGACGGAATCGATCCGGTCGCTCGAGCCCGGCACGGCCCTGATCGTGGACGGCAACGGCATGCGGATCGAGCGGTTCGCCGAGAGCCCGCGCCGGGCCCACTGCTTCTTCGAGTGGGTCTACTTTGCGAACGTCGCCAGCACGATGGACGAGCGGAGCGTCTACCTCACGCGGAAGCGGCTGGGCGAGGAGCTCGCGCGGCTCGAGACCGTGCCGCTCGACGAAGACACCGTGGTCGTGCCCGTGCCCGATACGAGCAAGGCGGCGGCCGACTCGATGGCCTACCAGCTCAAGATTCCGTCGGTCGAAGGCCTGATCCGCAACCGCTACACCGGTCGCACGTTCATCGACGGGGCCGCGAGTCGCCGGCAGAAGGCCGAGTCGAAATACACGCCGCTCCGCGAGGTCCTCGAAGGGAAGCGGGTGATCCTCGTCGAGGACTCGATCGTGCGGTCGACCACGATGAAGGTGCTCCTCGGCAGGATGCGGTCGCTCGGTCTCGCCAAGGAGATCCACGTGCGGATCGCCTGTCCGCCGATCGTGGCGCCCTGTTTCTACGGCATCGACATGTCGACGATCGACGAGTTATTCGCGCCGCAGTTCCTGCGTGATCCGGCGACCGGCCTGCTCGGCACCGGGGTGCTCACGGAGGAGGTGCAGGCCGAGATGGCCGCCCGGCTCGGGGCCGACTCGCTCCGCTACCTGCCGATCGAGGCGGTGGCTCGTTCGGTCGGGCTCGACGCGGCGCAGCTCTGCCAGGCCTGTCTCAACGGCGTCTATCCGACACCGGCCGGCGAGCGGCTCTACGAGATTGCCCTCGGTCAGACGGTTCGCGGCGGTTCCGGCCGCACCTACGAGGCCGCCGTGGGCTGACGCCTGAGAACGGCCCGCCAGACGGGCTCGCCGGCGAGCCGCGTGCGGCGTTCGAAGTGGGTGCGGTAGTCGAGGTCGTGCTCGGGATCCTTGGCCGGCTCCTCCTCCGGCGGCGTGAACAGTCCGGTCGCGGCCGCGGCTGCCATCGCCTCGAGGAAGTATTCCTCCACGTCGGTCCAGGCATGCAGCCGTCCGTTCGGCACGAGCACGCGGCCGACCTCGCGCAGGAACGGTTCCGAAAGCACGCGGCGCTTGCGATGTCGTGCCTTCCACCACGGGTCGGGGAAGTAGACGTGCACCGCATCCAGGCAGCGATCCGGGAATCGGTCGCGAACGAGGGCCGTGGCGTCGCCGGACACGATCTTGGCGTTGGGAGTCTGCGCCGCGGCCAGCCGCCCTGCGCACATTCGCGCGTAACCGGCCGCGATCTCGATGCCGAGGAAATTCGTGTCGGGCCGCGCGGCCGAGGCCGAAGCGAGAAAGAGGCCCTTGCCGCTGCCGACTTCGAGCTCGACCGGAGCCGGCGTGGCGAAGAGGCTGCTCGGGTCGCACGGCGTGGGCAGGGCGTCGGGCAGCAGCAGATGCCCTGAGAGGTCGAGGGCCGGGTCGGGCTTCTTGGGGGGACGGCGTGGCATCGCGTCGACGGCGGGCACTCAGCCCGTCGCCCCGCCTCCCGCGCGCGAGGCACCCGCACCCGCAGGCACGAGGTAGTCGGGCGGCAGCGGCACGCCCTTGATCACGCCGTCGACCACGATGCTGTCGCGAACGAGGCCCTGGAACCGGCAGACGATCATCGCCTTCGGCCGCACCCGTACCCGCTCGACCGCGATCACGAGCCGGTCGCCGGGCACCACGGGCTCACGGAACCGCACTTCTTCCATGCCGCCGAACCCGATCACTTGCGCATCGAGCAGGTTGTACCGCTGCGTGTAGTAGCTGGAGAGCTGGGCCGCCGCCTCGCACATCAGCACGCCTGGCATCAGCGGCGCCTGCGGAAAATGACCGCGGACCCAAAACTCGTCGGGCGTGACGTCCTTGTAGCCGACACACAGGCCCCGTTCCTGATCCTCGTGGACGATCGCCGTGAGCTGCTCCATCTCGAACCGCTGCTGGTTCCAGCGGCGGATCTCGTGGATGTCGGCGATGACCCGATTCAGGTCGTAGGCGCTGGGATGGATGATGTAGTCGCGCGGGGCCACGGCGATCCCTCCGCCTACGTCTTGATGTGCTTGCGCTTGGCCTTCCGCGCCTTGCTATTGGCGGGCCGGGCGCCGTGGTTGGCTTTCTTGAGCGAGCGATGGGGCTTGGCCATGGGCAACTCCTGGGGCAGGGTCTGCGGGGCGAATGGGAACAGGTTTGTACCACGCGCCGACTGGCCCCGCCACCCGGATGACGTCCGCCGCGGCCGGCCCGAATCACGGCTGTTCGACGCCTGCAGCCGACGTCTGCTCCGCCCGGATGGCCTCGCGGAGGCTCGTCCGCACGATCTCCACGAAGCTGGCCCCGAGAAAGCCGACCAGGCCCCCGATCACGGCAGACGACACACCGCCGAGTATCGCCCCCGCGAGCGAGCTTGCGGCCAGCCGGTACAGCATCACGGAGCCCGCGATCCCACCGCAGGCGCCGCCGATCGCGGCCGACACGACGACGAGGCTCCCCAGACTGGCACGACGCTCGAGGTTGGCAGGCTGGCGCGGCAGCGGCAACACCACGGCCTGCTGCCGCAGCCTCGTCTTGGCCAGGTCGCGGTCGGTCGCCTCACGAAGCTTCGTGCCGAGGGCGTTGCCGGCCACGTGGGCCGCGATGCTGGCGGCCACTGCGGCGACGGCCATCCAGCCCGCGATGCCCAGCCAGCCGATCGCGGCGCAGGCCACGCCAATCACGACCGCCAGCCAGGAGTAGGTGACCGTCCGCACAGGAAGCTCCTTCCAACCTACGCATTGTAGCCACCCAAGTCGCCGCGCGGATTCCGCCGGCTCACGGTAGCCCGGTCACGCCGTGACCGGAAAGACCGCCTGTCACGGCGTGACAGGGCCACGCGGAGTGACGGGCCTACGGCTACAGCCCGCGATCGATGGCGTCGGGTCGGTAGAGCGGCAGGAGGCGGTAGTAGACCTCGAGCGTGAGCACGGCCAGTGCCGTGTGGGCGAGGCGACCCCCCGGGGCCGTCTCACGGTCGTC
Organism: bacterium; assembly: GCA_029978085.1. GTDB lineage: Bacteria > Planctomycetota > Planctomycetia > Pirellulales > UBA1268 > QWPN01. Next base: position 8,696 of record JAPOJV010000109.1, read on the forward strand.
GAAGAACCAGCTGCCGAGCTCGTGTCCGGCGCGGGCCTGCAGGGTCACGAGCTGGTCACGGTTGCGGGCGTTCCAGCGCGGCCACGCCGCGTGGTCGGCCTGGAGCAGCGCCTGCGCGAGGTAGAAGTTCTGATAGACACCCGTCGGCGTCGGACCCGGCTTCGCGAGCGCCGTAAGCCCGCGGTCGAGCGTTTCCCGCTCCTCCCAGCCGGTATGCAGTCGGCAGAAGAGGCCGATGGCCGACGTGCAGGACGTGGCCTGCGGACCGAGATAGCCGTAGCACTCGCCACCACGGGCCTGCACGCGGTCGAGAAACCGACGGACGCCGTCAATCGTCGGTGTCGGCACCTCGAGTCCGGCGAGGGCCGCGCTCTTGAGGGCGGCGAGCTGCCAGGCGGTGACGGTCGTGTCGCCGGCCTGACCGGGCAGGTACCGCCAGCCACCACCGTAGTGATCCTGCGATGTGACGATGAACTTCACCGCATCCGTCACGGGCCGCACGAGCATGTCGTCACGGGTCAGCGCCAGCGCCTCGGCCAGCGCGAGCGTGGCGACGCCCTGGCCATACATCGTGCCCTCGGTGAGATCGCCGCCGCGAGGTGTGGGCTGGAGCCGGCCCATGAGGTAATAGATGGCCCGCGACACCGTCTCCTGGTAGGGACCATCGAGGTGCGTGTGGCCCGCGCCCAGAAACGGCAGCAGGGCGATGCCGGTGGCGGCGGTCGTGCTCGTGATGCTGCCCGCGTGGCTGCAGGCACCGGCGCACTGGCACTTCGAGAGATCGAACCGCCACGAGCCGTCAGCTCCCTGATGGAGCGCGAGCCAGGCGAGGCCGCGTTCGACGGCGGCCTCGCTCGCGGCCGAGCCGCCCCGCTCGCGGACCGCGCGGCTGCGGGCCTCGCCCTGCCGCATCGCGAAGGCCGCTTCCGCGGAGGCGGGGCCTGGCGCTGACGCTGTCACCGAGAGTGACGCGGGCCGCGTCAAAGCCGGAGGCGGCTCCGGGATCTCGGCATCAGGCGAGGCTTCGGGAATCGCCACCAGGGCCGTGGCAAGCGGCTCCGGCACATCCACATGCACGTCGATGGCCGGAGCAGCAGGAAGTTCAGGGGCAGCGGCCGCAGCAGCGATCGTGACCGGCGGCTCCTCCAGGGCGGTGTGCCCCGGTTCATCTGCCGGCGCCGAGGCCTCGTCGGCCAGCACGAGCACGATCGGCTTGTCGCGGGCTGGGGGGGATGCCGGTGTGAAGAGGAGTGCGAGCAGGATCAGGACGATCACGTGCGCAACTGCGCTGCCATAGCCCGCCCGCACCGCCGGGCTGGCGATCAGTCGCTCGATCCACGGCCTGGCTGACGGTGCGGCGGGCATATGGGCGACCGTGCGGATGCCGGGGACACTACGGAGCGGGGGGACTTTTCGGGTCGGGCAACGGCGCACG
>JAPOJV010000097.1 GCA_029978085.1 bacterium
GATGGCGAGGATGATGCCCACGCCCATGAGTGATTCGCCGGCGATCAGGCCGCTCGAGACGGGCACCGTGTAATCCTCGGCCGTCTTGGGAGAGGCCTTTGCCACCAGCCAGGCGATGAGGGCGCCGGCGAACATCGAGATCGCGTTGAAGGCCGGGATCACGCCGGCGATGCCGAGGCCCGTCGTCGAGGGGAGCCACGGTTTCCAGCGGGCCGGGCCGAATTCCTCCAACAGCGTCAGCGCGGCACCGATGAGGGCGCCGACCACGATCGCTTCGATGGCCCCGTCAGGCAACGCATCGAATCCCTTGGCGAGCAGCAGGGCCACGCTCTCCCAGACCTTGGCCGAGGGGGCGGGCAGCGACTCCGATCCGAGCCGGGACGGGTCGGACTGCACCACGAACAGGTAGGCGGGCACGGAGATCAGCGTGCCGGCGATGACGCCGAAGAACTGCGAGATCGTCTGCTTGCGGGGGTTGCCGCCGAGCAGATAGCCACTCTTCAGGTCGGTGAGGAGATCCGCGGCGTGCGAGGCGGCGCCGGCGGTGATCGAGGCGGTCATCAGATTCGTGGTGATGTTGCCGGGGGCGATGCCGCCGTAGACGAGCTGGGTGATCTTTCCCATGGCGCCGATCGGCGTGATGTCGGTTTCGCCGGTGGCCCGGGCGGCCACGATCGAGAGCAGGAACGTCACCAGCACGGCGACGATCCCCATCCACCACGAGATGTCGAAGAGCCAGTGGCCGAGTACGACACAGGCCGCGCCGAAGACGAGCGAGCCGCCGATGAACCACGAGGCGGGGACCTCGACGCGGGCCAGCGGATCGTCGGTCGTGGGCCGCGGGCCGCCGACGATCGCCGACAGCCCGCCGAAGGCCCGCAGGACGGTGCGCCATTTGAGGCCGAAGGACAGCAGTCCCGACGTGACCATCATCGCCGTGGCCGGCCAGAGCACCCACGACACGATGCCGCGGTAGCCTGGCCCGACGATGCCCTGGGCGACGAGCTGCGGGCCGATAATGCCGTAGCAGATCACCGAGCCGACGAGCATCGAGGCGGCCACCCGCATGCCCATGATCGCGCCGGCCGCCACCATGATCAGCGAGCCCTCGAAGCCGATCGTGTATTTCGTGAGCCAGTCGCGGGCCGCCGCCATCGGCAGCAGTGGAATCTCGGCGGGGAAGGCCCAGGCGGCGAGCCGTGTGAACTGCGGCACGAGGTCACGCCACAGGGCGATCAGGCCGCCGCCGATGGCGGCCAGGAAGAGCGATCGGCCCTTGGCAGCGGCCGCCGCGGAGCCGGCGTGGAGGCTGCGAAGCGTCTCGGCCGTCGCGATGCCGGAGGGAAACGGCAGCTGATCGATGTTGATGAGCTGCCGTTTGAGCGGGATGGCCAGGCAGACGCCCAGGAGCGAGACGGCCGCCATCCAGAGGCCGAGCTCCCAGCCGGTGAGGAGCCGACCGGTGGTGAGCGTGAGCGCGGGGATCGCCGACACAAGGCCCGCGCTCGACATGTAGCCGGCGGCGCTGGCGGCGCTCGACATCGTGTAGTTCTCGAGCAGGCTGAACGGCCGCTCCCGCCAGCCGGGTACGACCTGTTCGAGAAACTTGAAGACGGCGTAGGCGATGATGCAGGCGGTGATCGTGACGCCGAGACCCCAGCCGGTCTTGAGGCCGACGTAGAGATTCGAGATCGACATCACGCCGCCGATCACCATGCCGGTGATCACGGCCCGCGGCGTGAGTTGCACGGCGTGGTCGCCGGCGTAGACGTTGTCGAGCCACCACCGCGCGGCAACGCGGTCGTCGGTGAACGGGGGATGGTCGTGGGTCTGCATGCCGCAGATTGTAGCCCGCTCGCCCGTAGGCCCGTCACTCCGCGTGGTCCTGTCACGCCGTGACAGGCATTCCGGTCACGGCGTGACCGGGCTACCGTGACCGTGTTCGGGCGATCGGCTTAGAAGACGTCGAGGTGGAAGTGGTGGCCGTGGTGATACCGCCGCGACTTCGGGTAGTCGTTCTGCCACTGGCGGTTATAGACCGGGATCCGCATCTCTTGCGGATAGCGGTAGTACAGATCATTCGCCGACTGCATGTAGCCGTCGGCGTAGAAGTTCTGCGGATACCACACGTATGGATAGTGGTAGAGCCGGTTCCAGTCACTCTTGTTGTACGAGTTGCCCCACTGGTAGCCGTAGGCGTTTTGGCCCACGCCCTGCTGGGCAGCCGCATCGGCGGCAGAAAACAGGGCCACGGCGCACACAGCCGCCGCGGCAACGAGATGCCGAGTCATCGGATAGTCCCCCCTCGAGAAAACCGACAGTCGAGGGAATCATCGACGTCCGGCACGACCCGACTTGACGGAAAAACCGTCAGGATCGTCGCGGCGTAGCCTCGGGCTCACGCCGGCTGGGGCTTCTGGCCGGGGAAGCGGCCCTCGGCGAGTTCGCGGTCCCACTCCTCGATGAGCGGCCAGTGTGGGGCGCAGGTGCCGAAGTCGGCGAGCGTGAGGTAGCCCTCGAGTCGGGCGATCGTGGCGTCGAGCAGCCGCCGGTCGTTGCGAAAGATCGGGCCGTGGCTGGGCAGCAGCCATTCCACGTCGCTCGCGGCGATCCGCTTCAGCGACGTGATGAATGACGGGATGTCGCTCCCATGGTGGGCGTCGATCGCGCCCACGGAGCCGTCGCGATAGATGTTGTCGCCGGAGAGCAGGAGGTTGCCGAGCCGGAAGGCGAGCTGGCTGTCGGTGTGGCCGGGCGTGTGCCAGACCTCGAGCCGCCGCGTGCCGATCTCGAGCACGTCGCCATTGGCCACCGTGCGGTCGACCTTCACTGTCGGCATGTCCATGTGGACGTTCTGTGCGGCGATCTCGGCGAAGGTCTTCACGCGATCGCCCGACTCGAGCGCCTCGACCGCCTTCGCATGGGCGAGCACCGGCGCCTTGAGGATCGATTTGGCCTTGGCGAGCCCCTGGATGTGATCGACGTCGGCGTGCGTCGCGACGAGCGCCCGGCACTGCGACAACGGAAAGTCCATCTGCCGGATCATCTCGACGATCTCGTCGACGCTCTCTTCGTAGCCGATGTCGACGAGTGCCCAGTCGCGGTCGTCGTAGACGAGATAGACGTTGCAGCCGATCCGCCATCCGGCTTGGTGATTCATTTCGATCACACCGGGGAACACGGGACGACGTTCGAGCATGGCGGGCGGTCCAGACGCGGATAATTTGCGGGGAAATCGGCCGGAAGCCACACTTGCGGGGTTGGCGTGGCGTCGGCACCTGACACTTCCGGAAGTGTAAGCCGTCGGTCACACACCGGCAACGAACGCCGTGCGGACGGCGTGGCAGCGGAGGTGGCGTGTGCAGCAGACGGGTGAATCAGCGACGAGTCCGTCGTCCTATGCCTCCTGGGCGGGCGCGGTGGAGGAGCTGTGCGAGCTCTTCGAGTCGCTGCGGCCACTCGCCGCCGCGCTCGGCATGCCCGACCCGACGCCCACGGACTGGCATGGCGCCCTGTTCGGCAAGCTGCGGGGCGAGGTGTCGCGGGGACCGTTCGTGGTGGCGGCGGTCTGTGGTGGCACCAACACCGGCAAGAGCCTGATCGCCAACACGCTCGCGGGGGCCGAGATCAGTGCGTCCGTTCCCGAGGCGGCGCGGACCCGCCATCCGGTTGCGAGTCTCCCGCGCGGCTCGGCCGGCAGCATCGACCTCGCCGTGGTCTTTCCCGGCTTCGAGCCACGGCCGTGGGCGAGCGATGACGACGCGCTCGCGCCGGTGGACGACGATCGGCTCGTGTGGCGCGAGGATCCGAGTGGCCGCCAGCCGGCGCGGCTCGTGCTCCTCGACACGCCGGACATCGACGGCACGCTCCGCGAGAATTGGCGACGGGCCGAATTGGTCCGCAACGCCGCCGACGTGATCGTGGCGGTGCTCACCCAGCAGAAATACAACGATGCGGCGGTCCGCGATTTCTTCAGGTCGGCTGCTGCTGCGGGCAAGACCGTGCTCGTGGTGTTCAACATGGTCGACTGGCCGCGGCAGCGGGAGCGGATCGCCGGCTGGCTGGCCACCTTCACGGCGGAGACCGGCGTCACGCCCCTCGCCGTGTATGCCGCTCCGCACGACTTCGCCGCCGCCGAGGCGGGGCGGATCACGTTTCATGCGCTGCCCGAACTGACGCCCGACGGCGGCGCGGCCGGCCCCGGTGAGCGTCTCGCCGACTGCGACTTCGATCGCATCAAGCGGCAGGCGATGGCCGGCGCCCTGCGCGTGGTGGCTGATCCGCGCAGCGGGGCTGCCTCGTGGCTCGATGCCTTCGATGCGGCGGCGGGCCGGTGGCGCGATGCACGGGCGCTGCTCGCACAGGAAAGCCGCGTGCGGGTCGAGCTACCGACGGCGCCCCGCGAGCTCGTGTGGAACGAGATCTGGGACTGGCTCGAGCCCAGGCGATCGGGGTTCGACCTCGCCGTGAGCCGCGTCTATCGGGTGGCGGGGCAGGGCGTGATGTGGGCTGCCCGACGGGTCGGCCTGGCGCGAACGACCGAGCAGAAGCGGGAGGATTTTTCGGCGGTCGAACTCGCGGCGCTCAAGCAGGCCCTCACCGACTTCATCGAGCGGCTCGACGATGCCTGTCGCCGCGATCCGCTGCTCGGTGCGATGCTCGGGCCGCGGCTGGCCACCGCCGACCGCGCCACCTGGTATGCCGATCTCGAGCGGCGACACGCCGCGCTGCCGCTGGTGTCGGAGGATTATCGCGGCTTCGTGCGGGCGGAGCTCGACCGCTTCGCCAGGGAGAATCCGCAGCTCGTCGGCTGGATCGTGACGGCGCTCAATGCCGGCGCGGTGGCCCGCCCGGCCATCACCGTGGGGCTCGGCCTCGCCGGCGCGGCCGTCGTGCCTGCCGCCGCCGCCACGGCCGGCGGGCTCACCACGCTCGTGCACCATGTCGGCGACGTGGTCGTGGGCACGGCGGCGACGCTCGCCGGCGAAGGCGCGCTCGGACTCACGGCGGTGGGACTCAAGCCGCTCGTGGAGCGGCTCTTCGCCGGCTGGTCGGCGGAGCGCGGGCGGGTCCTCGCCGAAACGCTCCACGACGTCGTGCTCGGTGATCGGCTCGACGAGATCGATCGGCTCGCGACCGCCGCGGCGCGGCCGGAAGTGGCGAGGGCCCGAGCGCTGCTCGCCCAATGCAGTCGGGAGTGTGCCTGAGATGACGCGTCACGAATCCACGACGACAGCAGCGGCGGACATCGCGAGTGAGCCCGACTTCGGCGGCTTCGATCACATGGTCGAGTCGCTCGCCCGCTGGAGCCGGTCGCTGCCGCAATGGCCACCGGCCGGCCGCGTGCAGGCCGAGTGGCAGGCCATCGAGCCGCGGCTCGACCGGGCCCGACGCGAGCTGTCGCGGGTGCTCGTGGTGGGCGTGGTGGGCGGCACGGGCACAGGCAAGAGTACGCTCGTGAACGCGCTGGCAGGGCAGGTGGTGACCGACGCGGGCGACGTGGCGCGGCCGACCACGACGAGCCCGATCGTCGTGGCGGCGCCAGACGTCGATCTGTCGTGGCTACCGGTGGAGACGATGGGGGCGCGGATCGTCCGCAGCGACGCGCCGGCCGTCGCCAACATCGTGCTGGTCGACTGTCCCGATCCCGACACGCAGGCCGAGCCTGATGCCGCCGCCGCATCGGTTGGTGCGTCGGCGCGGCCGAGCGCCACCAATCGCAACCGCGATCTCCTGGAGGCCGTGCTGCCCGCCTGCGACGTGCTCCTGCTCGTCGCTACCGCCCAGAAATACCGGTCGTGGATCGTGGCCCGCGAGGTGGCTGCGTTTGCGCCGGGACGGCCGCTGTTCTTCGTGCAGACGCATGCGGCGCGAGATCCCGACATCCGGGGCGACTGGCAGCGGGAACTCGAATCGCAGGGCTTCAGCGTGCCACGGATCTTTCGGCTCGACGGCGTCGAGGCGGCGCGGCGGGCCGCAGCCGGCCTCGAGCCCGAGCCTGGCTTTCGCGATCTGGTGGCGGCGATCGACGAGGAACTGGTCGGCCGTGCCGCACGCCGCGTTCGCCGCACCGGCGCCGTCGATCTCACGGCCTGGTTCACGCGGCAGTGCCGCGGGCAGCTCGAGCCACTGCGCGGCCCGGTGGAACAGCTTGCCACGGGCGTGCGCGCCGAGCAGGTGCGGCTCGAACGGCTGCTTGCCACGGCGATCTCGGCGCAGCTCCGCGGCCAGCGTCATGGCTGGCAGCGGCTCGTCACCGACGAGATCGTGCACCGGTGGCACGGCGGTCCGTTCGCCACGTTTCTGCACGCGGTCTCGGCGGTCGCCGCGCTCTGGCAGCGGGTGCGGCCGGCGCCCGGCGTGATCGGGCGGCTCGTCACGGGCGGCTCCGCCGCGGTGACGACACACGACACCGCCGGCTGGCAGTCGGTGGCCGAACTGGGGCTCTCCGAGGCCGAGGTCGAGCAGTCGCGGACGGTGCTCGCGGGGCTGGCGGCGCGGGCGCGGATCGGCGAGCCGCTCGTGGGCCGCGCGCGGGTCGAGGCCGCGCGGGTGCAGCCGCTCGCTGAGGCGGTGCTCGACCGCACGGGGCAGTGGCTCGGCGGCTCCATGGCCCGCCTCGTCGCCGACCGGCGGGGCCGGGTGGCAGGCCCGCTCGTGCATTGGATGTTCGAGCTGCTCTTCGCCGGCCTGTTCGTGGCCGTGCTGGCGAGAGCCGGTTGGAGCTTCTTTTACGGCCACCTCTGGCTGGGTCGGCCTGTGAGTGGCACCGGCTTTCTCCAGGAGGCGCTCGTGTGGCTCATTCTCTGGGGGCTATGCCTTCGCTGGGTCGTGTTCGCGCTGGTGCGGCGCGGGCTCGATCGCGACATCGCGGCGGTCGTGGCCGGCGTGCCTGCGGCGCGGCTCGTCGATCCGCTGCTGGCCGACTTCACCGAGGCGGCTGCGCAAGCGACGGAGTTTCTCGACGGCGGCGATCAGCTCGCGGGTGAGGCGGAGCGGATGGCGGCGGCCCTCGGTGAACCGGGCGGTGGCCTCGGCCGGCTGCGGGCGATCTCCGACCGGCCTCCCGCCTCTTGCTGACATTACGCCGTGAGGGGCTGCCCGTGCCCCGGGAGCCGGCGTATGGCGGCAAGCGCAGGCAGGATGCCGAAAGCGCCGCCGCCATCGAGCGAGCGAAGGCATGGATGCCGTAGCGAGCGTCCGGCGACGGGGCATGGGCAGCCCCGAACTTTCACCTCAGGACGTCGACCCGCGGAGGAATAGACGGGACTACGGTGTGCACGTGCTCGCGGTGGTATCATGCGCGACGGTGCGGTCATGGTGCCGCCGGGCGGTCTCGCAGGATGCTCGTTCACCGCATGATCACCACGTCGCCTCGACCAGTTGCCCCGTGGGGCGTGTGTGCGCTGGCGCTGGTCGTGGGAGTTGCGACCGCCGGGGCAGCCGAGCTTGATGAGGTACGGCGGCGGGGTGAGCTCGTGTGGGCCGCCGATCAGGAAGGGGGCGGGCCGCATGTGTTTCCCGCCTCCGACGATCCGACGAGGCTCACCGGCTTCGAAGTCGAGTTCGCCGAGCTGCTCGCGGCCGAGCTGGGCGTGAGGGCCAGGTTTCAGCAGGGTCAGTGGGATCGGCTGCCACTGCTTCTGGGGCGTTCGGCCGACTGCGTGATCAACGGGATCGAGCTCACACCGGAGCGGCAGCGAGACTACCGCTGCTCGCGGCCCTACTTCGCGTATGCATTGCAGCTGCTCGGCCGCCGCGCGGGGCCGCTCGACGCGTTCGAGCGGCTGTCCGGTCCGGGGCCGCACGGGCCGTGGAAGGTGGGCGTGCTCACCGGATCGGCGGCCGAGACCGTGATGCGTAGTCGCTCCGATCTCGACGTCGAGGTGGTGGGCTACGACGGCACGCTCGATTCGCTGGAGCAGGTGCGGACGCGGGTGCTCGACGCGGCGGTGATGGACGACTGCATCTTCACCTTCTACGCCGACCGGTTCGCCGACCTGCGCACCGTGGGGCGGCCGTTTGCCGGCGGCCTCTACGCCGTGCTCACCGCTCGCGACACGCCCGAACTCGCCGCCGCGATCGACACGGCGATCGGGCGGCTGATCGCCGACGGTCGGCTCAAGTCGCTGTATGACCGTTGGGATCTCGCCGGTCGGCAGCAGATGCTGCTCCTCCGTGATGCCACCGAGATTCCTGCGGCTCCGTCCCGCAGTACCTGGGACCTCGTCCGCGAGACGCTGCCGCTGCTCGTGCGGTCGGCCGGCATGACGGTGCTGCTCTCGTGCATTTCATTTCCGCTCGCGATCCTGCTCGGCCTGGCCGTGGCCGTGGGGCGGCTCTACGGTCCGCCGATCCTGCGGCCGCTGCTCACTGGGTATGTCGAGGTGCTCCGCGGCACGCCGCTCATGCTTCAGCTCTATGCGATCTTCTTTCTGCTGCCGAAGGTGGGGCTGGCCCTACCGGCGGTCGTGGCGGCCGTCGCCGGCCTCGCGCTCAACTACTCGGCCTACGAATCGGAGATCTACCGGGCCGGACTCAAGGCCGTGCCTCTTGGGCAGTTCGAGGCCGCGTTGGCGCTCGGGCTCACGAAGTGGCAGGCCCTGCGGCACGTGCTCGTGCCCCAGGCGGTGCGGATCGTGATGCCGCCGGTGACCAGCGACTTCATCGCGCTCTTCAAGGACACGAGCGTCTGCTCGGCGATCACGGTCATCGAGCTCACGAAGCGATACAGTGTGCTCGCCCTCTCGACGGGGCGGATCGTCGAACTGGCGGTCGTCACGGCGATTCTCTACCTCGCGATGAGCTGGCCGCTGGCGCTGCTCTCGCGCTGGTTCGAGCGGCGGCTCGAGTCGGGAGGGCAGCGATGATCGCGATCGACTCGCTCTCGAAATCCCGCGGCAGCCTACGGGTGCTCCACGAGGTGAGTCTGGCGGGGGCCGAGGGGGGCGTGACGGCGCTGGTGGGGGCATCGGGCAGCGGCAAGACGACGCTCCTGCGGTGCCTCAACGGCCTGGAGACGTTCGATGCCGGCGGCCTCACGGTAGCCGGCCATCGCCTGGAGCCGGGGCCACATGTGCCCGCGACGCTCGAGCGGCTGCGGCGGGACGTGGGCATGGTGTTCCAGCAGTTCAACCTCTTTCCGCACCTCTCGGTGATCGACAACGTGACGCTCGCCCCGCGAACGGTACTGCGGATGGCGGCCGAGGAGGCGCGGATGGTGGGGCTCGCCTTGCTCGAACGCGTAGGCCTCGCATCGTTCGCCGCGGCTCGGCCGGCGACGCTCTCGGGGGGGCAGCAGCAGCGGGTGGCCATCGCCCGGGCGCTGGCGATGCAGCCGCGGGTGATGCTGTTCGACGAACCGACGAGCGCCCTCGATCCGACGATGACGGCGGAGGTACTCGACGTGATCATCGATCTGGCCAGAGAAGGCCAGACGATGGTGGTCGTGACGCACGACCACGCGTTCGCGAAGCGGGCAGCCACCTGGGTCGTCGAGCTCGCCGCCGGTCGCGTCGCCCGCCAAGGCCCGGCTGCCGAGATCCTCTCGTAGTCCCGGCAGGCGCAAAAAACAACTCCGCCCGGGAGTTTCCTCCCGGGCGGAGCTCACTGGCCGAAGTCGGGCAACAGATCTCCGTTCGACCTATCGTCCGAGACTTACTTGACCGAAACCGTCCGGCTCACCGCCACGACCGCCTTGGTCTCAGCCTTCTTCGAGGCCGAGGCATCGGGCGTCGGGGCAGCCGGCTCGACCGTCGCACCGCAAGCCGGCTCGCAGCCGCAAGCGGGCTCCGCACCGCAGCCGGGCTCGCAGCCAGCGCTGCAGTCGGGCTCGCAGCAGCTGGTGCAGCTCTTCCGGCACTTCTTCGCGGCATGGATGGCGCGGAGGAGGTCACGGATCGGGGTCGCACACTTCTTCACGCCGCAGCAGCCAGCGGCAGCACCGCAGCTCGGCTCGCAGCAGCCAGCACCGGCGTCGCAGGCCGGCTCGCAGCAGCCGTTGCCGGCGTCGCAAGCGGGTTCCGCACAGCCGTTGCCAGCACCGCAGGCCGGCTCGCAGCAGCTATCGCCGCAGCAGCCGTGGTGCTTCCGCTTGCACTTCTCGAACAGGCCCTTCAGCCCGCCGAAAAGGTCATGCTTCCGGCACTTCCGCACGCCGCAGCAGCCAGCACCGGCGTCGCAAGCCGGCTCGCAGCAGCCGTTACCGGCATCGCAAGCGGGCTCCGCACATCCGTTGCCAGCGTCACACGCCGGCTCGCAGCAGCCGTTGCCAGCGCCGGCATCGCAGCCGGGCTCGCAGCAGCCAGCACCGGCATCGCAGCCGGGCTCACAGCACGAGGTGCAGCCCTTGTGGCCGAGCATCTTGTTCAAAAGCTCGAAACCGAAGGACTGGCTACAAACGGTGACGCCCAGAACCAGCGCACCGAGAAACATCATACGCTTCATCGAGCCACATCTCCTTTGCTTGCGGATCACGCGAGAATCGTCTGGTCCCGTTCTTGAGGTGCCGTCACCCCGAGGTTGTGATCCACGAACTTTTCCGCGACAGGCCTGTCGAGCCATTCCGTGACTCGAGGAATCGCAGGTTGCTGTCGCCCCCTGGTTGCCCGACGGGCACAGTGATGCCCCGGGGGACAGAGTGGGCTATCGGCGACTCCGTCGAAGCGGCTTGAGGGTCGTCCAAGTATTTTTTTCGCGGTGTTTCAAGGGTGCGCGTTGGGTCAAGGCTGCCGTGCGGCGGGCGTGCGCAAGGCCTGCGGGCGACCGCCATACGACCGTCACAGCTTCGCGCCAAACGCCCCTTCAACCCGCACAGATTCACACGTGGGGCAGCCGCGGTGGTAAACCTTGCGGCCTGCCGTAGACGTTGCGGGGAATGTTGACATCCGCCTTGCAACCGTTAAACTCCGCCAACGACTCTGGTGGCCGGGAAGAAGCAGCTGCTTTCATCCGGCAAACAGGGAACTCCGGTGTGAATCCGGGACGGCCCCGCCGCTGTGACCAGGCGCCGAGGCCGGCTGTTTCGAGCCATTGCGGTGCCTGTCTGGCCCGCGAGAAGGCATGCAGCCGGCTGAGCCTGGGAGTCAGAAGACCTACCAGGTGTCAGGAGTCTGCCGGACCGCGAGGGCGGGAAGGTGGGCACGGTCGAGTGATCGACCGGTCGCACGTCACTCAGGATCCGCTCCTGCAAGCTCCCGCTTCGCCGAAGGTCGCGTGTGCGTCAGCATGCGCGGACTGAGGCTGAGCGTGCGCTTGTGGTGTGGCAGTCGCATGGACTCGCTTCTCTCTCGCCGTCGCGTCGGCATGACGCTCGTCGAGTTGCTCGTCGTCGTGGCGGTGTTGGCCGCGCTCGTGGCCCTGCTGCTGCCCGCCGTCCAGTCGGCCCGTGAGGCCGCCCGGCGGAC
>JAPOJV010000260.1 GCA_029978085.1 bacterium
CCCGCCATAGGAGCAGCGCCTCGGTGCGGCCCGTCCAGACCGGATCCTGCCCGAGCGGGTCGAGCAGCCGGCAGGGGATGTCACAGCAGGTGTTGGCGAAGCAGGGGTCAACGACGACGATGTCGGGGGGCGGCGTGGCCCCATCCACCGCATGTGTCCTCTGCCCCCCGGCCAGGCCGCCCAAGGCCACGGCCCAGACCGCGATCCACCCCCTCGTCACACGCATGACCCACCCCATTCCGTGCTGAATTTCCCGAACGGCCACGGGTGACCCCCACCCCGGCGGGGTATCTATCGGACACCCACCTTAGGGGGGATTTGCCTGTTCTAGGCTGGCCCGGTCGCGACGACTGGGTTGACTCTGCGGGCGGCCGCCAAAAGCATGCGTTCGTGGGGGCACAAAGCCCTCTCCGGATCGTCCGCACGCACGCGGACGCAGCACAGCAGGAATGCTCTCAGCCATGGACCAGGCACGCCGCCGGCAGGCACATGCCGGCTTTGAATCGCTGGAATCGCGGATCGCGCTCACCGTCGACCCGAGCCTTTCGGCCCAGTGGGCGTTGAACAACGTCGGCCAGGCAGGAGGCATCCCCGATGCCGACATCGACGCCTTCGAGGCCTGGCAGGTCACGAGCGGTTCGCGGAACGTCGTGGTCGCCATCGTCGACTCAGGGATCGATTTCTCGCACCCCGACCTCGCGGCCAACATCTGGACGAATCCCCGTGAGGTGGCCGGCAACGGCCGCGATGACGACGGCAACGGCTACATCGACGACGTGCACGGCTGGGACTTCGTCGATAACGACAACACGCCGCAGGACGGCTTCTGGCACGGCACGCACGTGGCCGGAATCATCGGCGCCGTGGGCAACAACGGCATCGGCGTGAGCGGCGTAAGCCAGCAGGTGTCGATCCTTCCCCTGCGGTTTCAAAACAACTCCGGCTCCGGCTACACCGGCGCCGCGGTCTCGGCGCTCAACTACGTCACACGGCTGAAGCTGGCCGGCGTGCCGATCGTGGCGACGAACATCAGCTGGGGGGGTGGCACGAGCACGTCGCTCTCGCTGCAGACGGCCCTCCAGGCGCAGGCGAACGCCGGCATCACGGTGGTCGTGGCGGCCGGCAACAACGGCGGTGACACCGATGCCCTGCCCCGGTACCCGAGCAGCTATGCGTTCGAGAACATCATCTCCGTAGCCGGCTCCGACACCGCCGACAACCTGCTCGGCTTCTCGAACTACGGTGCCACGAGCGTCGATCTCGCGGCGCCGGGGGCGGGCATCCTCTCCACGCTGCCGGGCGGCGGGTACGGCGCCATCTCGGGCACGTCGATGGCGGCGCCCCACGTGACGGGCACGGTGGCCCTGATGGCCGCAGTCCGGCCGAATGCGACGGCCGCCCAGATTCGCTCGGCCGTACTCGGCTCGGTGGATCGGGTGGCGTCGCTTGTCGGAAAGGTCGCCACTGGGGGCCGACTCAACGCCTTCGCCGCTCTTGGCCGAATCATGGCGGCCGTGCCGGCACCAGGCACGCCCCCTCAGCCGCCGACGCCTCCCCCGC
>JAPOJV010000170.1 GCA_029978085.1 bacterium
CCCGGTCGTCGGGGCGGTCGCTGGCGTGCCGCTCTTCCGCCGCATCCATCCGGAGCGCATCCATCCGGAGCCTGGCGACCGCGTGCGTCATGCCGAAGACCTTTGAACCCGAGAGGTGTGCATGAAGACCTTACACTCGTCTGTGTTGAAAACTCGAACCGCAGCGAGATGGCCGAGGAGTTTCGCGGCGTCCGCGACCTGATCGAGCAGAAGGTGAGCGAACTCATCGCGTCGCTCACCGCCGAATCCCCGGAGGTGAACCGATGACGGTCAAAGAGTTTCAGGCGATCCTGGCGAAGCATCCCGGCACGACGATGCACTGGATGCTGCCGGACCGGTCGTTCGTGCCGGCACACTACCACATCACCGAGGTCGGTCGGGTGCAGAAGGACTTCATCGACTGCGGTGGCACGGTCCGGTCGGCCACGTCGTGCCTGCTGCAGATCTGGGTGGCCAACGACACCGACCATCGACTCGAAACGACCAAGCTGGCCGCGATCATGCAGATCGCGCATGCCGTGCTCGGCAGCGACGAACTGCCGATGGAAGTCGAGTATGAGGATGCTGCCGTGTCGCAGTATCCGATCGGGGGAGCCGAAGTCACGCCCGCCGGCCTCCTGTTCACGCTCGGCGCGAAGCACACCGCCTGCCTGGCGCCGGAGAAGTGCGGTGTGGACGGCGGCGGCTGCTGCTGACACTGGCGTGTCAACGGCCATGAGGCCTGCTGTACGCTATCGTGTGTCATCCCTGGAAGCCTCCCATGATCCTCGACTCGCTTTCCCTCTGGCGCCGGTATGCCACGCTCAATCCCCGGTTCACCCGGGCGTTCGAGTTTCTCAGGCAGCTGGGGCCGGACGTGGCCACCGGCCGCCACGAGATCGAGGGGGATGCGATCTATGCGCTGGTGCAGCAGTATCAGACCCGCCCCGCGACCGGCATGCAGCTCGAGGCCCATCGCCGCTATGTCGACATCCAGTATCTGGTGCAGGGCCGGGAGGCGATCCACTGGGCGCCGCTGGCCAGCCTCACGCAGGTCGCGATGCCGTATGACGCCACGAAGGATGCCGGACTCTTCCTGCCCAGTGCCGACGTGATTCCGGTGCCGGTGCAGGCGGGCCAGTTCGCCATCCTCTTTCCCGACGACGCCCACGCGCCGTGCTGCACCTGGGGCGAGCCGGCCGACGTGCTGAAGGTGGTCGTGAAGGTCGAGGCCTCGTCGGCTCCGGTCGCGTAGACGGCTCCGGTAGAATGGAGGTGGAGCGATCACTCATGCCCACCGCCACACCGCTCGTGATCTGCGCCTCGGTGCATCATGGCAACACGGCCCGCGTGGCCCGGTGCATCGCCGATGTGCTCCATGCCGACGTGTGTGCACCTGAAGGGGTGGCTGCGGCCAGTCTCGCCGAGCATGCCATCGTCGGTTTCGGCTCGGGTGTCTACTACGGCCGGATGCATGAATCACTCTTCGCCCTGCTTGGTCAGCTGCCCGACAGCCCCGAGCTCACACGAGTGGCGTTTGTGTTCTCGACCTCGGGGCTGCCGTTTCTCGCGCAGTTCTGGCACGCGCCGCTCAAACGACTGCTCGCCCGCAAGGGCTTCGACGTGGTGGGAACATTCGCCTGCCGCGGTTTCGACACCTGGGGTCCGCTCTGGCTCACCGGCGGCCTCAACCGCCGGCATCCCGACGGTCAGGATCTGGAGCGAGCGAGCGCGTTCGCCCAGCACATCGCCGCGGCGGCTGGCCCGGCTGGCCATTCACGGTCATAAGCACATACAGTGAGTCGGCATGAATCCCACCGCTGATACCCCGTGGGTCGTTGACCTGGCCATCGAACGTGCCGTCGGCCTGCCGAGTGGCGACCGGGTGGGTCGGGAGGCATGGTGCGAATGGATGTGGGAGCGGTGGGGCGACGCGGGACTGCTCGGCATCGACGAAGGGGGCATCGACGTGGTCGAGGCGGCCGCGCTCGGCCTGGCGGCGACGTCCCGGGTGGTGGATGCCGCCGCGGCCCCAGCGGATCGGGATTGGGTGGCCGCGCGGGACTCCGGCGGCGTCTCCTGCTGGTTTTCCGATGAGCCATCGGCCCACGCTGCGGCTCAGGAACTTGCGAAGCTCGTCGGCTGCCGTGTGATCGCGGTCCGCCCCGACACCTGCGACCCCGAGGCCTGGCGGGCCGGCTTTGCTCGCATCGACGTGCCGGGATTCGGCGCGATCCTCCCGGCGTGGGAAGACGGCGATGCCTGCGCGTCGTCCGGGCAGGCGACGCTGTTCATCGAGCCGGGGGCCGGCTTCGGCACCGGCCTCCACGAAACGACGCAGCTCTGCCTTGCGGTCCTCGCCAGCTGGCGGCGCGCGGGGGGCAGCCTCGAGCGGGTGCTCGATGTCGGCGCCGGCTCTGGCATTCTCGGCATCGCCGCGGCGGTGCTCGGAGCCGGGCACGTGGATGCCGTGGAGATCGACCCGCTCGTGCATGACGCGATCCGCGGCAATGCCCGCCGCAACGGCGTGGCTGAACGGCTGACGGTGTCGGCCGCGATGCCTGCCGGAGCCGGCCTCGCCTATCCGCTCGTCTTCGCCAACATCGTGGCCGAGGTGCTGCTCGCCGAGGCGGCGGCCGTCTGCTCTCGGCTCCGGCGCGGTGCAACGGCCGAACCGGCTGGGTGCCTGATCCTCTCCGGCCTCCTCGACGCCGATGTGGCGGCCGTGACGGAGTGCTACCAGCGGCATCTCGGCGTGGAGCCGACCCACTCGTCCCGTGGTGACTGGCACTGCCTGCGGTTCGTCTGCTGACCGGCTCGTGCCCGGGGCTTGCTCCGGCGGCGATCGCGGGCCCGGCGGGGGGCCACGCAGACGTGGGAGCTGGTGCAGATGCAGCAGCCGAAGCCGGCCCAGCCCTGAGCGTGTGACACGTAGCCCGGTCACGCCGTGACCGGAAAAAAGAGAAGTCCGTCACGGCGTGACGGACCCACGCGGCGTGACGGACCCACGCGACGTGACGGACCCACGCGACGTGACAGACCTACGCTTCCAGCCGCGTGTCGGGGAGGAAGGGCTCGCTGCGGCTGCCGCGGACGAGGTTGTCGACCGTGACGCGGGCGATCTCGCCGAGGGCCTCGCGGGTGAGGAATGCCTGGTGGGCCGTGATCAGCACGTTGGGGAACACGAGCAGTCGCGAGAACTCGTCGTCCTGCAAGACCGTGTCGGACAGATCCTCGAAAAACAGCCCCTCTTCCTCCTCGTAGACGTCGATCGCCAGCCCGCCGAGCTGGCCGTGCTTCAACGCGTCGATCACGGCCGTCGTATCGATGAGCTTGCCGCGGCTCGTGTTGACGACGATCGCGCCCGGCTTGAGACGGGCCACGGTGGTCGCATCGATGAGGTGGTGCGTCTCGGGCGTGAGCGGCACGTGGAGCGAGAGGATGTCGCTTGCCGCGAGCACGTCGTCGAACGGAAGGTATTCGACCCCGCGCTGGAGAGCCCACTCCGGCTGCGGCGTGGGGTCATAGGCCACCACCCGCATGCCGAAGCCGCGAAAGATTTCGGCAGCCACCCGGCCGATCTTGCCGGTGCCGACGATGCCAAACGTTTTGCCGTGGAGGTCGAAGCCCACCAGACCGGCGAGGGAGAAATTCTGCTCGCGGACGCGGTTGAACGCCCGGTGGATCCGGCGATTAAGCGCGAGCACGAGGGCCGCGGTGTGCTCGGCCACCGCGTAGGGTGAATAGGCCGGTACGCGGGTCACGGCCAGACCCAGCTCGCGGGCGGCGGGGAGATCGACGTTGTTGAAGCCGGCACACCGCATGGCGACATGCCTCACGCCGCCGGCTGCAAGCGTCGCCAGGCACGGGCGGTCGAGCCGGTCGTTGACGAACGCGCAGACCGAACCGGTGCCATCGGCCATTCGGGCGGTGTCGGCCGTGAGGCGAAACTCGTGGAACACCAGCTGGATAGGCTGGCCAGCCGCTGCGGCGGAGAGGTAGTCGCGATCATAGGGTTTCGTGTCGAAGACGGCCGTCGTCGTCATGGGCATGCTCCGCGGTATCGAATTGGTGCGGAGTGTAGCACTTCGTCTCTGGACAGTTCGCGATGCGTAGCATGAAGGGCCGCAGGGACGCGTTCCTCGAGAGGAGCGTCTCATGTCCGCCAGTGTCGATGCCATCGCGGCTCCGGAGCCCCGGGCCGCCGTTCGCACCACCGCCACGATCCGCGTCGGTCTCGTGGGCTGTGGGGCGTTTGCCCGGTTCTCGATGGCCCGCTATCGCGCCCTGCCAGGGGTGACGATCCAGGCCGTGGCCGACATCGACCCGGCCGCCGCCCAGCGGGCCGCGGCCGAACTCGAGGCCGGCGTGCTCGCTCCCGAGGCGCTACTCGTGGCGCCAGACATCGACCTCGTCTACATCGCGACGCCGCCGGCAACGCACTTCCACCAGGCCCGCCTGGCCATCGAGGCAGGGAAGCACGTGCTCGTGGAGAAGCCGCTCGCCACCACCGTCGCCGATGCCGAGACACTCGCCGTGCTCGCGGAGCGCGAGGGCCGCTGCTGCGTGGCGAATCTCGTGGAACGCTACAACCCACTGGCCGATGCCGTGCGCGACGTGATTCGCTCGAACCTGCTCGGCGATCTCGTGCACGGACTGTTCGTGAACGACGCGGCCGACGAGGGGCTCGGGCCGGGGCACTGGTTCTGGAACCGGTCGGTGAGCGGCGGCATCTTCGTGGAGCATGGCGTGCACTTCTTCGACCTCGTGGCCTCGTGGCTCGGCCACGGCGAGGTGGTGGCGGCGGCCCGGAGCGTGCGGCCGCCGCGACCGGGCTGTGGCAATGGCGGCCCGACAGCCGTCGAGGAGCAGGTGATGTGCACCTGTCGCTACGCGCCATCCGGGGCCGCGTCCCGCACGGTCGACCCAGCCTGCGGCGACGGCAACGGCCACGCGGGGGTGCTCTTTCACTTCGAGCACGGGTTTCATCAGCCGTCGCGAATGGACCGGCAGGAGATGCGGCTAGTGTTCGAGCGGGGCGAACTGCGGCTGTTCGACTGGGTGCCCACGCACGGCGAGCTGCGGGCCCTGCTCGACGACGCCGCGGTCGCCGCGACCGCCGACCTGTTGCCCGCCGCGTCCGTCCGACGGGTCGACCGCTACGAAGGGGATGCCCGGCACGTCCGCGGGCGGTTTCGTGGCTTCGACGCCTCCGGGCTCGTCGAGATCACGTTCACCGTGGGCAAGGACAAGCTGGGCATCTACGGCGACGTGGTCCGCGACCTGGCCGCCGATCAGATCGCCTGGATTCGTGACCCCGCGCATCGCCGGCGGCTCACCGAGGCCGAGAGCGTGGCGTCGGTCGCCATGGCCTGCGCGGCCGATCGGATGGCGTTGGCCGCCGGCTGACCGGGAAAGTGTCTGATCGCTGCGGAGCGAGTGCACGAGGCGTTGTTTGACGATCGGGCGAAACCGTTTCTATCGTTCGACCGCATGTCGCGGGCCGCGTGGCCGTTTCGGCTCCATGGATGGGGACTTCTTTCCTCACCTCACCGGAGAACGCACCGATGTTTATGACCGCCGAACATGAATACGAGCACGTGGGCGAGACCGCGGGCATCGCCGATCACGATCACGACCTCATCGCCGAGCTCAATCGTCGGCTCGACGCCCTCTGGCGGTACGACCAGTACATCGCGAATGCCGAGTGGCGGACCGAGCTGCGCGACTTCTGGCATGATGCGAAGGCGCAGGAGCAGCAGGCCGTCTCGCGGCTGCGGCAGCTGATCTGCAACGAGGTGCGGAACAACTGCTTCTAGACATACGCGGGAGCGGCCATCCCTGGCCCGCTCCCGCTTGGTCGGCCGGAGGCAACGCCAGGGGTTGCCTCGGCCGACGCGTCGCCTCCTGCGACGCAGAAGGGGGCGGCGGTCGGGCTCAAGAAACTGGGCAAGGTGTGCCGATTCTACCGGAAGGATCGATTCCGGGATTCGAGAGGTGCACCCCATGGCGAGTCGACGACGCAGGCCCCTGCGGGTTCTCATCGGCAGGGAGATCAGCCGGTTCGGCCGGCGGATCGCCGGTGCCGCAGGTGAGGCGGCGGACCACGCCTCCGATGAGCGGTCGCTCCACCGG
>JAPOJV010000002.1 GCA_029978085.1 bacterium
CCGCGACGTGCCCAGCTGGGTCGAGGCCATCGGCATCGTGATCGCCGGCAACCTCGATGCCCGTAACCGATCTGGCCGCCAAGACGGCGGCCGCGGCCGGTGACGAGAAGCCCGGTGACGAGAAGCCCGGTCACGGTAGCCCGGTCACGGTAGCCCGGTCACGCCGTGACCGGAAATCATGTCACGGCGTGACATGACCACGCCGGGCTGCCTGTCACGGCGTGACATGACCACGCCGGGCTGCCCGTCACGGCGTGACGGGCCTACGTGGAGACGGCCTACGCGATCACTTCAGCGAGATCGTGCGGGCGAGCGGCCGTAGGATCTGTTCGATGACGCACGTCTCGACGACGTCTCGGGCGAGCACGGCGAGCCGATCGAGGGCCTCGACGTAGGTGGTCTGCGGGTCGAGGCTGCCGTACTGCCGTGCCGTGACGTAGACGCTCAACTGCTCCTCGTTGAACTCGCCGGTGCGGACCTGAAACGCGTTCGTCCGCGCCTCCGTGCTCACCCGCACCTGGATCCGACAGTCCTCGTCGATGCACATCGTGAGCGAGGGCTCGTAGTTGATCACCCGGCTGCCCGGCAGGTCGCCGAGCTTCTCGAAGGCCTGCCCCACGCCGAGGGCCTCCGCCAGCAGGGCGTTGTGATTCCCGCGGTAGGCGAAGTCGAAGCCGAACAGCACGTCGAGCGCCTCGCAGTCGAGCGGGCTCACCGACAGATAGGCCGGGGCCAGGTCGAGCACGAGTCGATGCTGGTCGAGGGCCGCCTCCAGCGAGGCCGGATTCACCTGCCCCGAGCAGAGCCGCTTCGCCTCCACCGCCGCCCAGCGGTAGCGGCCCTGGTCTTTGTCTTCCTCGAGCACGTAGTCCCGCTTGTCCCGGCAGTAGAACTTCCGCATGGACGGATAGTGCTTCTGCACCCGCTCGAAGTATTGGAGGATCGTCTCCCGATGAGACGGGAGCTCCATTTCGGTCGCCAGGTTGACGTTGACGTAGAAGTCGTCGGCCAGCGACGCATAGGGAGACATGGAGGAAACCCCCTCGGAACGTGGGAAAACCGAAAAGTATAGAGCGGCTTTTTGGCGGCTGTCAAAACGACCGCAGCGCCGTGCCGCTGGCGTTCTGTACCGCCGAGGAGCATACTACGATCGATCCGTTCAGGCTCCACGATGAACACTGACTCGCAATCCGACGCGATCCCCGCCGACCGCTTCTCGATCGAGAAGCGTAAGGACGGCACGCTCGTCGTGCGGGTGCAGTCGGAGGGAGGCCGGCTGCCCGACGCAGTCTTCTCCTTCCGCTGCGGCGACCCGCAATACGCCTACTGGCTCGCCCGCCACGAGCAGCGCACCGCAGGCTGACGCTCACGCGTCGTCCCGCGAGCTGGCGATCAGGGAAATGAACTCGCGGTTGCTCTTGAACTTGGAGAGCTGCTTCGTCAGCTGCTCCATGGCATCGACATGATGCATGCTGGAGAGCGTCCGCCGCAGCATGTTGACAGCATGCAGCGTGTTGGGATCGAGAAGCTTCTCCTCGCGCCGCGTGCCAGACTGCGAAATGTCGATCGCGGGCCACACCCGGCGGTCGGCAAGCTTCCGGTCGAGCACCAGCTCCATGTTGCCGGTGCCTTTGAACTCCTGGAAGATCAGTTCGTCCATGCGGCTGCCCGTGTCGATGAGGGCCGTCGCCACGATCGTGAGCGAGCCCCCCTCCTCGAACACGCGGGCCGTGGCGAACAGCTTCTTCGGGATGTCGAGCGCCTTGATGTCGACGCCGCCGCTCATCGTGCGGCCCGTATTGCCCACCCACTTGTTGAAGGCCCGCGCCATCCGGGTGATCGAGTCCATGAGCAGAAACACGTCTTTGCCCGTCTCGGCCATCCGCTTGCACCGCTCCACCACGAGCTGCGAGAGCCGCACGTGGCTCTCCACGTCGCAGTCGAGGCTGCTGGCGAGCACGTCGCCCTTCACCGAGCGCCGCATGTCGGTGACCTCCTCGGGCCGCTCGTCGATGAGCAGCATCACGAGGTTGAGCTCGGGATGATTGGTCGAGACGGCCTGAGACACCTGCTGCAGGAGCACCGTCTTGCCCGTCCGCGGCGGAGCCACGATGAGCGCCCGCTGCCCCTTGCCGAGCGGCGTGAGCAGGTCCATGACGCGGGTCGTGATCGGCTGCTGGCCGGTCTCGAGCCGCAGCCACGTCTCGGGATTGATGGGGGTCAGTTGATCGAACGTCTTCACGTTCGCGTAGTCGTCGGGGGGCATCCCTTCGACCGACTCGATCTCGCGAACCCGAGGTCCCTGCTGCCGGCGGCCGGGCTGCACGAGTGCCTTGATGAGCACGCCCTCCCGCAGCCGGTAGCGGTCGATCATCGTCGCCGGCACAAAGGCATCGGTGCGTTCGCGGGTGTAGTTGGTGTCGGGGCTGCGCAGGAACCCGTAGCCGTTGGGGTGCATTTCCAGCACGCCGCTCGCCGGCTCCAGCGGAATCGGCTCGCCGTTCTCGGTGACCTCCGGCTCGAGTTCAGGCGGACGCATGCCCTCGCTATCCATGCCGACGGCACCGGCGCCTGCCTGGGGGGGACCACCACCGCCGCCGCCGCGGCGAAACCGTCCGCGCCGCCGACCGCCGTATCCGCCCCCCTGATAGCCCTGCCCTTGGCCTCCAGGCGGGAAACCGCCCTGGCCACCTTGGCCACCCTGGCCGCCAAAACCGCCCTGACGGCCCCTCGATCGCCTCCGCTTCGACATGGATACAGCACAACCTTGGAAAGAGAAACCAGATCCGTGTCCGCACGCTGCGGACAGGCTCGAACATTCGCCGCCGGAGCGGAGACCGGAAGACCGTGAACCCGCCTGCGGTGCCACCCGAGGGCACACCGCCAATGGGATCTGAGCATCCGGACGCCGTTTGACGGACGGCATCACAAGGGCAGGATCACGCGGTCGAATCGTGATGACGCGGCCGTGAGTGGCCGCTCTCTGGAGGCTCCCAGCCACCAGCCCCACGATCCTGTTCTTCCAGCCGCGACCCGCCTCAAAAATCAACTGAGACGAAAACGTGCGACGAAGCCATCCGCGAATTCGTGAGCGTTCGCGGAGCCGTCTTCCTGACGACAAAGGGGAGTATCGCGCCGCGCCACGGGAATGTCAAGTGTCGGAGGCCTGGGGGGCTGCGGGCCGACCGCCACCCTGGCAAGCGGGGTCGGCTGGGGGCCGGCCGGGGCCCCGGCGGCCTCACAGGCCGTTTTTTCGACGATATTCCTGCCACCCCTCCGACCGATACAGAACGACGGAAGGGTCCGCACGGACGCGTGTTCGGGGGCCGTTCCTTCGCTTCGAGGCCCTGCGATGCTCTGCTTTCAAGAGATTTCGGGTGGATGTCGGGCGGTCCGTGCGGCCGTTCGCCTGGCAGTCGTCGCCGGGGTCCTGTTCCCGTCAGCCGCCCAGGCCGCCGTCCAGTGGCATGCCGACCTGGCCACTGCCAAGGCAGCGGCCGCCGCCAACGGTCGCCCGGTGCTCGCCGTGTTTACCGCCGGCTGGACCGGAACGCCCGACGCCGGCAGCGCCGCCGTGCTCGGCAGCCCCGAGTCGGAAGCGTTGATCTCGGCCTGCTTCGAGCCGGTGCGAATCGACGTCGATGCCCAGCCTGCCTTGACGAAGGAGCTCGGAATTTCGCACGTGCCCAGCGCCTGCATCATCGCGGCCGACGACACCGTGCTCTCGAAGTTCGAACTGCCCGGCACGACGCCCGAGTTCGTCGCCGCCGCCGCCAAGGCCGCGCAGGCCGCGGCCACGCATCGCACATCCTTTAACGAGCAGTCCGATCTACGGATTCGCGTGAGCCCGGTGAGCGAGCCGGCGGGCGGCAACGCCTTCGCCACGCGGAGCCCGGCCGCGACTGCCAACGCACCCGGCGCCGCCCCGGTGGCCCCTGGGTCGATCTCCTTGGTGACCGCCAAGGTGCGGGAACTCTCCGACTTCGCCAATGACGAGCCGCCCGCGGTCGGCAGCGGCTTCCGGCCCGTCGAACCGCAGGCCGTGGCTGCCGCGCAGCCGGCAGCGCTGACCGCTCCGACCATGCCGCCGCAGCCCGAAACCTCGCTCGCGCGGTCGCCGGCCGGATGGCCCACCGAAACCGCTGCCTCGCCACTCACGCAGCCCGCACTTCCGACGCCCGCACAGCCCGCGGTGCCGAACCGGCCCGCGGTCGAGCCTGCCGCCTCCGCCCTGGCGCAGGCGGCCCCCACGTCGCCCTGGCTCGGCGCCCCCTCGACGACGCCCCCGGCCGTTGTGCCCACCCCTGCGGCGCCGCTCACTCCGGATGCCACCGCACCCGCGGAGCCGCCCCAGAGTCTCTCGGCGCAGTTCCTCGCCGCGATGCAAAAGCCGTTCACGTTCTGGCAGAAGTCGCCTGAGATTCCGAAGCCGTCGGCAGCGGCCACGGTCACGCCGCCCACGATGCCCCCCGCCTGGCCGCTCGCCCCGGGCGCGACCCCGGCGACAACGGCCAGCGCTGCCGTGCCGGCGGCCGCACCGCAGGCGGCCGATCCCTACGGCTCGATGCCGGTGGGGCTCGAGGGCTACTGCCCGGTGACACTCGCCGAGAAGGGACAGTGGACCGAAGGCCGCGCCCAGTGGGGGGCCCGGCATCGTGGCCGCACCTATCTCTTCGCCAGCGAAGAACAGCAGCGGGCGTTCCTGGCCGACCCCGACCGCTATGCCCCGGCCCTCTCGGGCGACGATCCGGTGCTGGCCTGCGACAAGGGCACGAGCACCCCCGGCCAGCGGCGGTACGGCGTGACCTACCAGTCGCGGATGTATCTCTTCTCGACGCCCGAAACCCGCAGCCAATTCGCCGCGAACCCCAACCGCTACGTGGGCCGCGTCGCCCTCGCCGAGGCCCCCGTCACCTCCGGCGGCACGATCCTGCGGTAGTTATCTGCCCGCCCAGTGCAGGCTGCGACGGACAGCCTCGCTCCAAGTGGCCCGCAGTCGCTCGCGTGTCGCAGCCGGCATCCGCGGCTCGAACGTCCGCTCGACCCGTCGCGCCGCAGCCACGTCGTCGGCCGACGCGTAGAAGCCCACCGCCAGCCCGGCCAGGAGCGCCGCGCCAAGCGCCGTCGTCTCGACGACGGCCGGCCGCTCGACCGGAATGCCCAGCACGTCGGCCTGGATCTGCATCAAGAGGTCATTGCCACTCGCCCCGCCATCGACGCGGAGCGCCGCAAGCGCGAGGCCGGCATCGCGTTGCATGCAGTCGACGACATCGGCCACCGAGAGCGCGATCGCCTCGAGCGCGGCCCGGGCCACATGCGCCCGCGTCGTGGCCCGCGAGAGGCCGATGATCAGGCCGCGGGCATGAGGATCCCAGTGGGGGGCGCCGAGCCCCGTGAGCGCGGGCACCACCACCACGCCGCCGCTGTCGGCCACGCTGGCCGCGAGCGGCTCGATGTCGCGGGCCTGGGCGATCAGGCCGAGGCCGTCCCGCAGCCAGCCCACGAGCGAGCCCGCCACGAAGACGGAGCCCTCGAGACAGTAGTGCCTCTGCCCACCGAGGCCGCAGGCCGGCGTCGTCAACAGCCCATGCTGGCTCGCCACTGGCCGGTCGCCGGTGGAGAAGAGCAGGAAAGCACCAGTGCCGTACGTGTTCTTGGCCTGCCCCGCCATGACCACCCCCTGACCGAAGGCCGCCGCCTGCTGATCTCCGGCACAGCCGCCGATCGGGATCGCCGCGCCGAGCAGGCCTGGCTCGACCATGCCGAACGCTCCACTCGATGGCCGCACCTCGGGCAGCATGCACCGCGGCACACCGAACAGGCTGCACAGTTCGTCGCTCCACGCCATGCGGTGGATGTCGAAGAGCAGCGTGCGGCTGGCGTTGGTGACGTCGGTGGCATGCACGCGGCCGCCGGTCAGTCGCCAGATGAGAAACGAGTCGACCGTACCGAAGAGAATCTCGCCGGCCGCGCTCCGCTCCCGGAGCCCAGGCACCGTCTCCATGAGGTGCATGATCTTCGTGGCCGAGAAGTACGGATCGAGGAGTAGTCCCGTCGTCCGTCGCACCTCGTCTTCACGCCCCTCCGCCCGCAGCCGCCCGCAGATCGGCGCCGACACGCGGCTCTGCCAGACGATCGCCGGCGCGACCGGCCGGCCCGTGGACCGTTCCCAAAGAATCGTCGTTTCCCGCTGGTTGGTCACGCCGACCGCCGCGACCTGCGTGGCCGACACACAGGCGGTGGCGAGCACCCGCCGGGCACACGACAGCTGCGACCGCCAGATGTCTTCGGGGTCGTGCTCGACGATCCCGGGGTCGCCCCCCGGCGCGTCACCCGCCGCTGCCCTTACATGCTGCGGAAACTCCTCCTGGGCCACCGCCAGCGGCGTGCCCTGCCGATCGAAGAGAATGGCGCGGCTCGACGTGGTGCCCTGGTCCAATGAAAGAATGCACCTGGCGTCGTCGCGGGCCGCCGAGCTGGTCATCAGAGGTTCCTCTCGCTGGACTGGCCGGTATATCCTCGGGCCATGCCCGAGAGACGAGTTCGCAGCCGCGATCGTAGCCAAACCTCCTCCTGCCTGCGCCGCGCGGCCATGGTCGCGGCCGGACTGATGGCTGTGGCCGGACAGGCCGCGCAGCCGATGGCTCGGCCGACCGACGCGCTGCTCGCGGTCCCGCTGCATGCGACTTGGACCGATGTGCCGCTGAGCGACTGGGCCGCCCGCGTGACGGCGACGGGCACGGCGTCGCACGCAGCCATCGTGCTCGACGGCCGGATCGATCCGGACACGCGTGTGACCATCACCTGCCGCGGTGACTCCGTGGCCGAGATCGCCGACCGCGTCGCCGCGGCGGCAGGCGGCGCCGTCGACGTGCTGGATACCACGCTCAGAATCGTGCCGCGCGACCGGGCCGGGATCGGGCCGCGGGCCGAGGTCGCCCGCCAATCCGCGATCGCCGCCTTGCCCGCTGCACGCCGCCGCATCCTCGAACGCCGCGAGCCGACCATGTGGCCAGCCGGCGGCACACCACGCGGGATCGTCGCCGCGAGCGCCGAGGCGGCAGCCGTCCGCGTGCACGACCTCGATGCCATTCCGCACGACCACCTGCCCGCCGCCACGCTCCCTCCGTTGTCGCTCGCCGAGCGGCTCGACCTCGTCCTCGCCAGCTACGACCTGCGGGTGGAGTGGCGGCACGACGGCGGATACGTCGTGCCGCTCGACACGGGGCTGGACGGCATCGAGGCGCCGCAGCGCCCGCGACGCCCGGCCCCGCCGCCGGCCGCAGTGGCGGGCACGCAGCGGTTCACGCTACGGCTGGCGGCCCCGCTCGACGAGGCCGTGCCGGCGCTCGCCCGACAGCTGGGCCTCGAGGGCCGGATCGACCGCGAGTCACTCGCCGCCCGAGGCATCCAGCCGGGCGAGATCGTTCGCGTCGAGGTCCGCGATGCCACCCGCGACGAGCTCTTCGACGCGCTCGTTGCGCCCCTCGGCCTCCACTGGCGAATCGTCGGCAATCAACTCACGATCGACGCTCCACGGTAGCCCGGTCACGCCGTGACCGGAAAACCTGTCACAGCGTGACAGGACCACACCGGAAAACCTGTCACGGCGTGACAGGACCACACCGGAAAACCTGTCACAGCGTGACAGGACCACGCCGGAAAACCTGTCACGGCGTGACAGGACCACCCGGAGTGACCGGCCTACGCGCCCCGCCCAGCGAGCGGGCGGCGGCGAGGTTGCGGCGGGCCGCATCCATGTTGGGCTCGCGCTTGAGCGCTTCTTCATAGGAGTGGACGGCCTCGGTAAACCGGCCCTGCCGCACCTGGGACACGCCACGATTGAACCAGGCCCGCGCGTCCCGCGGATCCTGGCGGATGGCCTGATTGAAGTCGAACTCCGCCTTCCGCGGCTCGCCGGCGTTGAGGTACGCGAGGCCGCGGTTGAGATAGCCGAGCGTGAACGTGCGGTCGCGACGGATCGACGAGGCATAGGCGTTGATCGCCTCGAGCTGCCGGCCGAGCTCGATCAGCGTGAGGCCGCGCCACAACTCCGGCCGCGGATCGTCGTACGCGATGCCCGACGCCTCCTCGAAGTCCTCGAGCGCGATTCCGTAGAGGCCGAGGTGAAACCAGGCGATGCCTCGCCGCAGGTAGAGTTCGGGCTCGTCAGGATTGACGGCCAGGCCCTGTGAGCAGGCATCGACCGCGGCCTCGAAGTCACCCAGCCGTCGTGAGACGACGCCGAGCGCGAGATAGGCCATCGTGTAATTGGGATCGGCCTTGATCGCCTCGCGGAGTTTGTCCCGCGCAGCCGCAAGATCCCCCCGCTTGTCGAGCTTCTCAGCCTCGGCCACGATCGGCTCGGCGGGCGAAGGCTCCCAGGCACCGGGTCCTGCATCGAGATCACGTGAGCCATCGGGCACGGCCCGCACCCGCGGCTTCGCCCCCGACTCAGCCTCGGGGAACGGCACGGGGAGAGGAGTCCGCGGGGCCGGCGTCGGAAGCCGCGGCGATGGCGCCGTCGGCGGGTCGGCCGCACGCGGTTGTGCCACCGGCTCATCCAGTTCCGTCTGCGGCTCGGTCGCCGGCTTGAGCAGTGGCTCATCCGGCACGGCCGGCTTCCGCGGCGGCACAGATGGCTCTTGTGGCGACTTCGGCTTGCCGCCAAACGGGTTCAGCTCGTCAGCGAACGGATCATCGTCGGCGGCGGCATCGGGCTGCGCCCACGCCATCTGCGGGGAAGTGGCGTGCCACACGCCCGCGGCCAGCGCAGCCACGACCGCAACCAGGCGCAGAGCCTGGCGCGAAGCCTGCCACGAAAGCGTCTCGCGAAGCGAGCGGATGCACGCCATACCGATTGAATGATACCCCTTAAACGATCGTCAGATACGACTCGGGACCGCTGCCCAGCCCCCGGGCGGACATTCCGCCCCGACAATCGCTTCGACCGCTACACGACTGGACCGGCCAGCAGGCCGCCCAGCCGCTGCGTGATCCCCTCCCGAATCTTGCCCGCGAACATCCCTGCGAGGGCCGGGAGCTCCAGGCTGACGAGAATCTCGGCGGGCAGGATGTCGAGCGTGCTGTCGATCTGCATGCCCATTACGGTCAGCTGGAGCTCGAGCCGATCCTCCCCCTGCCAGGCGGCCTCGATCTCGCCCACCTGATCGGCATATTCGTCACGAGCCTTCACGACGGCCCTGTCGAGTCGCCGCCGCACTTCGGCCTTGTCGAGCCCATGGGGAATTCGCACTTCAAGAGGCTTCACGCTGATGCTCCGGGAACCACGCGACCGGGATCGAGGTGATCGAGTCCTGCGGCCGCTGCACACAGTGTACTTGCCGCCCGCACGAGATTCCTGTCGACGACACCGTTCCGTCCACCGCGACAGACGGCTCCGCGCACGGCCACGACATCGGCCCCGAGCCCGCGGGCCCGGGCAATTTCATCCAGCGTCAGCCGGCCGGCAGCCGCCACGGCCATCCCGGCCGCATGGGCCGCCGCGATCCATTCGGCCACGGCGTCTGCCTCGGCGAGGAGCCCAGGTCCGGCCTTGTCGCCGGTGTCGATGAGCAGCGTTCGGCAGCCGATCTCGGCCGCCTCACCGATCACGACCGCGGGATCTGGTGCGGCGGTTCGCCGCCAGTCGGCATAGGCCACCGCCACCGGCTCCACGCCCTCTGGCAGACAGCCGGCGAACGCAGCGAACGCCAGCCGCCACTCGCGCGGCGAAAGTCCGGCCGGCCCGGCCTTGGCTGCCACGGGCAGCGTGGCAGCCGCACAACAGGCCCGTGTGGCCCACGCTGCCGCATCGCCCGCGGCAAGCTCGCCACAGGCGAGCGTCCAGGGGGCAGCCCCGGCCACGAGGGCGGCCACCGCCGCCGCGACGTCGGCATCCGCGGCACCGAGCGGACCACGGCCAGGCTCCTTCACGTCGATGATCGCGGCACCTCCCGCCAGCGCGTCGGAAGCCTCGCGTGCATCGCGAACACTCACGAGCAATCCCTGCCACCGCCGCGGTGCGTGGTGGTCGGCATGCGGCCCGCTCATGCCGACGGCCCCGCCGCCGCGACCTCGCGCTTCGCCTCCAAGAGACTCGCACTGATCGCCCGCGCGCGATCCACCGACAGCGGCTCACACCACCGACCGTCGCAGACGATGTGGCCGTCCACCCAGCTGCCCCAGGCCGCGAAACTCCGCCGCTCCCGCCACTCGGTGGCCCGCTCCGCGAGCCGCACGACGATCGTGCCCACCCGCAACGGCGGCGTGTCGGAAGCGGCATCGAGGGGCTGCGAGCCATGGAACACGCATTCCACGACCTCGAGCGGCACCTCGTGCACGGTGAACGGCGCGAGCCGCGCGACGAGCCGGTCGCCCCGCCGCGCGAGCCGGGGCTGGGCCGCCGCCCAGGCGAACAGGGCGACGATCACGGCCACTCCGGCCGCGAGCCCTCCGCACAGGACCCGCTCCACGATCCCCGCCGCCGGCTGGACGGCCAGCCAGACGAGTCCGGCGATGATGACCGCTGCGACCGCCGCCCCGCCCCACACGGGCCGGACGTTGCCTCGCAACCACACGGCGTCAGGCCCAGTCTTCTTCACGCTTCCGCAACCCGCTCCGGCGACATACGATCTCGACGACGGTCCAACCGCAACGGAGCCGCGGCCATGCACGACACCCACCATCCCGCTCACCAACCCCAGACCCCACGGCGGGATCCGACGCTGTTCGGCATCGCGGCCTTGCTCGCCGCCTACATCGTGGCCGCACTGGCAGGCTGGCCGCAACATGGTCGTGATTTGCTGGTCGCGGCACAAGCGGCCCACGGCAGCGACCATGCGGCGGGCGACGCCCACGCCGCAGACCACGGCGACAACGTGCATCCGGGCGACCACGGCGGCGCGGCCCCGCCGCTGGCTACCGTGCTCCCGTTCCTGATCCTTCTCGGCGCGATCGCCATCCTGCCGCTCACGCCGCGGTTCTCCCACTGGTGGGAACACAACTCCAGCAAGTTTCTCGTCGCCAGTCTGCTCGCCCTCGTCACGCTCGCTTATTACACGTTCCTGCACCGCGAGCCGGTGGACCTCCATTTCCCGAGCCACGCCGTGGTGAGTCCCGCGGCGGCGGGCCCGTCGTGGGGCCTGGCCGGCGCCACGCTCGCCAATGCCCTGTTCTCGGAATACGTGCCGTTCATCGTGCTGCTGTTCGCGCTCTACTGCGTGACGGGCGGCGTGCGGATCGAGGGTGACCTCGAGGCCACGCCCACGGTCAACACCGCCTTCCTCGGGATCGGCGGCCTCGCGGCGAGCTTCATCGGCACCACCGGCGCGGCGATGCTGCTGGTGCGGCCGCTTCTGGAGACCAACCGCGACCGGCGGCACGTGGCCCACACCCTCGTGTTCTTCATTTTCATCGTCTGCAACTGCGGCGGCTGCCTGCTCCCGATCGGCGACCCGCCGCTCTTTCTCGGGTATTTGGAGGGCGTCGACTTCCTCTGGACGTTCTCCCTCTGGAAGCCCTGGCTGATGGTCAACAGCCTGTTGCTGGCGATCTACTGGGCGTGGGACACGTTCTACGCCCACCCCCGCGAGTCGTCCCGCGACCTGGCCCGCGACGCGCGGACGGCAGGCGCCCTCAAAGTGAGCGGCCTGTGGCCGAATGCGCCGCTGATGGCCGGCGTCATTGCCGCGGTGGCGCTGCTCGATCCCTCGAAGGCATTTCCGGGCACCACGTGGCACCCGTGGGTGTTTCTCCGGGAGGCCGTGCTGATCGGCCTCGTGGGCCTGTCGCTGCTGCTCGGCTCGCGGGAGGTTCGCCGCAAGAACGGGTTCACCTACTTCGCGATCCTCGAAGTCGCGGCCCTGTTCGTGGGGATCTTCATCTGCATGCAGCCGGCCCTCGCGATTCTCAACGAGCGGGGGGCGAGCCTGGGCATCGACTCGCCACAGGCGTTTTTCTGGGCCACGGGCTCGCTGTCGAGCGTGCTCGACAATGCCCCGACGTATCTCGTGTTCTTCAAGACCGCCCAGGCGATGCCCTCCGCGGGCGACACGATGGCCGGCGTCGACGTGGCCCGTCTGGCCGCGATCAGCCTCGGGGCCGTATTCTTGGGGGCGATGACCTACATCGGCAACGGCCCCAACTTCATGGTGAAGGCCATCGCGGAGCAGGCCGGCGTGAAGATGCCGAGCTTCTTCGGCTACATCCTCTACAGCCTGGGGGTGCTGCTGCCGGTGTTCCTGGTCATGTCCTTCCTCTTTCTCTGATGCACAACCGGCCCTGATGCACAACCGGCACTCACGCCCGTCGCCGGCCCGCGGACCGCGAGCCGATTTCGAGACCGTCACCACCGATTCGCAGCTCCGCGACCTCGTCGGCAGGCTCGCCTCCCATCCGCACGTCGCCTTCGACACCGAGTTCGTGTCGGAGCACACGTACCGCAGCCAGCTCTGCCTCGTGCAGGTGGCCGCGCCCGGCATCCTGGCGGTGATCGACACGCTGGCCGTCCGCGAGCTGGAGCCGTTCTGGCGGCTGCTCGCCGAGCCCGGACGAACCACCGTCGTGCACGCCGGCCGCGAGGAAATGGGCTTCATCCTGCATGCGATCAAGGCCCGGCCGGCGCGGCTGTTCGACGTGCAGGTGGCCGCCGGTCTCGTCGACCACGACTACCCGGCCGGCTATGCCTCGATCGTTCGCCGCTTTCTCGATCTGCCGACGAACAAGGGCGAGACCCGCACCGACTGGCGGCAGCGGCCGCTCTCGACGGCCCAGCTCGAATACGCCGTCGATGACGTGCGGCATCTCGAGGAGCTCTGGCAGACGCTCCAGGGCGACCTGGAGAAGCTCGGCCGCGTGACCTGGATGGACGAGGAGATGGCCACCTGGCAGGACGACGTCGAGGAGTCGTTCGTGCGGAAGCGGTGGCGGCGGGTGTCGGGGATGAACGGCCTCAGCCGCCGCGAACTGGCGATCGCCCGCGAGGTCTGGCACTGGCGCGACGCCCTGGCCGAGGAGCGGGACATGCCGCCGCGGCGGGTGCTCCGCGACGACCTGCTCGTGGAGCTCGCCAAGCGGAAGAGCGCCGACGAGCGGCAGATCTCGGCGATCCGTGGCATGCAGCGGTCCGATCTGCGGCACATCCTCAAGAGCCTCTCCGCGGCGATCGAACGCGGGCTCGACCTGCCGGACGACGAATGCCCCGGTGGCGAACGGCACCGCACGCCCCCACCGCAGCTGGCCGTGCTCGGCCAGTTCATGGCGACGGCGATCGCCGGTCTCTGTCGGCAGATGCAGCTCGCTCCGGCCCTCGTCGGCACATCGTCGGATATGCGGGATCTCCTCGCCCACAAGCTCGGCTACTTCGACGAGGAGCGGCCGCCGCTGCTCGCCACCGGCTGGCGGGCGGGCGTCGTCGGTGACGTGGTGGACGACCTCATCTCGGGCAAGGCGTCGCTCCGGATCGGCAACATCCGCTCCCACGACCCGCTCGTCATCGACCGCTCGTAACGCGGTTCTTCCGCAGCGCCACCAGAATCTCACCCCCCGCGGCGGTCGAGCGAAACTCCCGCGGCCGCGGCCGGTCGGCCGACACAAAGCACAGCCGCCGTGCGTCGCCATCCGTGTCATAGATGCCGACGTACCGCCGGCCGCGCCTTCCCGCGGCACCGAGCGTCTCCATCTCGAACGCCTTCGGCAGCGAATCTTCATCGACCGTGCTCGTGCCCTCCCCGACTGGCAGTCCCTTGAGCCGCACCTCCCACGAGCCATCAGCGGCATAGTCGACGGCCAGCATGTCGGCGAATTCCTGATCGACGAGCTTGCCGTTCACCTCGACGCGGGTCACCTGCCAGCGGCCTGACGATGTCTCCATGTCGCCAGCGGCCGCGATCGCCACCGCAGCGAGCAGCGGCAGCGCGACGGCCGCGGCCGCTCTACAGCCAGCCATGATCGCGATACCACTCGGCGGTCTGGCGGAGGCGGAAGTCGAGCGGGCGAGCCGGCACGAACGCCAGCTGGGCCCGCGCCTTCGCGGCCGAGCAGGCCCAGCTCCAGGCCGTCGCCTCCCGAACCTTGTCGCGGGACAGCATCGCCACCGACCCCGTGAGCCGCGAGAGCTCCTCCGATACGCCCCCGACCGTTCGCCCCACCCACCGCCACAAGGGCCACACGACCACCCGGCGGCCGAGCGCAGCGGCGACGCGGCGGCCGAACTGGCCGTATGTGGGATGCTCGCGATCGTCGCAGGCAAAGTAGAAACCGCGGTGTCCGGCATCACGGCTGCCGGCCGGGACGAGTGTCTCGCCGTTGCGGGCGGCGCGGAGCAGCAGATCGACGAGATCGTCGATGTGGATGAGCGAGAGCCGCGGCGTGTGGAATCCCACCACCACGTGCAGGCCCGTGCGCTGGATCGCCTTGAAGATCGCGGCCATCTTCGGATCGCGATCACCGTAGACGATGCCGGGACGCACGATCGTGATCGGGAGCCGCTCTGCTCGCTGCTCGAGGGCGATCTCCCCCGCCCGCTTGCTCGCGCCATAGTCGGAGACGGGCGCGGGCACATCGATCTCGTCGCGGTAGGCCCGCTCCAGTGGCGGCGGCCCAGCGGCCGCCAGGCTCGACACGTAGACGAACCGCGGTGGCGTGGGCAGCGCCGCACAGGCGTCGGCGAGCCAGCCGGTAGCCTCGCCGTTGGTTCTCAGCAGTTCGTGTTTCGATCGCGCTGCGACGAGCCCTCCCGCATGCAGCACTGTGTCGCAGCCGTCGAGTGCGTGGCGATACGAGTCGGGGGCTTCGAGCGTGCCTTCGACCCGCACGATGCCCGGTCGATCCAGGTGCTCGGCGCGAGCCGTCGGCCTCAGCAGGCAGCGGACCTCGCAGCCCCGGCGGAGCAGTTCCTCGGCCACGTGCGTGCCGACGAAGCCGGAGGCCCCGGTAAGAAACACGGTCTGGACGGGCATCGACGACATACCACGGTGGACTCCATGGAAGGGCGTGGCGTCCGCGGCCGGTCGTCACTGACCACACCGCGCCTCGGCGGGAAATCACCGAGAACTGCCACCACACAGGCGTCGTGCCCTCAATGCGAGCGATAATGCTTCCGAAACCAGCCAAATGCAAATTCCGCCATCCAAGCCCTGAGCGCGAGGGGATCCCGCGGCGGAAGCCGCGGACGGGCCACCCCAACATTCGAGGGGACAGCTCCCGAACGGGCCGATACAATGGAGGCTCATCCTTTCCATCGGAGGTGCTGCGATGTCCATGGCGAAAGGCTTTCGTACCGGGAACAGTCTGGTTTGGTCACCGCATGGACTGGCGACGTCCGTTGCCCTGGCCTGTCTCCTCGCGGCTGGGTCGCTCGAGGCTGCCGACCCACGGCCGCCGCGGTCGAGCGTCGGCCAGCCCCGAACCGGACAGACCCAACCCTTCGGGAACGGCACGCTCACGAACCGCTCCGACGGGTCGAGCAGCCGCACCCAGGCATTCGGCTCCGGCTCGCTCACGACCGAACGCACCCGCGATGGGCGGACGATCACCGGCCACACGCAGAAGTTCGGCAATGGCACGATCACCCGCTGGTCCGACGGCACGACCTCTCGCACGCAGCCCTTCGGCTCGGGCTCGCTGACGACAGAGACGGGCCGCGACGGCCGGACGGTGACAGGCCACACGCAGAAGTTCGGCAGCGGCACGATCACGAACTGGTCCGACGGCTCCACGAGCCGCTCGGAAAAGTTCGGCAGCGGCACGCTGCAGCGCGAACAACCGGGCCGCAATCGCCGCTGACCGTGAAGCCCGACTTACTCATATTCCTTCGGCCCTGAACCGGGCCTCGACCATGTCGGCCATGTCGCGGGCCTGGGCCTCGAGTTCCTCGAGCAGTTCGTCGTCCTCGTCGTCGCTGGCACGGCGGGCGAGAAACAGCAGATAGTTGGCCTCGTTCCGCCAGGCCTTGAGCCAGTCGGGCCGCGTCGACACCGGCTGATAGATCAGCCGCTCGAGCCGGTCGAATGCGTCACCCTGCAGCATCATCGAAGTCGAGGCACCAGTTGCGGTGGGGCGTCACTCGTCATACGGGGCCGCGTGATCGTCGGTCGGAAGTTCATCGTACCCGTCGGACGGGCTGTCGAACCACGGCGCGAGATCGGGAAAGTCCATGCGGTGGTGCCGTTTCGGAGGCCGGGAAGCTCACGGCCGAATCATGCGTTCGCGACCGTGCGCTGGCAACAGACCACAGCTCGATCAGCGGAAGAATTCCTCGAAGCCGGATCTTTTCCGGCCCATGCTCGCGAGAATCGCGAATAGCACGGCCGTGTTGAGGCCCGACGCGAGCATGCCCGTCGCCGCCTCCATCGGCTCGAACGCCCGATACGGGGGCACGAGCACGTGCTTGGCCGTGCCCAGCGTGGTGAAGGTCGTGCCCGAAAAATAGAAGGCATCGAGAAAGGTATCGAACCGGCCGAACTGCCGCAGGACCCAGGCCCAGAGGGCCACCTGGATGAAGCTCGACACGGCGATCCAGACGGTGGCCACCATGATCGACGGGAGCAGCAGCGACGCGCCGCTCGCGGCCACGAGCACCCGGTTCTTCAGCCAGACCTGTGACTTCAGGATCAGGAACATGAAGCAGGCGTGAATCGCGAGACTGACCCCCACGAGCAGGATGCCCACCGCCAGCACGAACGCCGTCTCGCCTTCGAAGGTGCCATCCATGAGCGCAATCAATCTCCTGGAGCTGGCCCGTGGCTACCGCACGGCGGGCAGATCAGCGGGCCGGTCGTCGGCAACCAGCGGCCGATCGGGATCGGGGCCATCGGGCGGCGTCAGCGTGGCGAAAGTCTTGGCGTTGCGGAGGTCGGTCTGCGCAGAGGCCACGGCCGTCCCGGCATCGTCGCCCTGCTCCTTTCGCTTCCACGGGGAGCGGATGCGTTCGCCGGCAAATTCGACGCGATCGTAGATATTGCCATCCTGGAACGGGCCGGTGCCGAACATCCAGCGGTCTCGAGTGTTGCTGTTGATTCGCGCGATCCCGCTCTGCCACAGCGGCCGGCCGCTGGCCCGCTCATAGGCGAAGAGATTGACCTCGGCCACGCCCCGCTGATCCGTCCGCTTGAAGATCGCCATTTCGGGAATCGACGTGCCGTTCCCCGCGACCTGCACGCTCGTGGCCGGAATGCCCAGAAGTAGCTCGTTGCGGTCGGTGCCGATCGCCCCGGCTCGCGCCTCGACCACCACTGCCGCCGTGTCGCGATTCGCTGCGAGCCGGCAGCCGGAGGCCAGGATCTGATGCCGCAGCGCGCTGGTGAGATACTTGCCGTCCTGCACGTCGTCGAGCATCGTCGTGTCGAGAAACACCGCCTGCCCAGCCAGCGGCCGCATGTCGATCTGCATCACCGCCCGCTCGACGGCATCGGAGATCAGCAACTGCTCGGTGGCCGTGCGCTTGGAGTCGCTCCAGCGGGTCGTGCCACAGCCCGCGACGGAGACGATGACCGCGATCGCGCAGCCGAGCCAGACACAGGCCGATTGGCGACGGGGGCTCGGATGAAGACGTGACATGGGGCGGCCCGAAGGTGCGGCCGGGCTTGTAGCAGGCCGGTGAAATCACCTCCAGCCACGATCGGCAGACCTCCGTCGCGGCAACCTGCGAGGCCTAGGCAAGCCGCCGCCACGGCAGCCCGCGCCTGGAACGGCAGCGTCACGCCTCTTCCGCAACGCTCCCCTGCCCCAGGTCTTCGACCACCGAAAATCCCTCCACGGTGAACCAGCGGGTGAACAGGCTGAAGTCCGCCGTGTCGGGCCAGCGGGTCTGATCGGGCTGCCAGGCGGCGAGCTCGCGGCGAAAGATCTCCTCGAACAGGTCTTCGACGACCTCGTCGAGTTCCTCGGGAAACTGGCAGGCCGGAATCAGATAGACCACCCGTTCGGCGATCTCCTTCCGGTCGCCGATGACCTCGTCCGTGAGGCCGGTCGTTTTCAACCAGCCGTAGAAGGACGGATCGTGGCCGATGACGACGGCGCTGCGATTGAGCATGGGTGCACGGCGGCCTGAAGAGCAGCAGCGTGATGCCCCGATTCCCACTCGCCGCGGTCCTGCGCGCCGAGCCACACCACAATCCTATGCGTCAGGACTGCGGAAGTCCCGCGTTGGCCAGCGGGCAGGTCGGGGGAATGGGCTCCCCCCGCCGATACCGTTGCAGCAGTTCCTGGGAACGCTGGGCCAACATCCGTCGCACCTCCCGGCGTTTCCCTTTGACGCGGGGGATCTTCATCGAGTCGTAGCCGGTCGTCTGGTGCCGCATCCACGCGATGACGGCCGCTTCCGCCCGCCGCTCGATCGGGATTCGCCGCGTGCGGGCCACGGTGCCGCTGCCGACGGGCGTCGCATGGTCGGCGACGGCCCGGGCCAGTTTCCGGGCCAGTTCCCCATGCCGCTCGTGGAACGCCAGAAACGACACCACCGCGGCCTGAAAGTCCTCGACATAGGCCGTCTGCTGGGCCTCGCGGCGTCGGCCATCGGCCTCCCGGCGGCGGGCATAGGTCTCGGTCGACCGCTCGGCGGTCAGTTCGTGCCGAATCCGCTCGATCGTTTCCTGCGGAGCCCAGACTCCACGGGAGAACACCTTGCGGCCGATCTTCTCCTGCACGAGCCAATGGTCCCCGGCTGCTTTCACCCGGCGAGTCAGGGCGGCGTCGCCGGGAGGGAGCAGGATCCAGCCGGACGGAACGGGAAGCGTCTGGCCGCCGGGCGTGCGCACCGTGCGGAGAGAGGGGCCTGGGAGATAGGTTTGCGAGGGCATGTCCTTGGTATCGGCACGAACAGCCATGGGGAAAAAGCCCGCCGCTCTGACCACCGGAGCCTCGGTCGGGCCATCGGCCAGCGACACGTCGATTCCGTCGAGACACTGAGCGAGAACCCCATGCCCTGGACCGTGTACATGCTTCGCTGCCGCGACGGCTCGCTCTACACGGGCATCACGAACGATCTGCCCAAGCGGCTGACGATGCACGCCGCCGGCAAGGCCTCCAAATACACCCGCAGCCGGCTCCCCGTGCGGCTGGCCTACCAAGAGTCCAGGCGGTCGAAATCCGCGGCGCTGAAACGGGAGGCAGCACTCAAACGGCTGCCCCGACGGGCCAAGCTCGAACTGGTCGGCACGACACAGCCGTAACGAGACCTGGCCAGCACGCGTGTCGGTCTCTTCGGGGCTGATCAATCTCCAGATCTTCATGCTGCTGACTTGCCCTGCGTCCGCTCGCGTCTAGCGTTCCGAGGTCACTGATCGTCGAGCCGTTCTCTTCATCTCATCCCTCCCCGGAGTTCAACCATGCGTGCTTCACGTGCTCTGCCATACCTGGCTGTGGCCTGTGCCACGATCGCGACATCCCCCACTGGTTTGTCCGCCCCATGCAAGGGTTCTGGCAATGCCGTCATTCAGCCCCACCGGACCCATGTGGTGCGGCAGGTTGCCTATGCCGAGACACCCAAGGACATCGTCGACACGGCGGTGGGAGCGGGCACATTCAAGACCCTGGCGGCGGCGCTGGGTGCGGCCGAACTCGTCGCGACACTCAAGGGGGACGGTCCCTTCACGGTCTTCGCCCCGACCGACGAGGCCTTCGCCAAACTCCCGGCTGGGACGGTCGAGAATCTGCTGAAGCCTGAAAACAAGGAGAAGCTGAAGGAAATCCTTCTGCTCCATGTGGTTCCTGGCACCGTCTACGCGGCGGACGTCGTGAAACTCACCGAGGCCAAGACGGCTGGCGGCAAGGTCGTCAAGGTATCGACGGAGGGGGGCGTGAAAGTCGGCACCACGACCGGACTCGCCAACGTCATCAAGACCGACATCAAGGCGAAGAATGGTGTGATCCACGTCATCGACGCCGTCATCCTGCCGTAGTCAGTGTCGGCAACGACATCGATTTCTGTTCCGACCCCGCAGGCGTTACACCCTGCGGGGTTTTTTTCACCGGGCTCTGCGGCTGTGATCAAGAGCCACTTACGGCTCACTCTGCGCGATAGCCTGCCATTCGCCGCACCAATCGCCTTCACGAGTGTGCGGCCACAATCCGACGTGCACAAGTTTGTCGTCCTGGATCGGCGGCATCGTCGGCGGCATGCGACGGCACTGCCCCCAGCCGACGAACTTTTCGCCTGCCTTCTCGGCTCGCCAATGCAGGCATGTGCCGCAGGTCTGGCCGGAGACAAGGGGTGCATCTGGAGCATTCATGACGTCAGTAGTGTAGTACGGGATGTCGATTTCATGGCATCGATCAGCGGATAGACTGGCGAACTGGAACCTCCGAACTCTCCTCCCCGAACTCTCCACGCAGGGCAGCAGCCATGGGCGACGACGCCCCCTCGCCTTTCCCCTCGGCTGCTGACCTCGAACGGCAGCATGGGATTCCGGCCGACGCCTACTGTGGCCTGACCCCCGAGGATATGAGCCGAGCGATCGTGGCCTTCGGCTCGGGCCCACGCAGGTCGGGCAGGCCGATCGGCTATCTGCCCGTGGGCTCAGAGGAGACTCGGCTGGGCTGGCTCCGCGAAGAGTTCGGGCCCGACGCAGACATCGAGCGAATCCGCCTTCAGGAACAGTTTTTCGGCAGCCGTGTAAGCCGAGCCCTGAACCTCGACTGGATGCTGCCGAACGACGCGTTTGACCGCATGGTCATGGAGGGTCTGCGGCAACACTTTCCGGAACTTACGGAGGACGCCCGGCAAGTCATCGCAGGAAACTACTCCTACAGCCACGCGAAGTGAGCTTCCCCTGAGCAGGGTCGTATCCATGGCCGACACGTTCTTTCAAGCGACCAACACTTTGGCCCTTCTGGCCTGGATCATGCTGGTGCTCGTTCCTGGAAAGAGACTGGTCTCGGGTGTGCTGTGCGCGGTCATCGTGCCCGCCGCACTGGCTCTGGCCTACACAGGCGTCATCGGCTGGAAGCTGGCCACGAACGGCCCGCCGCCGGGCGACGTCATGACGCTCGCGGGACTGCGGGAAGTATTCAGTGACGACTGGGTGTTTGCGGCAGCCTGGACCCATTACCTCGTGTTCGACATGGTCGTCGGCGCTTGGATCGCCAGGGACAGCGTGAAACGTGGCATGCCTTGGGTGCTCAGGACCTTGGCACTCGTGCTCACATTTCTGGCCGGCCCCGTCGGGTTTCTCATCCATGTCGTTGGGCGGGGCGTTCTCCGACGCACAGGGAGCGTCGAGTAGCGACACCGAGTCCAAGGGGGCGTATTCGGACGACCAACCATGAGCACAACACCGAACAGAGGCCACGATCCACAGCACGCCCCTGAAGAAGCCGCCCGGTGGTTCAACCAGTGGCACGTCTATCGCTCGATCGTGGACGCCGACTGGATGGCTCACCGGGGCATCTTCTCTGCCATCAGGGACTGGGTGCTCATGCGGCATCCGGGGCCGTTCACGCTGGCCGACCTCGGCTGTGGCGATGCCGGGTTCATCAAGCCCACGTTCGACGGGACTGGACTCTGGGCATACATGGGAGTCGACGCATCGGAGGCAGCACTGAGAGAAGCCCGGGATCAGCTCGCCGGCGCGCGGTTCACTGCCGAGCTGCTCGAGAGCGATCTGCTGACCTTCCTGAGGGGAGACGTGGGGCCAGCTGCCCAGACGTTCGACATCATCCTCGCGAGCTACGCAGTGCACCACCTGCCTGCCCCGGAGAAGCAGGAGTTCTTCCGGCTGGCCCACGAAAGACTGCGTTCCCGGGGCTCTCTGCTGTTCGCCGATGTGTTCCGGCGGGACGGCGAGTCTCGGGAGGACTACCTGGGCCGCTACGTGGGCATGATGCGACAGGCGTGGACGGGCATGCCGCCGGAGCACGTGGCGAGCACGGTCGAGCACGTCGTCCAGAGGGATTTTCCGGAGTCCGGCGAGACGATCTCAGGGATGGCCCGTGAGGCCGGATTTCGCGAGCCCCCCAGGGAGCTCTTTCGGGATGCCACGGAGTTCCACCGACTCGTGGCGTTCACGAAGGAGGCGTGAGCGGCCTCAGGGCGGGGGGAAGATCTCGGGAATCTCGTCGGCTCGCGGCCGAAGCAGCGTCACCAGCACCGAAGAGTCGGCGATGCCCTTGAGGGAATGCAGCTCCTTGGGGCACAGGTGCACCAGATCGCCGGGCCGGAGTTCCATGTCGTGCCCGTCGTGGCTGAAGGCGACATGGCCTTCGAGGCAGTGCACGGTGATCTCGCCGGGAGCCCTGTGCGGAGGAATTTGTTTGCCTGCCGGGATGACAAGGCGGATCAGCTCAAGGCCGGTGGACTTCAGCACCGTCGTCGATCTGGCTCCGCGAATGGCCGGCCCCAGCGGCAGATGAAGAATCCGATCCGGCGCGGGACAGACTTCGATCGTCATGGGTGTCTCGTGCAGTGACGCATCTGCGGTGCGGAATTCGACGACATTCGCGGGGGTATCGCACGGCACGGGAGAAGGCGGCCCGCCTTCGTTCACTTCGGCTTCGATCATGGCTGCGACGTCTCCGTTGGATTCGGGCATGGCTTTCGCGCCTCAGGAGTCTGCTTGCACGTTGAACTCTACGCGCATCGCCCACACAGCGGCCTGCCGAACTGTCCACTGAGCCGTGCCGCCAGGGGGCGTGCACCAGGAACGAGGGTCGTGGACACCGGCCGGTCACCGGCGATAGCCTGCGGCGTCCCGCACGGAGTCGCTCGCCTATGCCATCACCTGACCCTGCTGCTGCCGGCCCTGAGCAGCCCGACTATTCGATCGAGAACGGCCTGCTGGTGTACACGGCGGCCTACCACCTGAAGCGCGGCTCGTGCTGCGGCTCCGGCTGCCGCCACTGCCCCTATGAGCCTCCGCACGTCGAGGGCAACACGGAGGTCCGCCCATGAACGCCTACCACGATGAGGACGAGAACTGGGACGACGAAGAGACTGATCTCGGCGATGAGTCCGACGAGGAGCCGACCCGCGAAAGATTCTCTCCCTGAACCCAGGCACGTCGCACATACCTGATGGTGAGCCACTTGCACGGCCGCCATGACCTGCCGGTAATTCCGGGGCAAGCGTTGGAGCGGAGCGGGGGTGGCCCGCCGGGCAATCACCTGCCCGGCGAGCCCCACAGGGGCTTTCTTCGCTTCACATTGCCAACAACGCCCGGCACGCATCCTCGCACTTCTTACATGCCTCGGCACACTTCTTGGCGTGCGGCATGTCAACGCACGTGTTGCACTCAGCCGCGCACTGCTTGCACGCCTCTTCGCAGACCTTGCACATTTCCTTCGCCAGCGGCGAGTCGTACTCCATCATTGCTACGCAGGCCCGGCACGTCTCGATGCAGGTCAGGCAAGTCTTGTCGCATGCCGGGCAGCCGCCATGGATCAGGCACTCCCGGCACGCCCGCAAGCACTCATTGCACGCCTTGATGCAGTTTTCCTTCGCAGTGGGGTCCATTTTGGTGTCGGCAGCCTGTGTCGATGCCCCAAAGAGCGACAGGCCAAGGCACAGGATCAGTGACGCAATCAACGAAACGCGGTTCATAGTTGGTTCTCCAGAATCACGAAAAAGAGGGCCATCACAACGTCAAGCCACCAGAGCCTGAAACAGACGCCGCGAATGCAGCCTACCGATCAGCGGCATATGCTCGCCGCTCGCACATCACTTCTCGCCGGGTTGTTTCTCACCCAGCCGCTTCATCAGCGCGTCGTGCTCGGAGATCGCTTTGCCCAAAGCCTCGTCGATCGTCTGGCAGCACGCCATGGCGGCTTTCGCATCGACGTTGTCTTCCATACAGCAACTGCAGAGGGTCGTATGATTCTGCTTTGCCGCGGCGAGGTTGCGGTCGATGCTGTCCAAAGCGGCCAATGTTTCCTTGTCCTTGCCCGCCTCGGCCTGCCTCCGCATCCATGCAAGATGCCGCTCGGATTTCGTGATGTAGTCGCCGATTTCGTCCGCCGCCGCCTGGGCAATCTGAGGACTGACGACGACTACACCAGGTGACTCCCTGACGACTACTTCGCCGGTTACGAGGGGGACAGGCACAGGCTG
This sequence comes from bacterium, assembly GCA_029978085.1. Taxonomy (GTDB): domain Bacteria; phylum Planctomycetota; class Planctomycetia; order Pirellulales; family UBA1268; genus QWPN01. The sequence goes on from JAPOJV010000002.1 coordinate 24,044, forward strand.
CGTGCCGCGAATGTACTCCCTGAAGGAACCCGTCGATTCCCGAGCCCCACGCATCGCACTTCTGGCGCCACGGCCGTAGAAATTGAACTTTCCCCGGGCTTTTGCTTCGGAGGACGGCTGTGCCACAACCGTACTGGCACTCAAGGCGACGATGGCCAGAAGAATCGCAGCAAGAACTTTCACGGCATGTACTCCACGGTAGAGAAAGGATCTCCGCTTCCGTGCAGGTGCTTTGTACGGCGAGACCGAGGCAATGTGGTCGCTTTCCGGCTCTGGCCGGGGATGGCCTCGCTCTTTCGCACTCGACACTTGGTCAACCGGCACGACGGTAGGCCTGGAGCCGCCCCGGCAGCGAGAACCGCTCCAAGAAGACGCGGGCAGGTGGTGACTCTCTCCCGGAGCTTCTTCCAGCCGGATTGCGCTGCCCACTCACTCCCCGATGTCTTCAGCCCACAGCCTGGGGTTCCGCTCCATGAACTCCTGCATGAGGGCGATGCACTCGGGGTCGTGCCGGACGTCGAGCAGAACGCCGTGAGATTCAAGCCACTTTTCCTCGCCCATGAACGACGTGTTTTCGCCGATCACGACCTTCGGATTCTTGTAGAGCACGATCGCCCCGCTGCACATCGAGCATGGCGAGAGCGTCGTGTAGAGCGTGCACTCCCGGTAGAACGCCGCAGGCTTCCGCCCGACGCGCTCCTGGGCGTCCATCTCGGCGTGCAGGATGGCGCTGCCGCTCTGGACCCGCCGGTTGTGCCCCCGGCCGACGATCTGGCCCGCGTGCACCACGACGGAGCCGATGGGAATCCCGCCCTGGGAAAGCCCCTGACGGGCTTCTTTGATCGCGGCGTGCAGAAACTCGTTCGGCGGCGACGCTCAGGGCAACTCAGTTTGGGCGGGTGGGCGTGTATTCGCGGATGGAGTCAGGTAGCAGCGGGCGAGGCAGGCGGGTGGTGCGGGAGCCGCGGGGTGTGTCGCGTGGACCGCAGCAGTCGCCGGTGATACGTCCGCCCGCTGCATGTCCGCCAACGGCATGCCCACCCGCTGGGGAGCGACTCTTTACCGGTGCGCCGCATCGAGTGCGCTGATGAACAGCGACGGTTCGGGGCGCACCCTATAGTCGTCGGTCTGGTCGCTGAAAACGATTGTCCCGGATTCGTTGATGACGATCACCGTGGGAAACACCGTGTCGGCTTCGTAACCAAGTTGGGTCACGCCAGGCGGCACGCCCCCATCGTGGCGGATTCCGAGGGACGCCGCCGCGGCGGCAGCGGGATCCGTTAGGTAACGAAAGGCCACTCCGAACCTCTCGGCGAGCGCGCGGGTCTCGTCTAAGGGTTGAGGGGAAATGAGCGCAACCTCGATGCCCCGCGCGGCCAATGACTGGTATTCAGCGGCGAGTTCGCGCACCTGCGCCACGCACAGTGGACACCAGTTGCCACGAATGAACACGAAGGCCGTTGGCTGCCCGAGGAAGGACTCAGAACTCACCGGCGTTCCGTCGACGTCGAGGACTTTGAAATGCGGCAATCGAGCGCCGACCTCCAGAACGGCCTGCCGTTCCCGGTCAAGCCGCGTGTACCAACGCGCGTAGAACTGAGTGCTCAGCAGGCCGAGGATCGCGATCGCTGCCGGCCAGCCCGTGCCGGCGAGCAACGATGCCCCTACCGCTGTCGCCGCGGCCACCGACGCAAGCGCGGTCATCGCCGTGAGATTCCGTGAGGTCCGACCCTTTCGGAGGCCGAAGAAACTCACGAGCTGAAACGGCAGAGCCGCAGTGGCGAGCGCAGCGCCGAGCCAGGCGAACGCGTGCAGTCCACCGCCACCGGTCACCGCCAGGGCCGTCGCGCCGACGGTGGCGAGCACATCGAAACCGACAGCCGGCACGATCGACCAACGCTTTACGTGGCGGTGCAGCCGCGATTGGGTCATCGAGATTTTCCTTGGGACGGGGATGGGACTACAACGGCGACTATGCCATGTTATACGGCCCCCACTCGAGCACTGCGCGCCTCCGCCCTGCTTTCCCATAGCGCGCCCTCTGCCTGCCGATGGGATGATGCGGCCCCCAGACAAGGAGGCCGCATGGATGCCCCCGAACGGAAGCGTGGCGATCGGCGCAGGCCTGGCCGAATAAAAGGGACGCGAGACCGGAAGTCACTGCACCGTTCGCATGGAGTTCTAGGGCCCGAAAGCCCGCAGCAGCGCCGCCAGCGGCTCCGGATCCGTGAGCCGATGATCCCGGCCGACCTTGATCAGGCTCGACTCCGGCACGCCTGAGTTTACGAGCAGTTTAACCGAGTCTTCGAACGGCACGACGTCGTCGGCCCGTGAGTGCAGGATCAGCGTTCCATGCTTCACAGTCTTGGCCTCGCCCCATTTCTTCCAGGCGGGGCAGACCAGGACGAGGCGGGCATCTTCAGAATCCAGATTCACAGCTACGGCTCCCCCACGGCTCGATCGACCACGACGTCGGGCTGGTGCTGATCGAAGGCCGCCTGGGCCGTTCGGAACGCCGCCTGGAAGCCCTCGTGATCAAGGGCGGGCTCGACGACCTCGTGGCCGTGAGACTCGAGGTGCGCGGGCTTCACGCCACCGACAACGGAGTTCCAAGGCAGGCCACTGGCGTGTCTCGTGCCTAAATTCCCGCCACTTCACCGGCATATTCATTGAGCGCAAAATAGCTCTCAGCCGTCCTCGCTCCGGCTCTTCTCGCCGCTGCCTTCTCTCCGCGGCACGTCCGTCTCACCTCGGCGCTCACCGTCTGCACTGCCAAGGACCCCGCATGCAAATCCACGTCACCTTCGTCCCCATTCCGCCACCCGCATTCACCCGTCCCGATCCACCCATTGTCTTTCACTACACGACCAGCTCGAAGCTCCGGCCCGGAGCTGCCAAGGCTGGCTGGCTCGTGACTCCAACCGTGGCGGCGAAAAACAGGACGGCGGAGAGAGGTAGTCGGGGCATGATTCTGGGGCTCCGTTCGGGGGCGGTCATTCCGGCTCTCTCTTCAACGGCCCACCGGCTCACAAGTTTCTGCGTTAAGAGTGCGGGGGAAGGGCGTAACGCTTGATACCGGGTTTTCCCAGGCAGGCCCCCAGGCCCTGACCCGGAAATCAGCCGTATCGAGTCGGCGTCGCCCGCGGATCGCTGGGTTCGCCCCTACACCGGCCTTCGCGTTGGCTTTCGCCGACGACTTGCCGATCTAGACGGCCACTGCAGCAAGCCCAGGCGTTCGCGAGAGCCGTATGTTGCACCACGTCACTGCGATTGCGGGCATGAACACTGGCACTGGAGCCGAAAAACTGGCGACGCGACGAAACGTGTTCATGTTCGGTGTCGCTACAGAGCTTCTTTTCTGGCAGCTGAAAATGAAGCCCGCAGGCGTTGCGAACGTAACACACTCGTCGCCTAGGCTCAGCTACAGCCGGGCACCGGGCAGCGAGGTTCGGGGGTACCTGGACTGCATTCTGAGCCCTCGGGACCGGCGCGCGGTTCTGACTGACGCCGAAGACGCGCCGGACCAATACGGGCTCTACAGCGCACGCTACGCGCGCTGGTGAGGGCTCGGCCGCGACCGGCTCGTCACGCGGACCGACCGTGCAGCGACAATGACGAGGTTGTCGAGTAGCTGCGCCGCCATTCACGCCCCTGCCCCGCCAACACACTGCCTCCGGCCAACCTGCGGCGAACCCTGGGCAACCCTGCGGCTCACCCTTCACCGGACCAGCCACAAGCTCTCGTCCAGGACTCGTACGACCAGCGCCGGAGTCGTGTGCCAGCATGCCGGGGTGTATTTCTCCAGTTCGGCGACCACGGCTGTGACGCTCTCGGGGGCCAAGCTCAGTGCGCCGCCAGCAGGTGCCGCATCGAGGTCGCCAAGCAGTTCCCGGGCTCGCTGCGTATGCCGGGCTACGCCGTTGGGTTTGCCCTCGCGGACCTTCACGCAAGCCGCAGCCAGATGGATGAGCCCCTGGACAAACAGGGCTTCAGGAGTCGTCCGGCCGAGAGCGTTCCAGAAGCTTTCCCAGGCTTCGTGCGACTCCCAGTAAAAACCCTGATTGAAGAGATCCAGGGCGCAGAGCCACCGGGAATTCACGGCGAGGAGAGCGGCAAGGGCACGGCGCCGGGATGCGGGCTCAGTCGGGAGGCTCGCGAGCACGTCAGGAGAGATCGGCGGCTCGTGTAGCTGGTCTTTCTGAGCGTACAGATGCCCGCGGGGGTCGTTCACCGGGTGGGGCAGGCCTTGGCCGGTGATGTAGGCGTACGGCGGCAGCGGAATGGCCGGGGCGTAATGGGGTGGGATTCGAGCGGGCACGGGGGCTGAGGAGTTGTTACGTAGCGCCGGGGTTGGAGACGCAAAAGCAAGGACATCCATGAGCGAGCAGGCTGGTGATCGTAACGCGCTAACAGTTGGTAACACGCAGCAGGCCAGCGGCAGAACGTCGCGGGCTTCCGGCCGAAGCCAGGTTCAAGCTCCAGAGCGTCGCGTTCTTCGGCCGGACGCTGGCTGAGTATCTCCAGATGTTCGCGCTGGACCTCGAGGAGCTGCGCAGCCGGAAGATCCTGGACGTCGCGAGCGGCCCGGGGAGCTTCGTCGCCGAGGCTCTTGCCATGGGTCTGGACGCGACCGGCTGCGACCCGATGTACGCCCAAGATGCCGCCACGGTCGCCGCACAGGAGCGGCGAGAGCCGGTACGTGGCCGGAGCGTTGCCGGGGCTGCCCTTCGAGGCCGCGCCGGTCGGCGCGACGTACGTGATCGGTGCCCGCCTGCGTGAGAAGGCACTGCAGCCTCGGGGGTGGCGGGCATGCAGCCTGCATCCGCAGTTCATGCGGCTCATCAAGCGGGCAGGTCTCAAGCCGTGGCCCCGCCCGTTCCACAACCTGCGGGCCAGCCGGGAAACGGAACTGATGCACAAGCACCCGATCCACGTCGTGACGGCGTGGCTTGGCAACTCACCGCAGATCGCCATGAAGCACTACTGCATGGTGACTGACGAGGACTTCAAGAAGGCCCGGCAAAACCATCCGGACGTCGACCCAAACGGGGGTCGTGAAAGCGGCGCAGCAACCGCACGCCACGCTTCGCAACGATTCGCACGACTCACGTGCAACCCCTTCGCAGGACGCCACTTCCGCGACGCCCCGCGAAGACCTGCGAAACCTCAAAACGGAGGGCACGGGATTCGAACCCGCAACCGGTTTCCCGGCATCTGATTTCGAGTCAGACCGCTAGCCATTCGCTTACCCTCCGGGGACGAGTCTAGGCGGCGCCCTGCGATGGCTCAAGCGCAGGGGCTGCAGCCGCGGTGAACGGCATGGTCCGGCTGCACCGTTCGTAACGAATGGGCGCGGGATGCCAATACCGCCCAGCGTGCCGACCGCACCGTCCAGCCGCCGGGCACTCGCTCCGCCACCGCCCGCCTGCCGAAACTCCGGAGAGTAGCGGATGCGAGCGACGCCCTGGCCGGCCGTCGCAGCCCCGCCCGGAGCACCTGAGCGCATGGCGAAAGATACCTGGCGGCTCGTCACCCGCGGAGCCGACGGCGAGCTTGTGATTCACGATTTCGATTCCCCCGAGGCCATTCTGCGGACACACCTGCAGGTGGGCTCCGACGATTGCAGCACGGATCTCGCGCTCCGCGGTGCGCCCGTGTTCCGCTCGCTCGTCGGCCCGATGCCCGAGGGGCGAAACATCGTCCGCTACGAGACGCCCGAGGTCTTTGAGACGCTGACGAAGGAATGGGCGCTGCCCCGCACACCGCGGCGGCGGTCGCGAAAGAAGGCCGAAGCCCAGGCCCCCGAGGCGACCGATGGCTGAGACCGTCTTCGCGAAGATCATTCGCGGTGAGATTCCCGCGCGGATCGAGCACGACGACGATCTCTGCCTGGCCTTCCACGACGTCGCCCCACAGGCGCCCGTGCATGTGCTCGTGATCCCCAAGCGGCCCATCGAGTCGCTGGCCGGGGTCGCGGCCGACGATGCGGCGCTGCTCGGGCATCTCGTCGTCGTGGCGACGCAGGTGGCCCGGCGACTCGGCCTCGATTCGGGCTACCGCCTCGTGGTCAATTGCGGCCCCGATGGCGGCCAGTCGGTCGACCATCTGCATGTGCATGTGCTCGGCGGCCGCCGGCTAGGCTGGCCGCCGGGCTGAGACCGGTCACTTCCACCACTTCTTCGACTTGCCGCGGCCCACCGCCGCCTTGGCCGCTGCCTCCTTCGCCGCCGCCTCGACCGCCGACTGCTCGGGCACGAACGCCTCGAGATACCGCGGCCAATGGCCTGCCAGGTCGACGAGACAGCCACCGACGTCGTCGGCCGCGAGCCGCTGATCGAGCACCGTCAACAGCCGTGTCAGCTGCACCCGCTGGGCCTCGGCGAACGCGAGGTCGAACAGCCGCACCTCGTCGATCTCGACGCTGCCGGGCCCGAGAAGATCGAACCGCACCCGCAGCGACTCCAGCCCGCCGTCGGGTAAGTCGTCCACTTGGAGCACGAACTGCGCCCACTGACTCCCGAGCGGACGGCCGCCAGCCAGCCCGCCGATCGCAGCGAACCGATAGTATTCGCGACCGTTCTCGTCTCCCTCGAGCGCGATCCGGAGCGGCGGCTGAGGGTCTCCCTCCTTGATCCGCAGCCAGGCCGCGATGCTCAGTCGGCCCGACGCCGGCCGCGCGAACGGATTGCTGCGGAGGGTGGACAGCCCATTCGCCGACGTGAAGCTCGCCGCCCGGCTCCCCGCCGGATCCCGGCCGGCGACGACGGCGAGCGTGCCGCGGCGGGCCTCCACGATCTCCCAGCCCGGCAGGCTCGGCCGCATCCCGCCTGTCATCGCCCCCTCACCCCCTAGTTCGAAGCTCGGGTTGTCGAGCACGTCGATCGGCAGGGGCATCTCGAGCGTCTTTCGCCGTTCCTTCAACTGCCCGACGCGGGCCACGACCGCATCCCGCACCGCCGGCTCATACCCGATCCGCGCCGCCGTGATCCGCACCGCCCCTTCGACCCACAGGCCGCGCATGCCCCAGGCCTCGACGGGGATAGGGAAGGATGTGTCAGCGAGAGGCAGTCGCGTGCCCGTCACGGCATCGACCACACCGAGCGGCTGCCGGTCGAGCGTGACCGTCACCGTCGCCGCCTCCGCAGCCGCATTCACCACATGCAGCCACGTCCGCCCGCTCACCTGTTTGCTGCGGATGACCAGCGGGGCGGGTAGCCCAGCGACGGTGTCGAACGGCTCAGCGGGCAGGCTTTCAACCGCCTGCCGGCTCGCCACCTGCTCCGCGGGCAGCGCGCGGACGAGCCCCTCATCGAACACGACTTCGAGATCCGAGGCGACATGCGCCTCGGCCAGGCTCCGCTCCCGCTCGGTGAACGTCGCGGCGCACTGGATCGACAGCGGACCGCTCACCGCAGCAGAACTGAACGGTCCATGTGGCACGACGCCGGCGAGATCGAGCTGTCGCGACTCGCCGAGCAGCGTGCCGCCCCGGCAGCCCGAGGTCGTGACGGCGAGCGCCCGATTCGCCGCAGCCGTGGCTGACTCGGCGGCAAGGCTCCGGCCCCCACCGCGCACCTGCGGCGGCACATAGAGCACCCGCGAATCGGCCGCAAAGCACGCCGGGTCGAAGGCGATCTCACGGAGCACGTCGCCGGCGTGCGACTCCGCGGCCAGCGTGGGGCGAAACCGAGCCGCCAGTTCGCCGTCGGAAAGCAACGTCGTGGGGACGACGGCGAGCACGCGGCCCTCCTGCCCCTGCGTCACCACGTCCGCCAGCCGCCTCCAGAAGGCGGCCGTCTGCGCGGTCCGCCACTCGAGCCACTCCGCCCGCATCGGCCCCTCGACGACCGCAGCGCGAGCGGCGAACCGATTCTCGGCGACAGGCTCTTCGAGTTTCATGTCGGCAAGAAATCGGCGGAACGTGGCGTCGTCGAGCCCCCAGGCCAGGCCGGGCATGTGCAACCAGCCGTCGCTGGTGAGCACGACGGCCAGCCCGTCCACGGCCGCGGCGTCGCGGGTGCGACCGACGAGTTCCTCGAGCAGTTCGACCACGGCCGCCTGCACCCGCGGATCGAGGATGTTGTAGTGAACGCCCCCCTGTGGCCCCGTCCGCCGCGGCCGTCCGTCGCGCCCCACGCAGGCGATGCCCGTCGCGTCGGAGCCGCCGCGAGCCAGCACGGACTCCACCGCGGGAAGCGGCGCGTCGAACACGACGGCCGGCAGGAGCCGCACGCCCTCGCGGCCACACCTGCGGCAGAGCAGCTCCAGAAGATCCTTCGGCCCGGGATCGAGTCCGACGTCGACAACGGCCCCACTGCCCCAGCGCGGTGCCTGACGCACGACCGCCGACGGCCACGTGGCGGCACCGTCGTCATACACCGTCACGACTGCGCCGGCTGCGGCTCGGGCCCGCAGCTGCTCGACGAGATGCTGCGTCGCGTCGAGATGCGTTCGCCAGTCGGACACCGCGCCGGCTCCATCGCGGACCACACGATCGCGGCCGCCGAAGTCACTGAACGATGGATCGGAGACATACGCATGGAGCTGGCGGCCTCCACCAGAGGCCGGTGGCGCCGCAGCGGGCAGACGGTCCGGCCCGGCCAGCACCCGCACGCGGCCGAAGAGGGCGGGCTGGCCGCCCGGATTCGCAATCACCACGAGCGGCTGGCGGGTCGTGGGCCAGAAGGCGAAGCGATGGACGCCGAGGCGGGCGGCCCCAGCCTCACGCCGCACCTCGAAGCCCCCCGCATGCCGTGACTGCACCTTCGCCCCGGCCGCGTCGGCCTCGAGTACGGCCACGCCGACGACTGAATCGTGATCCGATGGAAACTCCACCTCCACCAGATGCGGCCGCCCCGGCTCGGCATTCGCCACCAGCACGCCTTCCCAGGTCGGCGTTCCCTTGTCGTCGCACGGCGGCAGCCGGAGCATCGGGCCGAGCGGGTGCGGCTCCACCCGGCTATGACCGACGGCCAGCAGGCCGCTCAGCCGCGGCACCATCGACGAGAGGGAGGACATGCTCGGCACCGGCACGGCTGGCAGCTTCGGCAGCGGCACGTTCGGCCGCGGAATCGCGGGGAGCGACATCGAGGGCAATGGCACCGCTGGCAGCGGCACGCTCGGCAGCCCGAGGCCCGGCAGCCTGCGCAACCGCTCATGGAGCTTGGGGCTGCCGGGGTCGAGTTCGTAGACGACCTTCCAGTCGGCCGTCGTCGGCACATCGGCCGCGGTGTCGGCGATCGCGACGAACTGGATGGTGCGGCTGGCCAACGGCCGCGTCCAGCGCAGACTGCTGCGTTCCACCGCCTCGAGATCGATCTCGTAGGCGCCCTCGACCGGCGGCACGACGACGTCGAAGGTCACGGCCGCATACCGGATCGGCTGCGGCCCCGCGACCGCCGGATCGGCTGCGAGCGGCGTGAGCACCGTCTCGGAACTGGCGATCTCGCCCCCCTCCCCGGTCGGCTTGAGCCGCATCGTGAGCACGACAGGCAGGCCGCTGTCGGCCTTCGCCATGAGGAGCGGATCAACCGTGATCCGCACGCGATCGCCCGGCCGCCGCACGGCCTCGCGCGACATCGCCACCGGATCAGCGCCGGCATCGCCCAGCGTGACTCGCAGCATGTCGCCGGCGGCGATCTTGGCAGCAAATCGATTGCCGGCATCGTCCAGCGGCTCGGACACGGGCTTGCCGAGCAGATCGGTGAGTGGCACGTCGATCGCGATCGGGGCGGAGGACGATCCCGCGGGCCGCAGCGCCGCAACGAGTCGCCGACCAGGAAGGTCGCGCACCACGATCTCGACGCCGTCGTTGGTAACCGGCCGAGGCTGGTGCACTTCGAGGGCATGTGACTGTTCGTGCACGAAGGCGGCCGCGTCCGGCTCGAGTGAAAGCGTGCGCCAGCCTACGGGCTCTGCCGGCGCCGACGCGTCGGCGGCGTTGACGACCGCGATTCGGCCCGTCCAGGCGCGTGGCTGCCCGCCTCCCCACGTGATCCGCACCGTCAGCGGCCGGCCGGCCGAGACCGGCGTGACTGGCGCCGCGATCGCCGTGGCGAGGTCTGCTGCGGCTGTCGTCGGCAGCGGCAGCCACAGAGCGGCCAGAGCAGCAGCGAGCAGGCGCCACGACGGCAGCAAGATGCGAGCGCACGACGACACGAGCCAGCCATCCGGGGCCAGTGATCCCGCGCGGCACGGCGACGATCGACAGCCGGCGGGGGGCGGATGGTAGCGAGACAGCGCAGGCCGGGCAAAGCGGTTTTCCCCGCAAAAACTACCCGTGGCCCCGCTCCACGGCCGGCGAGAGCGGTGCAGTCCAGGCCTGACGCAGGCCGCCGGCAGCCAGCATGGCGAGCAGGCCGGCGAGTTCGTCGAGTTCCTGCGGGCAGCGATCGGCCACATCACACAGCTCGAAAAAATCGTCCGGCTTCGCGTAGAGCCGAACGCCGGCGGCGGCCGACTCATCCGCCGACTCCCGCGGAGCGATCGCCTGCCAGCCACTGGTCACGATCGCATCGCCCCCCCGTGTCGTCGCGATCACGCGATCGCGGCCCGGCGCCGACCAATCCGCGAGCAGTGGAGCCAGACTTCGCCCCTGCCAGGGCTCGTGCGGCAGTTCAGCCGCCGCGGCGTTGCCGACCAACTCGCGAAGCGTCGCCCCCAGGTCGGCCGGCGTGGCCAGGCCCGCGCAGCGTTGGGCGGCCATGCGGCCGTCGGCATCGACGAGGATCGCCGGCAGGTGAATGACCTCGCCATACGGGGGCATGTCGCCGGGCCCCACGCGGCGGTGCAGTCCAAGGCCCATGCCGCGCAGCCCAACCACGAGCACGGTCCACGGGCCGTCGCCCGCCGCCTCGAGTAGTCCGGCGAGACACCGGTCGAGGAGCGTCAACTGCGCGGCGAACACATGGCGGATGCCCACGAGCAGATCGGGATCGGTGTCGGCTCCGGCCACGAAGTCGGGCACGGCGGCGCCCGGTGGCGGAGGCGGGTCGTCAGGATCCTGATAGGCGGCCACGAAGTCCTCGGGCGCATCCCAGGCGATGCCGAGCGCCGAGGCATGCACGACGAGGTGCCGCGAGCCGCGAGCCACCGCGTCGGCCGCAGCCGCGAAGAGCCGCGCGAGAGCGGTCGCCTCCGGCTCGGCCGCGGCAGTGGCTTTCGGCAGGGCTTCGACGACCTGCACGGTCGCGCGTGCCTCGAGCCCATTGGTCGGGCCGGCCGCCGCGAACCGCGGGTCGTCGGTCACCAGGGCTACGTCCTCGAGACCGCCGATGAGATCGACCAGCGTGCCCTGGGCCTCGTCAGTCGTGGCATACAGCCGATCGAAGACGAGCCCGCGGCCGGCCAGCGCCGTGAGCGTCTGCATGGCCACCCAGGTTGCGCCGTACGGTGGCAGGATCCAGGCCGGCAGCCGATCGATCGCGATCACGAGCAGGCGGGACGAAATGGGCGGCATGCGCCGATGCTCCTCGGGGACCTGTTCATTCGCTGGCCTGCCCACTGAATCTCGTCCGGGACCTGTTGCCTTGATCGTGGGCGGTCAGCCATGCTGTCAACATCCCAATCTCCCGCGCCGGATCTGGCATGGCTCATTCGCCTCATTCCTACCGCACCCAGCCGGCCGCCACCACGCGGATGCCCCCTGGCATCCCTTTCATCGTGGGCAACGAGGCGGCCGAGCGATTCTCGTTTTACGGGATGAAGACGATTCTCGTCGTCTTCATGACCCAGTATCTCCTCTCCGCGACCGGCCAGCCCGACACCATGACGGAGACGGAGTCGCGGGAGTGGATGCACCTGTTCGTGGCCAGCGCCTACCTCTTTCCTTTGATCGGTGGCCTCGTGGCCGACGCCTTCCTGGGGAAGTATCTCACGATCCTGCTGCTCTCGCTCGTCTACTGCGTGGGCCATCTGTTTCTGGCGTTCATGGACATGCCCGAGCCATTCCTGGAGGCCACACTCGCCCCCCGCGGCTGGCTGCTCGCCGGGCTGGCACTGATCGCAATCGGCTCTGGGGGCATCAAGCCCTGCGTGTCGGCCCACGTGGGCGACCAGTTCGGCCAGTCCAACAAGCACCTCCTGGAGCGGGTGTTCGGCTGGTTCTATTTCGCGATCAACTTCGGCTCGTTCTTTTCCACGCTGCTCACGCCGTGGCTGCTCGTGAAAGCCGGGCCGGGCTGGGCCTTCGGCGTGCCCGGCATCCTCATGGCCGTCGCCACGCTCGTGTTCTGGCTGGGCCGCAACCGGTTCGTACACGTGCCGCCCCGGGGCATGGCCTACTTCCAAGAGACGTTCAGCCCGGAGGGGCTGGCCGCGATCGGCCGGCTCGTCCCGCTCTATCTGCTCGTGGCGGTCTTCTGGTCACTGTTCGACCAGTCTGGAGGAGCCTGGGTGCAGCAGGCGGCGCGGATGGATCGGCGGTTTCTCGGCATCGACTGGCTTGAGAGCCAGATCCAGGCCGTCAACCCGCTGCTCGTGCTCCTCTTCATCCCGCTCTTCGGCCTCGTCATCTACCCGGCCGTGGGCCGACTGGTCGACTTCACGCCGCTTCGTCGGATTCTGGTCGGCTTCGCGCTCGCCACGGCCGCCTTCGCGATCTCGGCCTATGCCGAGCGGCTGATCGACGCCGAGGCCGCCCGGCTGGCGGTCGTTCCGGAGGGGGCGGCCGCCGCCCGCTGGCCCTCGGTCGGCTGGCAGCTTCTTGCCTACGTGGTGATCACCGCCGCGGAGGTGCTGGTGTCGATCACCTGCCTCGAATTCAGCTACACGCAGGCCCCGCCCCAGATGAAGTCGCTCGTCATGAGCCTCTATCTGCTGAGCATCTCGCTGGGCAATCTGTTCACGGCGGCCGTGAACATGGCCACGAAGGATGCGGCCGGCAACTCCACGCTGACCGGGGAACGGTACTATTGGTTCTTCGCGGGCTGCATGGCGGCGGCCACGGTGCTGATGGTGCCCGTGCTCGCCTGGTATCGGCCGCGAGAGTACCTGCAGCGTGAGGCTGAGGAGGTGGTGGCATGAACGGACGCACGATGATCGGCGGAGCGGTGTCGGCTTGCATGACGTCGCCCAGGCCGACGCGGCGGGAGTTCTTGGCGGCCTCGGCTGCCGTCGTGGGGGCCGGAGTGTCGGCGCGGGCTGCCGTCGAGCCCGCAGCGAAGCCGCCCGCCTTCCGGATCTCGCTCGCGGAATGGTCGCTGCACGAGACGCTCTTCGCGGGCAAGCTCGACAATCTGGAGTTTCCCCGGGCCGCCAAGCAGCAGTTCGGGATCGATGCCGTCGAGTACGTGAACCAGTTCTTCAAGGACAAGGCCCGCGACGCCGACTATCTCGCCGAGCTCGCCACCCGCGCCGCGGACGAAGGCGTGACGAACGTGCTCATCATGTGCGACGGCCTGGGCAACCTCGGCGATCCCGACGAGAAAGACCGCACCCGGGCGATCGAGAACCACTTTCCCTGGGTGGAGGCCGCCAAGCGGCTCGGCTGCCACTCGATCCGCGTCAACGCGGCAAGCAAGGGGACGTTCGAGGAGCAGCAGAAGCTGGCCGCCGACGGCCTGACGCGGCTGGCCGAATATGCCGACCAGATGAAGATGAGCGTGATCGTCGAGAACCACGGCGGCCTCTCCAGCAACGGCGCCTGGCTGGCGGGCGTGATGAAGCTCGTCGATCGGCCCAACTGCGGCACGCTGCCCGACTTCGGCAACTTCCACGACTACGACCGCTACCAGGGCGTGGAGGAGCTGATGCCGTTCGCCAAGGGCGTGAGCGCCAAGAGCCACGAGTTCGACGCCGAGGGCAACGAGGTGCGGACGGACTATCGGCGGATGTTGAAAATCGTGCACGACGCGGGCTACACCGGCTGGGTGGGCATCGAATACGAAGGCAAAGCACTCCCCGAGCCCGAGGGCATCCTCGCCACGAAGAAGCTCCTCGAACGCGTCCGCGACGAGCTCGCGGGGCGCGGTGGCCAAGTCACGCCGTGACTTGCTGGGTTTTCCGGACTACGGCGTGACCGGGCTCCGCGACAGATCCAGATCCACGACCACCGGAAAATGGTCCGAGATATCCAGGTCGCTCGCGTGGCAGATGAACGCCCGCGTGACAGCCCGCTCGAGCTCCCGCGGCACGAGAATGTGGTCGATCATCGTGAACACGTCGTCGCCGTCGGCCGCGCCGTTCTCGTTGAAATCCCAGTGCGACGTGTAACGGTCGGCCACGCGCGGCATGAATCCCGCTGCGTTCACCAGCTCCGGCCCGGGCCGGTCGGGATCGAAGTCCTTGAGGTCCTTCAGCACGGTCGTCTGCGTCTTTCGCACGGCGTCGGCCATCGGCACGTCGGGGTCGTAGTCGTTGAGATCGCCGAGCACGATCGGCAGACAGCCGCGGGCCACGATCTCGCGGCGGATGATGTCGCGGGCGATCCGCGTCTCGGCCGTCCGCTGGGCGTTGGCGGCGGGATCGGACGGGTTGCTCTTGAGATGCAGCCCCAGCACTCCGAGCCGACGGCCACAGACGGTGAAAAACGCGAGGGCATGCCGCTGGAGCACGGCCTCGTCCCGCTCCTCGGCCCCGGACGCATCGCGAACGACGTACGGCTCGCGGAGCCACTCGTCCGTGGCAGCCGCCGCCGGAGCCGTCCCCTTCTTCCGCTTCTCGGGCACGAGGATTCGGATTCGCCGGCCATCGACCTCGTCGGGCTCGATCCGCGAGAGGATCGCGACGTCGAAGCCCGTGAAGGCGTCGCTACCGTCGACATGCCAGCCCCGATACGACCCGAGCCCCTTCTCCCGCAGGAGGTCCGCAAGGGCGTCGACCGACTCCCGCGACACGACCTCGGGCAGCACGACGATGTCGGGGGCGAGCGTCTCCAGCACGGCAGCCACCCGATCGATGTGCCGGCGCCGGGCCGGCTCGAAGCGGAACCGCGTGATCCGCGTGCGCTCACCTGGCGCGGCGAGATTCTCGACATTGAAGCAGACGATCCTGAGCCGACAGTCGGCAACCGCTTGTGACGACGTGTCGGCCAACGCCGTCGCGCCATCGAGCAATGCGACGGCCCAGCCGCAACCGACAAGCAGCGCGATCCAAACGCCCGTCCGTTGACCGGCCTCACCCATGCTCTGTAGATTCTCCTTCTCGACGTTCTGCCGCCCGATGCTCAGCCGCACCCGACTCCGTAGGAGTGTATGTCCCACGACTCGACGACCAGCCTCCAGCCTACCCGCCACCTCGACCCCGCCCAGCACGAACTCGGAGACCTGATCCTCATCGGCATGACCGCCGTCGGCCGCGGCGTCTTCGCCACGCGAAAGCTCGCCGCGGGCCTCGTGCTCGGCGAGATCCATGGTGAGATTCTCGACGACCACCCCGAGGATTCCAGCTACGTCATGGAGTTGCCGAGCAGCAAGCTGCTCGAGCCCGCCCCCCCGTTCCGGTTCGTGAACCACAGTTGCGACCCGAACTGCGAGCTTTTCTACTGGTTCGACGAGGACAGCGACGCGCAGGAAGACCGCTTGTGGGTGCAAACGATCCGTCCGATCAAACCGGGCGAGGAGCTCTCGATCGACTACAGCTGGCCCGCCGACGCGGCGATCCCGTGCCGCTGCGGCACGGAGAGCTGCCGGGGCTGGATCGTCGATCCAGCGGAGCGGCATCTGCTGCCGGATCCAGCGATCCCGGATCGGACCCCGGCGACGGCTCCGTGACGCCGATGGCGGGCCGGGGCCGCATCGTCGGCTGGGTGACGGCGGCCCTGCTCTCGGCCCTGGCTCTCGTCGGTGTCACGCGGCTGCGGATCGACGACGACCTGCGGTCGCTCGTTCGGGATGCCCGAGTCGACTTCCGGCTGCTCGACGAGGTGGCGAGACTCTTTGGTGCACCCGATCGCGACTGCATCGTGCGGGCCACGGCCACCACCGGCGACCTGTTCGATGCCGAACCGTTCGCCGAGCTGCAGGCCGTCGTCGAGCGGCTGCGGGGCGTGGCGGGCGTCGACGAGGTGCGGTCGATCTTCGACGTGCGGCGGCAGGGGGCGGCCGGCGCCGTGCTCCCCGTGATCCCGCGCACGGCCGGCGGGCTCGACGCGGCGGCGCGCGACGCCGCTCGCGACCGGGCCGCGGAGCATCCGCTGGTGGCGGGGCATCTCCTCTCCGCCGACGCCACGTCGTCGCTCGTGCTTGTCCGGCTCGTGCCCGATGCCGACCGTCCGCCGCTCTTGCCCGAGGTGATCGACCGGCTGGAGGCGACGCTCGCCGCCGCGCGACAGGACTCTCGGCACCTGCGACTCGAGCTCACGGGGCTGCCGGCCCTCCGTGAGCAGGCCGCGGCGGCGCTTCGCCGCGACATGCTCATCTTCAATTCGCTCGGCCTGACGCTCGCCGTCGTGCTCTCGGCCACCGTGGCCCGCAGCCTGCGATCGACGGTGGTGGCCTGCCTGCCTCCGGCCGTGGGCGCCCTCTGGGCGTTGGGATTCCTGGGACTCGTCAACGCGCCCGTCAACATTCTTACGAGCGTGGTCCCCTCGCTGGCGCTCGTCGTCGGCACCTGCGACTCGATCCACTTCATCGAGGACATGCGCCGCAGCGCCCGCCGCGGCCTCGACCCGCTGGCCGCCTCCAGCGGCGCCGTCGCCCGTGTGGGCCGGGCCTGCGGCCTCACGAGCCTCGTCACCGCGATCGGCTTCGCATCGCTCGCGGCGGCCCGGATCGACGCCGTGCGGATCTTCGGCGCGACCGCCGCCGTCGGGGCGCTCGCCAGCTTCCTCGCGGTCACGCTGCTCACGCCGCTCATCGCCTCGACCGGGTTCTGCAGCGGCCTGCGGCTCGGCCGCTCCTCGCGGGCAGCCGGCAGACTCGCCGGTGCGCTCGCTGCGTTGTCGGTGCGGCATGCCCGGCCACTGGTGGCCGTGGCCTGCGTGGCCACGCTTCTGCTGGGACTCGTCGGCTCGGGCCTCGATGCGGACAACCGCGTGGTCGATTCGCTGCCCCGCGGGGCACCGGCCGCCGCGGCGCTGGCGGCCGTCGACCGCGACTTCGGCGGGGCGATGGGTGTGGACGTGGTCGTGGGCTGGCCGGAGGGCGTCGACTGGCGGGACGACACGGTCCTCGCGGCGCTCGACGGCGTGCATCGCGTGCTCGCCGAGGCGGAGGGCATCTCGCGGGCGATTTCGCTGTCCAGCATCGTGTCACCATTGCCCGAGCGGGCCCGGCGACGCCTCGATGCCGGCCACTTCAGTGATCTCGTCGCCCCCGACGAACGTATCGCGCTCGTGCGGGCCCGCGTGGCCGATCTCGGGTCGCGCCGCCTCGATGCCGTCTACGGCCGAGTCGATGAGGGGCTCGCCACCCTCCAGCGAGCCCATCCCGGCTGGCGGTTCGACCTGGCCGGCATGTCGGTGGTGTCGGCCCGCAACATCCGCCAGCTCGTTCGCGATCTCGGCTCCAGCCTCCTGCTCGAAGTGGCCGTCATCGGTGGCATCCTGGCCGTGGCATTCCGCTCGCCCTTGGCGGGGATCGTGAGCCTGATCCCCAATATTTTCCCGCTCACGGTGATCGGCGCCCTGATCGTGGCGACCGGCCGGTCCCTCGACCCGGCCACCGTGATCGTGTTCAACGTCTGCCTAGGACTCGCCGTCGACGACACCGTGCACGTGCTCTCGGCACTCACCCGTAACCGTCGCGAGGGCATCTCGATCGCCACGGCCGTCCGCCGCGCGGTGGCCGAGACCGGCAACGCCGTCGTGATCGGCGGCCTCGTGCTGGCGGTGGGCTTCGCCTGCGTGACGGCCAGCAGCGTGCCGTCACTGGCCGGCTTCGGCGTGCTGGCATGCGCGGCGGTGGCAGCCGCCACGGTCGCGGAACTCGTCTTCCTCCCGGCGCTGCTCGTGGTCACCGACGAGATCGTGCGACGCCGGCGGCCGCTGTTCCGCGACGGTATCTTCGGTGCCGCCCCGGCGGGCCAGCCAGTGGACGTGGGCTCGTCACGCCGTGACGGGCTGTCTTCGTCACCGGTCACGGCGTGACCGGGCGACGCCCGTGTGCAGATTGACAATCTGCACCTACATCGTGGCGGCGACGACGTCGGCGAGTGTCTCGACCGTCCGCACGATCTGCTCTTCCGTGTGCTCGCACGTGAGGAAAAACCGGACGCGGGCGGCCGACTCGCGAACGGCTGGATAGAGGATCGGCCGGGCATTGATGCCCCGCCCGAGCAGCAGCTGCGACACCTGGATCGCCCGGGCCGAGCTGCCGAGGATCACGGGGATGACCGGCGTGTCACCGCTCGTGCCCGTGTCGAGGCCGGCATCCAGGCAGAGCTTGAGGAACAGCTCCGACCGCTCGCGGAGCACGGTCACCCGCCACGGCTCGCGGCCGATCACCCGCAGTCCCTCGAGCGCGGCGGCTGCATTTGGCGGCGAACAGGCGGTCGAGAAGACGAAGGCCGGCGTCGTGCAGCCGAGGTAGCGAATGAGTCGCTCGGAGCCGGCGAGGTAGCCGCCCCCGGAGCCGAGCGCCTTGCTGATCGTGCCCATCCACAGGTCGCCGTCGGCCGGATCGACCGAGAAATAGTCGCAGATGCCCCGGCCGCCCGGGCCCATCGTGCCGATCGAGTGCGCCTCGTCGACGTAGAGCATCGCGTCGTGCCGCTTCTTCACCTCGATGAAGGCCGGCAGGTCGGGATAGTCGCCGTCCATGCTGTAGACGCCCTCGATCGCGACCACGACCCGGCGGTATTGGCCGCGGAGGTCGCGGAGCAGGCCATCGAGCTGGCGGTAGTCGTTGTGGCGAAACGACCGCTTGCCCGCCTGCGACGCCGTCGCTCCCTGCATGATGCTGTTGTGGGCCAGTTCGTCGTACAGGATCAGGTCTTCTGCGCCGAAGAGATGGCCAAAGAGCGATGCGTTCGTGCCGTAGCCGCACGGAAAGACGACGGCCCGCTCGGCGCCAATGAAGGCGGCGAGCTCCTGATCGAGCGACTCCAGGATCGAATTGTTGCCTCCCACCATCCGGCTGGCCGAGGCGCTACAGCCGAAGCGGTCGATCGCCTCCTTGGCGGCGCGGGCCACGTCGGGGTGGCCGGCGAGGCCGAGGTAGTCGAAGCTCGTGTAGCTCACCACCTCCTGGCCGGCGATGCGGGCCAGGCGGCCCTGCACCGACTCGTTGGCGAGCAGGAACGGATTGTCGAGGCCGGCTGCGGCCAGCCCCGCCAGCCGATCCTCCAATGCACGGCACTCCGGAAACGGATCGTCGGCAGCGGGCATGCGGGCCGGCTGCGGCGTCAGCGGGCGGCGGGCCGCGGCTCGCCTGGCCGCCGGCGCTGCGGCCGCATCCAGCCGCCGAATCGGCGCAGACGTCCCGCTCCGATCAGCCGCGTCGAACATGTGGGTGGCGATGCAGTCGACCAGGTCGTCGCACGTCTGCACGTCGCGGAGCCAGTCGGCATGGAACCGCATCTGGTAGCGGCCTTCGAGACGGTTCACGGCGTCGAGAAACCGAGGCTCGTCGATGCCGGCGTCGGCAAGGGCTCCACGCGGCGTCAGTCGCGAGCGGCTTTCCGCCGGCGCGACCCGCTCCAATTCTTCCAGCACAAGCCGCGTGATGGCCAGCCGCGAGTGGGCCCCCGGCCGCGTCCGCACGTCGCCCGCCCCACTGGCCTGCCTGCCGGCTGCAGTCTCGCGCAGCCCGATGTCGACCGTTGCCACGATATGAATCCCTTCACGAGTCGCCGTGTCCGCCCGGCGCGAACCGCACTATACGGCACGGAGATCGAAACCGACACTGCCCCGAACAGATCGCGGCCGCAGGCGACCGCACGACGCCGGCCGCGACCCACAGTTTTCAAGCCCGAAACGCCACGGCGTCACACTGTGCCGGCGCGGCAACCGCTACGGCCCATGCAGGTCGCGCCGATCGCGAAAACGAAACGGGCAGTCTGTCGGCGTCATTTCGCCATCAGCTTCCGCAGCACGAACGGCAGGATGCCGCCGGAGCGGAATTGGTCCAGCTCCACCGGCGTGTCGATCCGCACGAGGCACGGAATCTCCTTGACGCTCCCGTTCGGCGCCGTGGCCTTCACGACCACCGTCGCCCGCGGCGCGAGGTTCTCGAACGGGATGTCGAACGTCTCCTCGCCCGTGAGGCCGAGTTGCTGCCACGACTCGGGGAGCACCAACGGCAGCACGCCCATCCCCACGAGATTCGAGCGATGGATTCGCTCGAAACTCGCGGCGAGCACGGCCCGCACACCGAGCAGCATCGTGCCCTTGGCCGCCCAGTCGCGGGAGCTGCCCGTGCCATATTCGGTGCCGGCGAGCACCACGAGCGGCGTGCCCTGCTCGCGATATTTCATCGCCGCGTCGTAGACGGACATCACGTCGGTGCCGGGGAGGAGCCGGGTCACGCCCCCTTCGACGCCGGGCACCAGCAGATTACGGATCCGGATGTTGGCGAACGTGCCGCGGGTCATGACGCGGTCGTTGCCGCGGCGGGCGCCGTAGCTGTTGAAGTCGACAGGCGGCACGCCGTGATCGATCAGATAGGTGCCGGCCGGGCTCGTCTTGGCGATGCTGCCGGCGGGCGAGATGTGGTCGGTCGTCACACTGTCGCCGAGCGCCAAGAGCACGCGGGCGCCGCGGACGCTCTGCGGCGGCTTCGGCTCGAGCGTGAGGTCGGCGAGGAACGGCGGTTCCTGGATATAGGTGCTCGTGGCGTCCCAGTCGTAGAGTTCGCCCGTGCTCGTCGGCACCGCGTTCCAGCGCGGATTCGACTGCCAGACGTTGCCATACCGCGCCTGAAACTGCTCCGGCTGCACGCTCGCGGCCACCGTCTGCCGCACTTCCTCGGCGGTCGGCCAGATGTCCTTGAGATAGACGGGCTTCCCATCCTTGCCGGTGCCGAGCGGCTCGGTGGCCAGATCGATGTCGGTGGTGCCGGCGACGGCGTAGGCCACGACGAGCGGCGGACTCGCCAGCCAGTTGGCCTTCACGAGCGGATTCACGCGGCCCTCGAAGTTACGGTTGCCGGAGAGCACGGCGGCCGCCACGAGATCGCCGTCCGTAACGGCCTTCGCGACCGCGTCGGGCAGCGGCCCCGAGTTGCCGATGCAGGTGGTGCAGCCATAGCCCACCGTCTCGAACCCGAGGGCGTCGAGATCCTTGTCGAGGCCCGACCGCTCGAGATAGTCCGTGACCACCCGCGATCCGGGAGCGAGGCTCGTCTTCACCCACGGCTTCGTGGTGAGCCCCTTCTGCACGGCCTTCCGCGCCACGAGGCCGGCGGCCACCATCACGCTGGGATTGCTCGTGTTGGTGCAGCTGGTGATGGCGGCGATCACGACGGCCCCATGATGCAGCGTGGCCGAGTGGCCGTTATCCTGCATCGTGCCGGTGCGGGTCAGGGCCGGCCCTTCGAGCGCGAAGCCCCGCTTGGCCGTCGGGGCCGTGAGCGACTCGGCGAACGTCTGTTTGACGGCGGCCAGCGGCACACGGTCCTGCGGCCGCTTCGGGCCGGCGAGGCTCGGTACCACCGTGGAGAGATCGAGCGACAGCCGCTTCGTGAACTCCGGAATCGGCGCCGCATCGGTGCGGAACATCCCCTGCTCCTTCATGTACCGCTCGACGAGCGTCACCTGCTCGGCCGGGCGGCCGGTGAGCCGCAGGTAGGTGAGCGTCTCGTCGTCGATCGGGAAGAAGCCCATCGTGGCGCCGTATTCGGGAGCCATGTTGGCGATCGTGGCCCGGTCGGCGAGCTGCATGCCGGAGAGGC
This sequence comes from bacterium, assembly GCA_029978085.1. Lineage (GTDB taxonomy): Bacteria > Planctomycetota > Planctomycetia > Pirellulales > UBA1268 > QWPN01. The sequence continues at coordinate 45,811 of JAPOJV010000002.1, forward strand.
CCGGGCCGAAGAACTCGACGAACTTGCCGACCACGCCCTCCTTCCGCAGGATCTCGGTGACGGTCAGCACGAGGTCAGTGGCGGTCGCGCCCGCCGGGAGCCGGCCCGTGAGCTCGAAGCCCACCACCTCGGGCAGCAGGAGCGAGAGTGCCTGGCCGAGCATCACGGCCTCGGCCTCGATGCCGCCGACGCCCCAGCCCACCACGCCGAGACCATTGATCATCGTCGTGTGGCTGTCGGTGCCGACGAGCGTGTCGGGCACGGCGATCGGGAGCGTCCGCTTGCCGCCGGCTTCGCGGTGGTCGGGATCGCGGAGGAACACGCAGCCGGCGAGGTATTCGAGGTTCACCTGGTGCACGATGCCGATCGCCGGCGGCACCACGCGAAAGTTCTGGAAGGCCTGCTGCCCCCACCGCAGGAAGGCATACCTTTCGGCGTTCCGCTCGAACTCGATCTCGACGTTCTTCTCGAGCGAGTCGGCCGCGCCGAAGAAGTCGACCTGCACCGAGTGGTCGATCACGAGATCGACGGGCACGAGCGGGTTGATCTTGTTGGGATCGCCGCCGAGCCGCTTCATCGCCGCCCGCATTGCCGCGAGGTCCACCACGCAGGGCACTCCCGTGAAGTCCTGGAGCACGACGCGGGCCGGCTTGAACGGAATCTCCACCTCGGCCGGCTGCGCGGCATTCCAGGTGGCCAGTGACCGAATGTCCTTCTCGGTCACCTCGTAGTCGTCGCAGGTCCGCAGGAGGGCTTCGAGCACCATGCGGATCGAATAGGGGAGCCGCGAGGTATTGGTCACCCCGGCATCGTCGAGGGCCCGGAGGCGGTAGAGCGTGGCCGGGCCGGAGCCCGTTTCGAACGTGGAGCGGGCGGAAAACGGATCGACGGGGGTGGCTGCCATGACTGTGGTGGGGGGGTTGGAGATGGGGAAAACGGGCCGGACGGTGCCTCAGCCGCCGGCCTGGGCCGAAACCTACTCGGGGCGGGCGTAGCCTAGCCGAGCGGCGGAAAAACCGACAGAACCGCGATTCACGGAAAACTCACACAAAAAGAATTCGACACGCCGCTTGCCCGCGGTGTATAGTTCCGTGGTCGAGGCAATCGCGTCTCGGCCACCACAAAACACTTTGACCTTTTCGGCGGCTGTTCCCCCCCCCCAAAGACCCACACTTCTAGAGCCGCTACCGGACCCGTGGTTTCCCCAACCACGGGTCCTTTTCTTTTTCGTAGCCCGGTCACGCCGTGACCGGAAAAAGCTGCCAGTCACGGAGTGACGGGACTACGCTTCACCCGATCGTGCCGCGGTCGAGGAGACCGTCGATGAGGGCGGTGCGGGTGTCGATCGGCGACATCCGCAGCTTCGCCGGCGGGGCCGCGAGAATCTCGCGGGTCTGCATCAGCCGCCGGCCACCCGACTGGGCGTCGTAGGCGTTGAGGCCAAGCGTGAGCCGGCGGTCTGGCGACAGCTCCGTGCCGTCGCGCAGGATCCGCAGCGGCCGCCCCGTGTCGTCCCGCACGACGTCCAACGGCCAGAGCGTCCGATCGGAATCCTTGATGCCCGCGTCTTCGGCCAGGATCGCCATCAGGCCGGCGGCAGTCACCTCCGCCGTCACGAGCCGGTTCTCGTAGGGAATGATCTTCCAGCAGTCGGCCACGGTGAGCGGCCCTGCCGGCACGTCGCCCGAACGGAACGTCCCGTGGAATACCGCATCGACGGCCTGCCCCTGCTTCCGGAGGGCGTCCCTGAAGCATGCGCAGAGCAGCCGCCCAAGGTCACTCCCCCGGCCAGTGCCCGGGATCGGCTTCACGACCGTCGCCACCTCGCGAGCCAATTGCGCATCGGCCGCGTCGAGATCGGGCCGCGCCAGTTCCATCACGAGCGGATCGAAGGCAAAGCGGTCGTCCATGAGCAGCGAAAACGCCCGGCGATCCACGAGCTTCCGCGATTCAGTGTCGAACGTGAGATCGACGCGTCCGCAGTGGATCCCGTGATAGCTCGCCTGCGAGCAGACCACGCCATGCAGCATCCACGAGGGCTGGTTCTGATGCGAATGACCAGCCAGGTAGACGTCCACGTCGCCCCCTTCGCGGAGCAGCGACCGCACGGGGTTGGCATAGTCGTCGTTGAACCGCCAGCCCATGTGGCCCATCACGACTACGGCATCGACGCCTTCGGCCCGCACTTCCGCGACCGACCGTTTGAGCGTCGCGACCGGATCGAGCGGCTCGACGCCACCGAGCAGGTCGGCCGGCAGCCAATAGGGCAGGCCGGGCGTGATCAGGCCGACGAGCCCGATCCGAAACCCGCCCACCTCGCGGATCGTCCACGGCCGTACCTTCGCCCAGTCGCCCTCGAACTGCCCCGGGGCCCTGCCACCACGGCTGACGTTCGCCGTGAGCACGGGAGCCTGCGAGACCGCGAGGTTGGCCGCGAGCGACTCCGGCCCCCAGTCGAAATCATGGTTGCCGAGCGTCCAGGCGTCGTAGCCGAGCCGGTTGAACAACTCGAGCATCAGGTTGCCGCCGCGGTGCAGGCTCACGGCCGTGCCCTGCACGACGTCACCCACGTCGACGGTGATCGAATGGGGCGACTCGCGCCGCCACTGCCGCAGGCAGGTGGCCACGCGGGCGAAGCCGCCGACGTCGTCGAGCCCCTCGTAGGTGCTCGTCGGCAGGATCCGGCCGTGCAGATCGGTGGAATGGAAGATCGACACGGTGCGGGCCCGGCCGAGTTCAAAGGCCCGCGCGAGCGGGACATCGAGCATGGCTCCCGCAGCCATACCGGCCGTCGCCAACGCCTGCCGGCGGCTCATGGCCCGCCCCATCGACACAGCCTCGCTCGCCCTCATGGTCATACGCCTCGCTCGCCTGCCATCCGCCCGCCGCAGTGTACAGGCCGCTGAAACAGCGATCTGCCCCGGAATTCACCGACTCTGCATGAATTTCTCACACGATCTTCACGCAGACCGTGTATAGTGGCCCCCGTCGGTGGCCGATATCGCCTGATATCGGACGGTTGAATCGCCCGGTTCAGCCACCACCGATCCCGCCTTCCCACGACGCTGCTTCGACTCCCCGTCGAACTCCGGCCTCCCCGGCCGGCGACATCAGCGTCCACAACAGGAGTCGATCGTCCGAAGAACCCGCTGGCGTTCTGCGCCAGTGGTTCGAGGTTCGGTCTCTACCCATGGTGCACACGCTTCCTTCAGGACGCGGCCGCCCGGCGTTCAGTCTCGTGGAACTTCTCGTCGTCATCGCCATCGTCGGCGTGCTCGTCGCCCTGCTCCTGCCCGCGGTGCAGTCGGCCCGCGAGGCGGCCCGGCGGACCACCTGCTCCAACAACATTCGGCAGCTCGCACTGAGCCTGCTCGCCTACGAGTCGTCGCAGGGGCGGCTGCCTGCGGCCACGCTGGTGGAGTCTGGCACGAATACCACCGCCTGCGTTGGCTGCTGGAATCCATGGGATGAGGCCGGCCAGGGTTCCGCTGCGTATGCGGCCTCGCACAAAGCGGGCGGCACGAGCTGGGTTCTGGAAATCCTTCCGCACATCGATCAGACCTCGATCGCCAATCAATGGAACTGGCTGACGAACGTGCGGGGCAACGCGGCCGTCGCCCAAACCGATATCGCCGGCTTCTACTGCCCGAGTCGGCGATCGGGCGTCCGCTCGGCCGACGACAATTCGATGCTCCTCGATTCCTCGTGGGTCGGCGGCGGCATCGACTATGCCGGCTGCTACGGCCAGCTCGACGGCTTCCACGACGATGCCACCACAGAGCAGCATCGCTTCGTCCACCGCGGCTCGAATCCGCAGGTGCTCGGCGGCCCCTTCCGGGCGAACACCGGAGTCACGCTGGCAGCAATCCGCGACGGCCAGACCAACCAGATTCTGCTTGCCGAGGCGCAGCGGCTTCCCGTCACCACCGCAGCCGCCGAGTCGGCGAAGAGCCAGGACGGCTGGGCCGTCGGCGGCGCGGCCACGCTGTTCACGACCGTGTCGGCCGCGATCAACGACGGCCACTTCGAGTCGGCCGGCAGCGAGCACTCCGGTGGCGCGACGATCGCGCTGGCCGACGGCTCGGTGCGATTCCTCTCTGACTCGATCAACAGCACCGTCTACCCGCTCCTCGGGTCGATGGCCGACGGCCAGATCGCGAGCATCGAGCAGGCAAACCAGTAACACATGCGGCAGGCCAGGCTACGGCGCCGCGGCGCCCAGCCCGGTCTCCTGCAGGTGTTGCACGAGGATTCGCTGGAGCTCGGCCACGGTCAGGGGGTGATGGTGCACCTTTGTGTGCGTCGCCGGCACCATGATCTCGCTCACGGCGGCTTCGGTGTGGGCGCTCGATGCCGCCACGACGCAGTCGTCGCGGCCGCCCGTCAGCGACACGTGGCCATTGCCCACGATGCTGTGCACCGTCACCCAGCAGGGCGGCCGCAGCCGCTCGAGCGCCTGGAGCGTCATGGAACTGGGCTCGAGGATGTCCACCGTCGAAGGCACCCGCCGCTCGAAGTCGGGGCGAAACGCACCCGGATTCCGGCGGATCACCTCGTCGTGCAACGCCTTGAGCTGGGGCGGCGGACGCACGGAGATCGAGGCGAGCCGGCCCACGCCGAGCGAGGCCAGGATCGATCCGCGGTGGGGCGTGGCGATGCAGACCACGCGGTTCACGAACGGCAGCGGCTCGAAGAAATAGGTCTCACGGACGAACTGCCGCGTCGAGGGATCAAGGTCGATCTGGTCGAAGGGTTTGCAGGCGATCGCCTCCCAGAGCGAGTTGCCCGACGCGACCACCTGCAGCTTCGCGTGGAGGCCGCCCATGCTGTGGCCGACGAGCACGATGTTCTTGAGCGCCGGGTCGCGGCCCTCGGGGTCGAGCGTGTGCACCGCCCGCCGCAATTCGGCCCGCAGTCGCGCCGCCGACCGCAGAAACGCCGTGCCGGTGGGATAGTGAAAGACCCACGGCTCGAACCGCCGGTGAAACTCCGGCCAGGCCCGCAGCTCGTTCACGAGGTCGAACCAGGTGCCCTCGTCGCTGGCGAGGCCGTGGATGAACACGACCGGAATCCTGCCCGGCTCGTGCGGCTGCAGAAACTCGAGCCGCGGCCGCGTGGCCCCCTGTCCGAATGGCTGGAGGTAGCCCTCCACGCCGGACTGCGGCATCGAGGCGAGCATGTCGAGCAGCGGCGCGGTGAGGTCGGCCGCGAGGTGCGGCCGCGCCGGGCCGATGTGCACCGCCGCGATCTCGATCGGGTTGGCGAGGTCGAGCATCGCGGGGGCGTGATCACGGTAGACGGGCCCCGCAAAGGTCTCGAGGAAGTTCTCGTCGCCCGGCATCTTGAACCGCAGCACGGCCGTGGCCGCCAGGGACTGCCGCGCCGGCATGAAGTCGGTGGCGATCTCGTCGCGCGACCGCTCGACCGTCCGAACGACGACTGGCAGCCCGAAGCCATCGCGAACGTGCCGCTGCGTGATCCGCTTGTCGCCCCGCTGGCCTTGCGACTCGATCGACTTCACCTGCTCGACGCCGATCGGCAAGGCCTTCGGGCAGAGTGGGATGAAGACCGGCTTCGATGGCGGCCCCACCCAGACGCCGCCACGCGCGATCCGACCATGCTGACAGGCCGACTCCAAAAAGCCGGCGAGCCCGTCGGCGTAAAACTCGGCCGCCTCGCAGAGAATCTCCGGATCGCCCGGGCACACCCACACGGCGTTCCACGCCTCCTCGCAGGCCACGTAGTAGCCGTCGATCGCGTGACGATCGCCCTTCTTCAAGAGGTCGCAGGAGGCGGCGAGATATTCCTTCGCCTTCCGCAGGTGCCGCTGGGCGATCGGCCGCGGATCCCGCTCGGGGGCCACTCCCGCCGGCGGCTGCAGCGGCGCAGGCAACGGCGCCGCGACGCCCACGCTCCCCAGCACCGCGATCGCGACCGCGACACCGATTCTCCACGCCCCCATCGCCCGTCTCCGCAGGCAGTCCACCCCCGGAGACTATCGGCCCGCACGAGCCGCAGCCGTGGCCGCATCACCGCAACCGGCAGAGCCTGCCCGGCTTGCCAGGTCAGGCAGCGGAGAACTCAGCCGCGAGCGAGGCCGGCCGTAGGGGGCTCGGCCACGAGCTCCATGTTCTCGGCGAGATACTTCACCGCCGCCGTCGGCGCGAGATTGAAGTAGATCCGGCCTTCGGTGATCCACCGGGTGCCGTCGTGGAGAAACTCGGCCGTGGCGGCCTTCGAGAGCGCGACGTTCTCGACGTGCTCCATGCCGCCCCCCTCGACCGCCTCGAACTGCACCTCGACGGCCACGAGCGCCTTGAGCCGGCCGGTACGACGATCGCGGGCGTAGACCACATCGTCGTCGAAATCGACGTCGGCCCACCGCAGGCCGCGGGGCTTGCCAGTGGCGGCGGCCCGCTCGATGAACTTCGCCTCGAGCGGCTCCCGCTGGCGGTGGAAGTCGCGCTGGGCCCGCGCGATTTTCTCCGTCTGGCGGGCCAGCCGGATCGGCCGCAGGGCGAGCGCCGTGGCGACGCCCGCCGCGGCCGCGATGCAAAACGTCACCGCCAAACCCAGCACCGTGTTCACGGCCGCGCCTCCCACATGAGTACGGCTGCGGCAGATCACAGTGCCACAGCCACGACAGCACCAGTCTACGACCACCGGCCGGAACGGCAAAAGCGGACGGGGTGAACAGGGCCTGTGCCGCGGGTTTTCAGCCGCCAGTGCGACTGCCCACTCGCGCCGAACACTTCCCCGGGGTGGTCGCGGCGTGGCAGACTGCCGCCCCGCCCGCGTTCTCTCATCTCTCCCTCGGCCTCACATTTGCTCGCATGCCTCGCTCCACGCGTCTCACCACCGCCCCGCTCGGCGCCCATCAGTCGATCGCGGGCGGCTTTCATCGGGCCGTCGATCTCGCGGTCGCCACCGGCTGCGAATCCCTGCAGATTTTCACCCGCAACATCAATCAGTGGGCGGTGAAGCCGATCGCCGCGGAGGACGCCGCGGCGTTTCGCGCCGCCGTGAAGGCGGCCGGCCTGCGGTTCGTCGTGGCCCACGACTCCTACCTCATCAATCCGGCCGCGGCCGACGCGGCGCTCCGCACCAAGTCGATCGCCGGCCTGGCCGAGGAGATCCGCCGCGCGGAGCAGCTCGACATCCCATGGGTGGTGGCCCATCCGGGCGCGGCGGGCGAGCAGCCGGTCGAGGTCGCCGTAGCCCGTGCTGCCGACGGCATCGCCGAGGCGCTCGGCGACACACGCGACTGCGCCGCCGGCGTGCTCATCGAGACCACGGCCGGCCAGGGCTCGTGCCTGGGCGCGACGTTCGAGGAGATCGCCACGATGCTCGAGCGGATCGACGCCGTGAAGGGCCTCAAGCCACGGGCGGCCGTCTGCCTCGACACCTGCCACGTGTTCGCGGCCGGCTATCCGCTCGCCCCGAAGACGGCGCTCGATGACACACTCCGCCAGTTCGACCGCACGATCGGTCTCAAGCGACTGAAGCTCATCCACGCCAACGACTCGAAGCGGGAACTCGGCTCCCGGGTGGACCGCCACGAGGCGATCGGGAAGGGCAAAATCGGCCCCGAGGCCTTCAAGCTCATCATGACCCACCCGAAGCTCGCCGGCATCCCGCTGATCCTCGAGACCCCGAAGGAAGGCCCCGACGGCAAGGCGACGCCGAAGAACGACCGCACGAACCTCGCCCTGCTCCGCCGCTTCCGCGGGGCGTGATGCGGCGACGTGCCCGCAGGCCTGTCACGCCGCGTGGGCCTGTCACGCCGTGACAGGTTTTTCCGGTCACGGCGTGACCGGGCTACCGTGACCGGGCTACAGCTCCGCAACAGTTGGCCAGTGAGGGGCTGCCCGTGCCCCAGGAGCCGGCGTATGCCGCCGAGCGCAGGCAGGATGCCGAAGCGAAGGCGGCATCCGAGCGAGCGAAGGCATGGATGCCGTAGCGAGCGTCCGGCGACGGGGCACGGGCAGCCCCGAACCTTCACCACAGGAGGTCGACCTGCGGAGGAAGAGACGGGCCTGCAGTATTCGTACCGTGGGCCGCACACGGAGCGTGCGGACGACGGCGCATGCGTGCGGACGACGAGGAGGCCGTCAGGCCTCGGGCGGGATGTCACTGCCGTGGGGATCACCCGCGGCGCCGACTTCGGCCTCGATCCGCTGTCTCATCGCGGCGCCGAGATGATGCTCGACCCATTCCGCCGGCGGATGCAGGTGGTCGAGCGGAAGCTGAGCGTGCTGTCCCAGCCAGGCCTCCCAGAGGCGGTGCGACCGCACCACCATTTCCGCCTCGCGTCGGCCTGCCGACGAGAGCGCGAGCCCGCCGGCACGCCCCACGAACCGGCCCGTGAGCCGCAGCCAGCCCACGGCAAGCCGCTGCACGAGTGAGACGGGCGCGGTAGCCGCCGTCCCCTTCTCCTCGGCCCGCCATACGGCGGCGAGCCGATCTTCACAGAGCACCCGCCAGGCATACCGCAGCCGGCCGAGGCCCCGAGCCACGAGGCCGTCGTCGGCCGCGAGCACCACCGCCGCGACATATTCGAGCCCGAGCACGACGGCGATCATTCCCGCTGCGCTCGCATTCCAGCGCCAGGCCGCGAGATAGCCGAGGCATGTGCCGACGACCGCCAGCGCGACCGCAACCAGCACCATGTGGTGCAGCCTGCGGACGAGCAGTTCCGCGGCGGCCGCAGGCACCACGAGCATCGCCACCACGAGCACGGCCCCCACCACTTCGAAGCCGGCCACGGTGGCCAGGGCCGTCGCGGCGAGCAGCCCGCCGGTGACTGCGGCGACGGGCACGCCAGCCGCCCGCGCCGCATCGGCATCGAACGCGGTGAACACCTGCAGCTTCCAGGTCGCGATCGCGGCCGTGGTGAGCGTTCCCAGCACGACGGCTGCAGAGATGAAACCTCGAGGCACCTCAAGGTCGCCGATTGAAACAGTGTCGAACGGCACGAGTTCGAGGATGCCGTAGAGCATGCACGAGGGATCGAGATCGACTCGCGAGGCGGCGGCCGTCACGATCACCACGCCGAGCGCGAAAAGCGTCGTGAATACGACGCCGGTTCCCGCGTCGTCGGAGAGACTGCCTGCGGATCGAACGAGCCGCGTCAGCCAGACGGTGAGCAGCCCCGTGGCGACGGCGGCGGCGAACACGAACGGGCTGCCGGGGCGGCCGCCGGCCAGCACGGCGACAGCGATGCCGGGGAGCACGGCATGGCCGAGTGCGTCGCCAAGCAGGCTCATGCGCCGCACGACGAGCAACGTGCCCACGAGTGCGCAGGCCGCGGCCACCGTGGCGGCCGTGGCGATCGCCCAGGCGTGCATGGCGGTCGCGCCGTCGATCGACCAGCCGTCGAGCACAGGGTTCATCGAAGCCGCCTCATGCCCGGGGGTGGCTCGAGCGTCACCTGCTGGTGGCGACGAGCGAGCCAGCCACGCCGGGGCGCGATCAGGAGCGACACGATGCAGATCGTCGCCGCGGCCAGCACGACGAGCGGCCCGGTGGGCATCCGGGGCACGACGGCGCTCACCGCCACGCCGACAATCGCTGCCACGAGGCCGAACGTGCCGCCGAGCACGAGGAGCGTCGGGACGCGATCGGTCCACTGCCGCGCCGCCACCGGTGGGATCACGACGAGCGCCGTCACGAGCACGGCCCCGGCTGCCGGCAGGCCCACGACCACCATCACGGCCACGAGCGTCACGAGTACCTGGTCGATGAGCCCCACGGGCCAGCCCGTCGCGGCGGCGAAGTCGGCGTCGAACGCCACGAGCGTCGCCTCCTTGAGGCCGAGGAGCACGACCGCCACTGCGACCGCCGACACCACGGCGAGCAGCACTGCATCGCGGACCGTGAGCGCCGCGGTGTGGCCGAGCAGAAACTGCTCGAGCCCTGCGCTGCCGGGCAGGCCACGTGCTGTGATCCCGGAGAGCAGCGCGATGCCGAGGCCGAAGCCGACGCCGATCACGATCGCGGTGGCCGCGTCGTCACGGGTGCGGGTGAACCGCCGCACGAGTACCAGGGCGGCGAGGCCCGCCACCGCGGCGACGAGCGCGCCAGTGAGCAGCGTCGGCAGATCACGGCGGCCGGTGAGTAGAAACGCCGCGGCGACACCGACGAGCGTGGTGTGTGCCGCGGCATCGCCGATGAGCGGCCGCTTCCGCAGGAGGCTCAGACTCCCCACGACTCCCGCAGCGCAGCCCACGGCGGCGACGCCGGCCGCCACGACGAGCGTGTTGTGGGTGAGCGCAGGTGCCGCGGCGAGGCATGCGGTTGGACTCATGTCGTGCGGCTCCTGGCGGCGACGGCCTGGCCGATCTCCTGGAGCAGATCGACCTGGCCCGCATACGTCCGCCGCAGGTTGTCGGGCGTGAGCACCTCGGCGGTCGGCCCCGTGGCCACCAGCCGCATGTCGATCAGGGCCACGCGATCGAACCACGTCGCGGCCGTGCGGAGGTCGTGATGCACCACGACCACGAGCCGCCCCTCCGATCGCAGGCCGGCGAGCACGCCGAAGATCTGCTCCTGCGACCGGGCATCGACGCCGGCCATCGGCTCATCGAGAAAGTAGATATCGGCCTCTTGGGCGAGCGCACGGGCGAGGAACACCCGCTGCTGCTGGCCCCCCGAGAGCCGGCCGATCTGCCGGTCGGCCACGTCGATGAGGCCCACGCGATCGAGGCACTCGCGGGCGAGCGACCGCTCACGACTGCCGGGGCGGCGAAACCAGCCGAGCCGGCCATACGTGCCCATAAGCACGACGTCCATCACGCTCACGGGAAAATCCCAGTCCACCGTCTCCCGCTGCGGCACGTAGCCCACGCGGCGGCGAACGTCCGCCAGCGGCCGGCCCCAGAACCGCGCAGTGCCGTGCACGAGCGGCACGAGACCGAGACCGCTCTTGAGGAGCGTGCTCTTGCCGGCGCCGTTGGGCCCGATGATTCCGAACAGGCAGGGCTCGGTGATCGTGAGGTCCACGTTCCAGAGCACGGGCCGCCCGCTGTAGGCGACCGTCACGTCGTGAAACTCCACGACCGGCGGCGCGGAACTGCCAGCGTCGGCCACGTCAGCCTCCTGCGGCGGCGGGCTGCGGAGCCTGCTCTGCCGTGTCGGCATCGGCCTGCGCTTCAGTGGTGAGCCCGGCCACGATGGCCCCGACGTTGGCCCGCAGCGCACCGGCAAGCGTGTCGCCGCCACTGCCCGGCTCACCCAGAGAATCAGAGTAGAGCCGGCCGCCGAGCCGCACGGCGTGGCCCCGGGCCGCGGCCCCTTCGACGAGGGCCGCCACGTTGCGGTCCGACACGCTCGTCTCGACGAACACGGCCGGAATGTTCCGCGTCACGAGCATGTCCACGAGCCGATTGATGTCGCCGAGCCCGGCCTCGCTCTCGGTGCTCGTGCCCTGCACGCCGACGACCTCGATGCCATACGCCCGACCGAAATACTGAAACGCATCGTGCGCCGTCACGAGCACGCGGCGGCTGTCTGGGATCGTCGCAATCCGCGCCTCGAGTTCGCCGTCGAGGGCGACGAGCGCCGCCGCATACGCCGCCCCACGGCTGCGATACTCCTCGGCATGCGGCGGATCGAGGGCCGCCAGTGCGTCGACGACGGCTGGTACGCAGCCGCTCCAGAGGGCGGCGTCGAACCAGACGTGCGGGTCGTAGAGATCTGTTGCGACCGGCAGAAGCCGATCCTTCGGCAGCGTGTCTGCGACCGCCACGACCGGCACCTTCCGGCCGAGCCGCTCCAGCAGATCGGCGAGCTTGCCCTCGAGGTGCAGGCCGGAGGCGACGACGAGGTCGGCCGCAGCGAGCCGGTCGGCATCCCGCGGGGTCGCCCTGTAGGAATGCGGGTCGATCCCCGCCGCCATCAGGCAGTCGATCGTGACGCGGTCGCCCGCCACCTGCCGCACGAGGTCGGCGACGACCGTCGTGGTGGCGATGACCCGCGGCCGGCCCGCAGCGGGAGCCGCTGGGTCTCGCTCGGCAGTCGGTCCGCAGCCGCCGGCAACTGCCGCGACCGCAACCAGCACCGCGGCTTTCGATCGACCAAAAAACATTGTGAGGAGCCTCAAAAAGTTAAGGATACCCGGGGCACGGCCCGCTCCGCAACCACCGGCGCGTTGACCAGAATGTTCCATACTCGTAAGGTCTCGTTGGAATGACTGCCCTGCG
>JAPOJV010000145.1 GCA_029978085.1 bacterium
CCCCCGCCGATCTCGACCGCCGTCTCGCCGGTGTGCAGCTGCTGCTGCTCGACGTCGACGGTGTGTTGACCGACGGTGGTGTGACCTGGAGCAACGACGGCGTCGAATGCAAGACGTTCAACATTCGCGACGGCCTGGGCCTGCGGCTGTGGCAGCGGGCCGGCTGCCGGGCCGGGATCGTCACGGGCCGGTCGAGCCACGTCGTGCAGCTGCGGGCCGACGAACTGGGCATCGAACTCGTGCGGCAGGGCGTGGACGACAAGCTTGCGGCCGTGGCCGGCATCGTGGCAGATCACGGCCTCGCCTGGGAGCAGGTGGCCTTCATGGGCGACGATCTTCCTGCCCTGCCGGTGCTGCTGCGGTGTGGTGTGGGAATCGCGGTGGCCGACGCCTGCGCCGAGGTGCGGGCGGCAGCGACGGTCGTGACCGCGCTCCCCGGCGGCAAGGGGGCGGTGCGGGAGGTGATCGAACGGATGCTCCGTGCCCGTGGCGGCTGGGAGGCGATCGTGGCCCGCTATGCAGCGGCCCAGCCTGCCGGTCCCGGCGCGGGGCGGGCGTGAGCAAGCTGTCGTCACGGTGAGCATCATGATGGAACATCGCCTCGGCCGGACGCTGCGAGTGTTCCTCGTCGTGCTTGCAGCGGCGGGCTTCTATCGGCTCGCCGTCGTGCCGTTCGTCGAGCCCCGGATTCGCGAGACGGTGACGGCCCATGAGATGACGCCCGAGGAGGCGGCGGCGATCCGAGCCCGGGCTGACCGCCGGCTGGCGGCGCTGGGTGACGTGTTTCCCGCCGGCTCGTGGGAACGCGACAACCCGATCATGCTCGAGAGCCGGCAGATGCGGCTGCTCTTCAAGGAATACCATTCGCTCCCCGACGGCCGCGTGAACCTCGTGCCCTGCACGCTCGTGGTCCTGCCCGACCGGAATCGCGTGGCGGCCGAGAAGGCGGGGGGCCGCACGATCGTGCTCCGGGCCCCACAGGGGGCCGTGCTCGAGTTCGACGAGCCGCTCGATCTGCGGCAGGGTCGGCTGGCGAAGCTCGTCGGCGGCAGTCTACGGGGTCAGGTGACGATTCGGGGCACGCCCTCGGCGCCGAATGCCGACGACGACATCGAGATCGTCACCCGCGACATCGAGCTCGACGAGCTGGAGGTGCAGACCAACGAAATGGTGCAGTTCCGCTACGGCCGGTCGAGCGGCAGCGGCCGCGGCATGATGGCGAAGCTGATGCCCCGCGAAGGGGCGCCGCGACAGGCCGCGGCTGCAAAGCCAGGCAAGCCCGGCGGCCCCGTGTCCGACCAGGGGCCGAACATCGGCGGCGTGGACTCGATCCGTCTCGATCGCGACGTGCGAATGCGGCTCGAAGGGCTCGCCGGCAGCTTTCTGCCCGGCCGCGAGGCGGAGCCCGCTGCATCAGCCACGACCGCAGCGGCCGATCAGCCTCCGGCGCCCGTGCTCGTGAGCTGCCGCGGCAGTCTCTGCCTGAATGTCTCGGCCAACGTGATCACGCTCGAGGATCACGTCGACGTCATCCGCACGAGTGCCGAATCGACCACCGATCACCTTGCCTGCGACCTGCTCGCGATCATGCTCGCCCGTCGCGAGGCCACGCCCGGCGGCGCGGAGGGCAGGAAGGGCGGGCTCGAGCCCGTCGAGATCCAGGCGAAGGGCAGCCCGGTGGTCGTGACCAGCGACGGCGCCGAGCTCGAGGCACGGGCCGCGCGGCTGGGCTACGAGATCGCCACCCGCCGCATCCTGCTCGACGGCGACGAGCCGGTCGCGCTCACGGTGCGCGACACGGAGATGGAGGCCCGCCGCATCGACTACTGCCCGGGCCCACCCGGTGATCCGGGCTCGTTGCTTGCCGTGGGGCCGGGCTGGCTTCGTGGCCGCGCGGCCGAGGCGCCGCCGATGCAGGTGCGGTGGCAGCAATGGCTGCGGATGCGGCCCGATGGAGAAGGGCACGTCGTCTCGATCGCCGGCGATTCCGAAGTGGTCGTGGAACGCCAAGGGCGGCTGGCGGCGACGGAGATGCACCTCTGGCTCGACATGGCGGCCACCGCTGGGCCGAAGCCGAAGCGGGCCGGCCCGCCGGGGCCCGACTTTTCGCGGGTGCGGCCGTCGCGGCTGTTGGCCCGCGGCATCGTCGAGGCCGATGCCGACGCCGCCACGGTGCGGACCGACCGGCTCGAGCTCTGGTTTCGCAGCGAGCAGCCGGTGCCGCAGGTGGCCCAGGCTGCGCCACCGCAGCAGCCGGCTGCTGCGGCACCTGCGCAAGCGACCCCGGCGCCGGCACAGCCGCGTCAGCCGCGGGAGGAGCAGCCACGGGGCAAGCTCGTGGCCTCGGGAGGCCTGGTCCGCGGGCTCGTCGTGCTGGCACCGGCGGGCAATCAGATCGAGGAGTTGTCGATGGAGGGGCAGGTGCGGCTCGTCGAGCAGCCACTCGCTGCCGCCGCACCGCCGGAGCCACCGTTGGAGATTCACGGCGACCAGGTGCAGGTGTCGCGGCCCCAGCGGTTCGACGCCCGCGCGATCGTGTCGGGGCGGCCGGCCCGTGTGAACGGCCGCGGACTCGAACTCGAAGGCCCGCTCGTCGAGTTCGACCGTGGCCGCAGCCGGCTCACGGTGGATGGTGCCGGGCGGCTCGCACTGCCGGCAGGACAGGCCGGGGCGAGTCTCGACGTCTTCGGATTCGGTGACGAGGCCGCACCGCCGGCTCAGGCCGCGCCGCCGGTTGCCGGCCCGGCCGCCGCGGCGCAGAAGCTCAACATCGTGTGGCAGGGCCGGATGGACTTCGATGGCCTCACGGCCCGGTTCGTCGAGAAGGTCGTGGCTGCGAGCGACCGGGCGACGGTGCATGCCGGCTCATTGGATGTCGTCTTCGATCGACCGTTCACGCTCGGCGCCGATGGAGCCGAGCGCGGCGGCCCGCAGCCCGACGTGGCGCGGATCGCCTGCGGCAGTGGCGTCCGGGTGGAGAGCGAGTCGCAGGCGGCCGATGGCGGCCGCTCGAAGGAGCAGCTGTTCGTCAAAGATCTCGTGATCGACCGCGCGACCGGCGACGTCGCCGGCACCGGCCCCGGCAGGCTCACGAGCACGCGACTCGGTCAGTCGCCGGCCCTGAATCTCGCGCCCGGTGGGGCGGCGGGCACACCGCCACGCGGCGGCGTGCAGCCGGTGGCGGCCACGACCGCCGCGGCCGGGCTCAGCTATCTCGGTGTCGACTTCCAGCGCGGCCTGCGGGGCAATCTGAACCGCCGGATGATGGAGTTTCATCAGCGGGTGGAGGCGATCTGGGGGCCGGTAGCTGGCTGGGGCGACACGCTCGACCCGCATGCGGCCGCGGGACTGCCGGCCGGTGTGTTCACCGTGTCGTGCGACGTCCTGGGGTTGGGCCAGTCACCGCAGCTGCCCGCGAGCAAGCGGCCGGGCATCGAGCTCGCGGCGGGTGGCAATGTGCTCGTGGAAGGGGAGGCGTTCACGGCCCGCAGCGCGCGGCTCACGTGGAGCGAGGCCAAGGATCTGCTCGTCTTCGAAGGGGACGGCCGCAGCGACGCCCAGCTCTTCCGCCAGCTGCAGGCGGGCGGCCAGCCGTCGAGCGCCTCCGCCGGGAAGATCCTCTACTGGCGCGGCCTCAATCGTGTGGACGTGGAGGACGCGCGGTATCTCGATCTCGATCAGCTCCGCGGCGGCGGTCCCGCACCTGGGCTGCCTGGTGCCGCGGCGCCGGTGCCGCGCCGGCCCGCCCCGCAGCAGCCCCAGCGGCCGCTGCCCTCGACGTGAGGCGCTCACCCGAAGTCCGCACACTCCGACCGTAGTCCGCACACTCCGTGTGCGGCTCGAGGTGTGAAGACCGATCGGCCTGCTATTCGTCGGTAGGTTCGCGGACCTGTCGCGGAATAGCTCGGGCCTGCGGTGTTTCGACCGTGGGCCACATGCGGAGCATGTGGACTACGGCGCCCGGAGCCACGGGCCTACGGCAGCCGGCGGGCTTCCACGTCGAGGGCGTCGAGCACGAACCGCATGATCTCTGGTGCAATGCGGTCGTAGTAGACGGTCGAATGCCCTTCGCCCGGGCCGACAAGCGGCTCGAGCAGTGCCATGTGCGGGATGCCGAGGGCCACGAGCTTGCTGCGGAGTCGCACGGCGCCGTCATGCCAGTGGATGTCGGAGGGATCGCTCGCAAAGCACTGATGCCGCGGCCAGTTGAGCGGGTGCACATGAAGGATCGCGGTGTCTTGCCGGGCCCGTTCCACGTCGCCGAAGAGCTGCCAGAGCGTGTCGTAGTATTCGCCGTCTTCGCGGTCGCCCGCCTCCCGCATCGCGAGATGAAAATCGATCGCCGGGGCGATGGCGGCCGCCACCGGAAACAGCTGCGGGTATCGATACGCGAGCCGCAGCGCTCCCTGGCCCCCCATGCTCGTGCCGATGAGACCGATGCCCGGTGGCCTGACATCGAATCGTCGCTCCAGTTCGCCCCGCACGTGCTCCACCACGTACCGCTCGGCAGTGATCTCTGGATCGAAGGCCGGCAGCGGTTTGTCGAGCCACCATGAGCGGCCGCTGCGCGGTGCGATCGCGGGCAGGCCTGCGGCCTCGATCAGGTCGCGGAGCGCCGGCAGCTCCTGCAGCCAGCGCTCGCGCACGCCATGCAGGTAGATCACTGCGCGGCCGGGGCGAGGCTGCGGCGGCTCGTACAGCTCGCACGCATGGCCGGCCACCGTGATGAGCGACCAGTGTGGACGGGATGGCGGGGGCATGGAGTTGGTGGGTGTGGCGTGTCGTGAATCCGACCCGATTGTAGGCAGGCAACGGCCCGAAGCTGATACACTCCCGCCCCATGCAGGTGCTTCTCTCCGCCACCGAACTCGCCTCGGGTATCGACCGGCTCGCCGACACGGTCCGCCGCGAGTACGGCCGCCGACCGCTCGTCGTGGTGGGGGTGCTCACCGGCAGCATCGTGCTCGTGGCCGATCTCATCCGGCGGCTCGAGTGCCCGATCGAATTGAGCATGGTGTCGGCCAGCAGCTACCGAGGGACGGCCACGGCGCCCGGCCGGCTGGAGCTGCGGCTCGACTCCCTGCCCGATCTCGTCGGCCGCGACGTGCTGCTCGTGGATGACATCTTCGACACCGGCCGCACGCTGGAGGCCCTCGTCGCAGAGCTCCGCCGCCGTGGGGCCGCGAGCGTGCGGTCCCTCGTGCTCGTGCAGAAGGCCGGCCGGGCCGAGGTGGCCATGCAGCCCGATTTCGTGGGGTTCGACATTCCCGACGTGTTCGTCGTGGGGTATGGTCTCGACTTCGACGGCGCGTGGCGGCACCTGCCGCATCTCGCCGCCCTCGATTCCGCCGACATCGCCGCCGCCCGCACCGGCACTGCTCCGAGACCCGATGCCCACCGACCCATCCCCGTCGATCCTGCTGGTGACGCCCGGACGTGATCCGGTCGGCACGGGGCGGGAGACCGAATTGCTTGCCGAGGGCATGCGTGCGGCCGACCGCACCGTTCACGTGGCGGTGATGTCGCGGGGGGGCGCAGTGCCCGACCGGCTCGCCGCGCAGGGCATCCCAGTGCATCGGCTCGGCCGGAGGCCAGAGGTCGATGTCGCGGCGGCGGCCCGGCTGACGATGCTCGCGCGGCGGCTGCGGCCAGCCGTCGTGATCGTGGCCGGCCGGTCGTTGCTCGCGGCTGCCGCGGCGGTGAAGCTCGCGCGACCGCAGACACACGTCGTGGCGAGACTTGCTGCCACGGTCGTGCGACCGCTTCACACTCGGGCGTTGCGGCAGATCGATCTCGTGCTCGCTACGTCACCGGTGGTCGCGGCCTCGTGTCGAAGCGACTGGAGCGGGCCGCGGGTGGAGATCGTCGCGCCCGGCATCACGGCTGATCCAGGCCGCGGACTCGACCGCGCGGCCATCGCGTCTCATCTCGGCCTCGACCCGGCGAAGATCTGGACGCTCTGCGTGGCGCCGCTCGTGGCCGCCTCGAAGCTGGAGCGGCTCATCTGGGCGATCGACCAGCTTGGCGTCGTGCACAAGGGACTCGAGCATGTACTCGTGGGGTCGGGGCCACTCCTGCCGCGGGTGCGGCGCCGGGCGCGGGTTCAGGAACTTGCCGACCGGCTGGTCGTGCTGCCTCACTGCGACCTGCTGCCCGACCTGCTCGGCCAGGTGCGGCTCGTCTGGCAGTCGGGGCAGGTGGCATTCGGCGGTGCGCTCCTCGATGCGATGGCCAGCGGCGTGCCGACGGTGGCCGTGGAGAGCGAGGCCGCCCGACAGCTCATCGTCGATGGCGAGACGGGGCGAATCGTGCCGGCGATCCCGGAGAGCGAGTTTCCGCGGCGGGCGTTCGGGATCATCGAAGACGATGCGCTGGCGGCCCGTTACGGCGCGGCCGGCCGGGCTCGCGCTGAGACGGAGTTTGCGGCTGACCGCATGGTGGCCGGAGTGCTCGCCGCCCTCGATGCCGCGTAGGCCGGTTGCTCCGCAACGGGCTGCTCGTCACCGTAGCCCGGTCACGCCGTGACCGGAATACAAGTCACGGCGTGACTTGCCCACGCCGGGCAGCCCGTCACGGGGTGACACGCCGACTCGCGAGCGTGTGGCCAGACGAGGTTGCACGCAGGTGGCCGTCTTCGGCGACGAGCACGCCCGCCTTGAACACCTTTGCGGGCATCGAGAACATCCGCGCGAGGTCGCGGTCAGGGCGGTAGAGCGTGATGTCGGCGTCGGCGCCCACGCCGAGGTGGCCCTTGTGCGGCAGGCCGGCGATCCGGGCCGGGGCGGCCCGCGTGATGATGCACAGCTCCTGCAGCGTGTATTCGCGGGAGAGATCCTTGAGCGGACTCCGCCTGCGCACGGCGGGATGGATCCGGTCGAAGGCCGCGCGGCGGAAGGCGGCGTCGCCCAGGAGTTGCATGAGGTGCGGATAGGCCGTGAAGTGGGCGCCATTGGGGTGGTCGGTGGAGAGGGCCACCCGCCACGGGTCGGTTGCGGTGAGAAACCACTCCAGGCCGATCGCCCACTGCCAGGCGTGTACCATGCTCTTCTCGCGGTAGGCGATCGGCAGCACGCCGCAGCCCCCTTCGAGATGCAGGTCGTGGGCCATCCAGGGCATGCCGGTGGCGTGGGCGAGATGCTCGGCCGCGGCGGCATCGCCGGTCATCGCCACCGTGTCGCCGAACAGGATCTGGCCGACGTCGAGCGTGAGCAAGTCGTGGGCGTTGAAAAACTCGACGAGCGGGGCGACACCCGAGCCGAACGAGCCTTCGTCGAGATCGCCGCCGGTGTAGCTGTGGAACTGCACGTGGGCGAGATGCGCCCGCCGGCCGGCGAACGTCTTCATCGTCTCCAGGAGCGACCGCCAGTTGCCCGGCAGGCCGAGGTTGGCCGTGTGCACGTGGAGCGGATGCGGAAGGCCGAGCGATTCGACGGCGGTGACCAGTCGGTCGAGAAGGAGTCGCGGCGTGAGGCTCGGATGCTCGGGGAGCGGTGTGTCGAGGTCGTGGTGGTCGCCGCGGCGGCCGTGCTTCCAGAAGGCCGCGCCGCCGGGATTGGCCACCTTCACGGCCCAGCCCTTGCCGGCCGTCACGGCATCCCCGACGAGCCGGGCCGTTTCGCGGGCGTCGTTCCGGGCGATCGCGGCGATGACGGCCGCCTCGTCGGCCGCGAGCAGGTAGATGCCCTTGTCGAGGATCGGCAGGTCGGCCA